>JANYKL010000112.1 GCA_025361625.1 Acidobacteriaceae bacterium
GGCGACCACCCCGCTCGCGGATCGCTCGGCTGGCAATTTCATCACGAAGAGGTCGAAGTTTCATTCGTCGCAGCTGGCCTTGAGCCGACGACCGACGTCTTTGCCTTCCTCCGCTACCTTGCACTGGTCGAACCGCAGGAGGCGACGCCCGTATTCCAGCGCCTGCGCTACAGCGACGATTACAACCTAATCGTTACCGCCCGCCCGCAATCCGAGATTCCGTCCGCGCTGGCTGCAAGGTCTTATCTGCTGTCCAATAGTTCCTTCCTGTAGTTCCTCCCGAATAGTTGCTAGCAGTAATCTTACCAATCGTGCATACAGTTCGTACCTGTAGAGAGGGGTTTGCATTGTCTTATCGCGAGCGGTACTAATGCTGTACGGACGCGGCCCAACCGGGCTCCGGGCTATCGGAAACTCGACTCGCTTGGGAAGGCGATTGGTCCTAGTTTTTCCCTTTCCCCGTCGAACTTTCAGGCATATACTCCGCCGCTGGGAACAAACCTGCGCCCAATCTTGCGCCTAGGTTCATCGGACGACGATGGCTTTTCCGAACCGCTTTCAGCGCGTTCCCGGGAGGTAGACATGCTGATCTGTGATCTTCTGAGAAATCAAGTCACGGTGTTCGCCGAAGTCAACCAAACAGTGCTGGAAATCGCGAAACTGATGGTGCAGCACAATATTGGAGCCGTTCCGGTTCTTGATGACCGGAAACTGGTAGGCATTTTCTCCGAGCGTGACTTGATGAGCCGTGTCGTCGTGGACGGCAAAGATGCTGCTAAAACGAAGATCAGCGAGGTGATGACCGAGGACCCACTCACCATCGCCCCCAGTGATAGCCTTGAAACATGCATGGCGCTAATGAAACGCCACGGCTTTCGCCACCTCCCGGTTTGCAGCGGCCGAGAGGTTAAAGGCGTAATCTCACTGCGCGATATCATGCTCCACAATCTTGACGAAAAGGACGACGAAGTTCGCATGATGCGTGCGTATCTTCACTCCACGCCAGAGGCCAGCTAGGCAGGCTGCGTGGGGCATTGCCGTCGCTTCCCTAACTAAGGTGCACGTTCCTCGGGATGTTCGTCCGCGCATCGTGGAGCACGTTTTTTCCGCAAGCTGCTTACATTGCTGATATCTCATCGCTACGGGCGGCGCGACTGAACCCGCCGCTCTAAGCGGCTTTGTAGGGATCAAACCTTCCTCATTCGCTGATACCACTCGCTTATGCCTCAATACAAAAGCTCGGCATCAGGTAACGGTTACCAAGGTTACCTTGGGGGGTTGACCGAAGGCAGTGCGCTGACTGAGGATGGTGTTGCAGCCTTCGCGCGCGAACGGCTTTTAAGTATGCGCGCGAGAAACTGTCGAAAGTTGAATGAACTTCCAAAGCCATAACGCGGTGCTTTACCTCTGGTGCGCCCAGCCGGTTTTGCAGTCGGTGCTGGCTCTGCTGTTATGGAAAAAAAAGCTGCATAAGACATTCCCTATTTTTTTCATCTTTCTCATCGCGCAAATAGTAAATTTTTCAATTATTTTTCCGCTTTGGCTTTCGGGTAACTACGAGCTATATTTCGCTCCTTTCTGGCTCGGCGAAGCAATCAATGCCATTCTCGGTTTCAAAGTCATTCACGAGATTTTCATCGATGTTTTCCGGCCGTATCACACCCTGAAGGATTTGGGCACCCTGCTCTTTAAATGGGCTGGCGTGGTCATGCTGCTTGTCTCGGTTGTTGTGGCTTTCTCTAATTCCTTTGATCGAAGTCCGCTCGTACACGCCTTGACGACCCTGCAGCGATCAATTCGGGTCGTGCAGTTTGGCCTCATCTTGTTTCTGCTGCTCTTTTCACGTTTTCTGGGCGTCTCGCGCCGCCAAATAAGCTTCGGAATCTCGCTTGGCTTCGGCCTTTTTGCGGGAACCGAACTCGTCCTCTACGCCCTGAATTCAGGTGGCTTTGTTAATCAGAGCCGGTTAAACGAGATCAACATGATGGCTTATATCGTCGCCATATTTGTTTGGCTCGCCTACTCCATAACGAGGGACTATGTTCGGGAAACTGGTACGAACCGTTTGCAGACGGACCGTTGGGAGCAGGGAATTGCGGACCTTCAGCCTTCTGTGGTATCGGATTCGCTGATTCCGATGTTCGAAGGCATGGTCGAGCGCGCCTTTTCGCGTAGCTCAAGTTTGGAAGTGCCGCCCAGCCCCTTTCCTCCGATGAGCAGCGGCTCTCCATCGCGGGTTAGTTCCGTTGCGGCCGGCTCTAAGAATCGCCTTTAGATTCCGTATCGCGCTGAAAACCAAACACGAAACAGTGTTTTCGCTAAAAAACACAAGATGTAAAAACCTTGTCAAGAGATATTTCTGCCCTACCCTCGCTCCCTTTTTTGTGGCATTTTGCACTACAAGGTTTACCTTAAGGAACCATACGTAAACAGAGACTTTTCCAAGTGCCGAACCCGTGCCAAATAGTCGGCACTTTCGCTCTATTCACTTTCAGCGTGAGAGCCGACGCTAACCGCCCTTAAATCAAAACGTTGCGAAGCTGTGTATAATCCGCTGGCCGATCGTACATGAAGTTACTAACCTTCGGCAGACCCTATTAGGAGAAGTCACATGAAACGTTCGCTCAGGGCGTTACTGTTGTTGGTAGGTTTGGTAGGAACATTTGCATACGGCGCGATCCCTCGAGAACCAGCTCGATCGGGCCCGATTCCACTATGTCCGCCGAAAAATCCAAACTGCGGCGCGTAGTAGCTGCGAGCACCTACTCACGAAATTGAGTTATTGCTTTGATCTTTTAAGGCTGACCTCTCATAGGGTCGGCCTTTTTTATTCTGTTGGCTTTTCGCCTTTGGCAGCTTTGTCGCTCTCGTCCGGTTCTTCCAACTTTGTGGCCAGGTTCTGCACGATGATGGACACGCGGCGGTTGGACGGATCGAAGGCGTCTTTTGGATTGCGCAGGCGCTGATCGGCAAAACCGCGCACCTGTTTAACTTGATCAATGCGCAGTCCATCTGCGCCCTGCATCAGCCTCCGCGCGGAGTTGGCACGATCCGAGGATAATTCCCAGTTGCTGTACTTACTCATGCCGACGAAAGGCTTGGCGTCCGTATGTCCCTCGATCGAAATATCGTTTGGAACCTGGCCTAACTCGGTAGCCAAAAGCCCGATAATCTCCTGCCCGTTCTGATTCAAAGCTGCACTTCCGCTGTTGAAGAAAGTGCCTTGCTCCGACTCAATCAGTTCAATGCGCAGACCTTCGGATGTCACGGTGATCTCAATATTTTTTTTTAATTTATTGAGAGTGGCGATTTCTTGAATGCGCTTCTGCAAAGTTTCTTTCAGTTTCGATAGGTCGGGCTTGGCAAGCGGCAAAGTTTCCCCAGTCCCGGCAAGATTGGTTCCAACTTTTCTAGCGGTCCCACTTGGATCCTTGAAATAACCGCTGATGGCCAATTGCTCCTGCTTGGTGCTATTGCTCATCAGCCACAGAACGATAAACAGCGCCATCATAGCGGTGACGAAGTCGGCGTAGGCGACCTTCCACGCGCCGCCGTGATGGCCGCCGTGGCCATCCTTCTTCTTGATGATGATTATTGGCGGGGTCGCCATGGCTACCCGGCCGCCGTTGCTGCGGCTGCTGAGCCTCCGCCGCGGCATGCCTCTTCTACTTTTTTGAACGAAGGGCGTGCGTTACCAGGCACTGTCCTGCGGCCGATTTCCACTGCCAGGATCGGGGCCACGCCTTTCAGGAACGAGATCATAATCACTCGTGAAACCATCAGATAGGCGTGCTCTTCAGCTGAAACCTTCCCCATGCGGACTGCAAGAGGGCCAACGAGTCCGTAACAAAGCAGAATGCCGAGGAACGTACCGACAAGGGCGGCCGCCACCTTTTTGCCGATCTCTTCCGGAGGCCCGCCCAACGCTCCCATGGTGATCACGACTCCAAGCACGGCGGCGACGATGCCGAGACCTGGCAGCGAATCGGCCATCGTAGCCAGCCCACTGACCGGCTCCGCCGCGGAGAGATGATGGACTTCCATATCTGCGTCGAGCATCTGATCAAGATCAAAGACTTCAACCCCTCCGCTGACCGCGATGCGCATGGTGTCGCAGACAAAGTCCGATGCATGATGGTCGTTCACGAACGCGGCATATTTGTTCAGCAGAGGGCTGTTCTGCGGGTCCTCGATATCCGCCTCAAGCGCCACTAATCCTTCTTTGCGGGCTTTCTGCAAAAGTTCATACATCATCTTCAGGGTTTCGAGGTAACGCGATTCGCCGTGCCTGGAAGATCCAAAGGCCCCCAACAGTCCGCTCATCATGGCTTTTAGGGTATGGGCTGGATTCGAAATCAGCACCGTACCAAGAGCTGCGCCGAGAATGATGATCATCTCCGCTGGTTGCATTAATACTTTGAGCGGCCCGTGCTCCATAAGATATCCGGCCACAATGCACCCGAAAACGATGACGATGCCAATAATCGAAAACATCGAAGATTATCCTCGCAAGCGTATGGAGTCGCCCGAAACTTCAGGGCTCTTCACCTTGGCCGTGACCGTGGAATGCAAGGGGTTCATGCGGAGTAAGAGGGACCCGAGATCGTTGCCCGGCGTAGCTACGATCGAATCAATCTCGGACTTTACGAGAAAGTGGTCTCCCCACCACAGCACTTCTGAATGGCTCAGCAAGTTAAAGAGCGTTTCTGCTGTGGGTGCCGTGGTCACCGGACTGGCGGAGGCCAGTATCGCCAGGAATTCGTTCTCGCCCCAGCGTCCCAGAAATGTGTCGTCGCCAAGGGTGCGGCGCAAGGTCCGAGCCGTAGCCTGCAAGAAAGGCACGACCGATTTTGGACCGTGCTTGGCGCGAAAATCGTCGAGCCCAAGAACGCGGATACGCAATAATCCAAAACCCGTGTGCGACTCTTCCATGCCACAAATACATTCATTGACTACCGCCTGGGTGAGTCGACGCGAGGGAATTCCAGTGATGGCATCGAGACATCCATGCATCAACTTAGCAGGGGAATACTGCTCGAGAAACGCTTCTTCGAAGAGAACTGACGCGCCGCCAACGGTGTCGCCGTACTCGAGAATGGGGCGAGTCCGGATTTTGACGGCGACTCTATGACCCGCCTTATGCAGGTAAAAAGCTGTGCACTGCTGTGGTTCGGCATCGTCGAGAGTAGTGCTTACCGGTCGCCGGTCGCCGGTTAGCCGGTTTCCGTGCTCATCGCACGCCTGAACCACATCGTCAATCACCTGGCCGACGACTTGGTAGGAAAGATGTCCCGTGAGACGTTCCGCGCCGTGGTTCCAAAAGCGTACCCGCTTCGTGGAGTCGACGATAAACACTCCCATCGGAAGGTCTTCTACCAAGTGCCGAAATAGCTTTGGGTATTCGAGAAGACCGGAGGACATAGGGATCACGCCGCTAGGCATTTCATCGGCAGAGATTGCCAAGAACTTCAAAGCACCAATGCGCCGCGGTGAAACCTTCGTGCGCGGAAACGATGCCCATTCTAATGAATGAAGATACCCGAGCGCCGCGCCCAGCGAGAGTGGCGGAAAGCGAGATAAAAGCATGGGTCGCGGCTGGAACACAAAGTCGCGCGAGCCGATAGTCTAGGCTGCCGATTTCATCTGCGTTACTAACGCGGAGGCAAGTTCGCTCGCTGCAAAGAACGGCGGCTGACAGCTGTAACCTGAGCAAAGAACGGCAAATGACCTCACTTCATTCGACTGCCTGATGGCGAGTGCGGGAAGATTTGAAATCGTCTGCGCCAAGGCCGGAGGCAGGTTTTGGGCGACAGCCTTATCGGGATCCAAACGCAGCACCGCTGTGCCGAGAGATAGCGGACTGACTGCTGCTCGATAGAGATCGTCTGCAATTTTGTCAGTTCCGATCACTACCACTTGCGCATGTGGATGGCTAAAGCGGGCGACGGCGAGCCCGTAGGTTGCGGCGAAAATGCCGTGCTGTCCTGCAACTGCGGCATAGACCTCGAGCGTCTCTTCCGCTAGCTCACGGTACTTCGCGTGAGTGGCGGATCCGTCGTTTAAGTAATCATGCAATCGAAGTAATGCAATTGCTGCCGCTGGATTCGCTGCCGGCGTCGGTGAGTCTTGAAAGGGTTTGCGCCGCGTACCCAAAATTCCGAGCGCCGCCTTCTCTCGGTGGGCGGAACGAGTGTCGAAAAATCCGCCAGAAGCGTGATCCAAAAACCCCGCGGCCATGCTGTCGGCGATTGCCTTGGCGAAATTGAAGTAAGTGATGTCGGCAGTCGCTTCATAAGCATCAAGGCAAGCAATCACAGTGAAGGCGTAGTCATCCAGAACGCCGTCGACCGAGGCGTCGCGAGGCACTGCTTCTGGATCCGAATAGGCAATCACATGCTTCAGCGTGGGGTGAGCAGATTCCTCCGTAGCATGTGCGCCCTGCTTCGAGTTCTGCCCCTCGGAGAGCAACCGGTCCAGAGATCGCAGCGCAAACTGGCGGGATTCCGGCAGATCCAAGACCTTGGCCGCTTCGAGATAGGCGGAAATACACATCGCATTCCATCCGACATAGATCGTCTTGTCGAGGTAAGGCGTCGGTCGCTCCTTACGCGCCTCGTACATCTTTTTTTGCGCATCAGAAAGCAGGATGCGTACGCGCTCTTCCGTCAGATTTAAACGCCGCGCAACCTCGTCGACCGGAGCTTTGATATATAAAACGTTCTTTGCGGGGTCGTGGTGCATGTCTCCGATCTCTTGAATGTCGTAAAAAAGCATCGCAACCGCGGCTTCATCGTCGCTCAGGGCAGCTTTTGCTTCTCCGAGAGTCCAGGTGAAGTAGTCACCGTCGTCGTCCATTGAGTAATCGGCATCCTGCGAAGCGTAGAAACCGCCACGGGAACGATCGCTAAGCCATTCGTCCATCCAGCGAATCATGTCTCGCGCGACCCCCGCGAAGAATTGGTCGCCGGTAGCTTGATAAGCATGAACATAGTTTTTCAGCAGCTCCGAGTTGTCGTAGCACATCTTCTCGAAGTGAGGCACAACCCAGCGGTCGTCCACCGAGTAACGATGGAAGCCTCCTGCCAGTTGGTCGTAAACTCCGCCGCGTGCCATCTTTTCGAGGGTGGTTGAAAAGACTGTTTTGAGATCGCTGTCCCCAGTGCGCGCGTAACGTTCCATGATGAGATCGAGTGCGCCAGGGTGCGGAAACTTCGGCGCTCCACCAAAGCCGCCGTTCGTGCTATCAAACATCTTGTGCGCGGATTCGATGATGGCGTCAATCACGCTCGCTGAAACTTTGCCACCGCCACCGAAAGTCTCTGCTCGTGCGATCGCGCTTTCGACAAGGCCCGCCTGCTCAAGAACCTCGCCCTTCTTCTCGCGATAAGCTGCCGCGATGGAGGTTAAGACTCGCTTGAAACTCGGTCGTCCATAGCCGTCGGCGGGAGGGAAATAGGTTCCGCCGTAAAACGGCTTGCCGTCGGGAGTAAGAAAAGCGGTCAGGGGCCATCCACCTTGGCCGGTGAGAGCGCTCACGGCGACCTGGTACCGGCTATCGATGTCGGGCCGCTCGTCTCGGTCGACCTTTACCGCAATATAAAGCTCATTCACGATTGCCGCGACTTCAGGATCTTCGTAGGATTCGCGATCCATCACGTGACACCAGTGGCACCAGACGGCGCCGATATCTAGCAACAAAGGCTTATCAGCCGCTCTGGCAGCCGCAAAGGCTTCCTCTCCAAACTCGTGCCATTGAATGGGTTGATGCATGGCGGAGCGAAGATACGAGGAAGCGGCGCGGGACAACGCGTTGAGTTGGCTCATTCACATATTTTATATGGAAGGGTTATATGGAAGGCTGGGCGGCGAAATTGGCGCTACTCGGGTGTGGCCAAGCGGGACATCGGGTAATGTGGAACCTAAACGTTCAAGCCTAAAAGTCAAGAAAGACAGAATGTCGACGAAAGACAATTCTTTAGATGACACGATGCCCCGTGGGGCCTACAATCCCCGCCATGGGGCTAAGAGAACTGAGGGTGGAGCGTTACGACGGAGTCGCCGACGACCAGAGAATCCTCATGCTGCGAGGCCCGATAACGGTTGAGACGGCGCCCAAATTTGAGCGAGCCGTGCACCTTGAGGTTGCCAATAGACTGATACTGGATTTTTCCGACGTTCCCTTCATCGATTCGGTCGGCTTGGGATCATTAGTGACTGCCTATGTTTCGCACCAGAAGCACGGGCGATGCCTGGTTTTGACAGGCATTAGCCCTCGTGTCCGCAAAGTGATGGATGTTACTCGGGTGGGTGATTTCTTCATGACGTTTGCCACTACATGGGAAGCCGCCGAAGCTCTCGCGAACACTGGAACCGCCTAATTTTGCCGCAGAAAACGGGCTACCTCTCTCCTTTCCGACCCGACGGCGGTTTGAATCGAAAGCTACGCCACACCATCTAAATTGCATCGCTAGCGCAACCCTTACTGCGTGCGGCCTCCGCCTATGAATCTTCTGTATCAATATGCAAAGCAATATTGGAAGCTGTTTGGGGTGGCTCTCTTGCTGGCTGCCACGAACCAGATTTTCTCTCTGCTCGACCCGCTTATCTTTCGCCATGTCATTGACAGTTACGCCACAAAGTATCACCAGTACACGCAAGGGCAGTTCATCCGCGGGGCGGGCTTGCTGTTGCTGGCCGCGGTCGGCGTGGCATTCGTGTCGCGCGTCGCGAAGAATTTTCAAGACTATTTTGTCAACGTAATTGTGCAGCGGCTTGGCGCAAAGATGTACTCGGACGGTATTCGGCATTCACTCGATCTGCCGTATCAAGTGTTCGAAGATCAGCGAAGCGGCGAAACTTTAGGCAAGCTACAAAAAGTTCGAAGCGACGTTGAGCGCTTCATTACCGCCGCTATCAATACCCTCTTTATTTCCCTGATCGGCATTATTTTCGTAATGATTTATGCCTTCCGCGTCCATTGGGCGATCGCCCCGGCATTTTTGCTGACGGTGCCTCTACTTGGCGTGATCAGCTCTGTGCTCAGTAAACGTATCAAGAAGATGCAGAAGACGATTGTCGCCGAGACTACGGCTCTTGCCGGATCGACAACAGAATCGCTGCGCAACATCGAGTTGGTCAAGAGTTTGGGTCTCGCGCAACAAGAAGTCCTGAGGCTGAACGGGATTACCGGGAAAATTCTCAGGCTCGAACTAAAAAAAGTGAAATATCTGCGCAGCCTGAGTTTTATCCAGGGGACGGCAGTCAATGCCCTGCGCACCAGCATTTTGTTTCTGATGTTGTTTTTGATCTTCCGGCAAGAGATCACAATTGGCCAGTTTTTTTCGCTCATGATCTATTCGTTTTTCATTTTTACTCCGCTTCAGGAGTTGGGGAACGTCATCAACATCTATCGAGAGACTGAAGTTTCACTGCAGAATTTTCAGGCGATTCTCGATACACCTCGCGATCCGAAGCCGGTGTCGCCGGAGGCAGTGGATGAGTTGATGACGCTGCAGTTTGACCGCGTCAGTTTTCAGCATCATAGTTCGACTGCGCTTGCTCTTGACGGGATCGAGTTCAGCGCCGCCCGCGGAGATACGATTGCCTTCGTCGGGCCTTCTGGGGCGGGCAAATCGACGCTGGTGAAATTGCTCGTCGGTTTATACGCGCCCAAGACGGGCGAGATTGTTTATAACGGCATCCCTTCGGATCGGCTTGATCTCGATATTCTTCGCGAGAAAATCGGTTTCGTTACTCAGGATACTCAGCTCTTCTCGGGTTCGATCCGCGAGAACTTATTGTTTGTGAATCCGCACGCGACAGATGCGGAGTGTATGCGGGTTTTGGAACAGTCGGCGGCGCACAGCCTGTTGTCACGTGCGGACCGCGGACTCGACACGCTCATCGGCGAGGGCGGAGTGAAAGTCTCTGGCGGAGAAAAACAACGGCTTTCGATCGCGCGGGCGCTGCTGAGACATCCGCAATTGTTGGTGTTTGACGAGGCTACATCCTCTCTTGATTCGCTGACCGAAGAAGAAATCAGCCGCACCATTCGCGAGGTGGCAACCAATCAGGAGGCGATCACAATTCTGATCGCGCATCGCCTGTCGACCATCATGCACGCCGATCGCATTTATGTTCTGGAGCGCGGCCTTATCGTTGAGCAGGGACGGCACTCGGAACTTGTCGACCAGAAGGGCCTCTACTACGCGATGTGGCGCCAGCAGGTTGGCGAACGCGAGGCGATTACCTCAAGCAGGTAGCGACGCCTTCTCAGCAGGTCATCCAGCAAATGACTCAATTGCAGAAACCATCTGCGGCGGCAACGACAATTCCCGGCTGGCCAAATCTTGCCTCATGTGGTCGGCGGCCGTCGTGCCCGTCAGCGGCAGTATTCCAATCGCACGCGCAACACTGAAGATGAGCTGTGCCGGCGTCGCATCCAGGCCTTCTGCCATCTCGCGGACTACAGGGTGATTCACTAACTCCTGGTTAGCAGTGAGCAATGAAAATCCCTGATACATAATATTGTGCTCACGGCAAAAGTCACGCACGTCGCGATCCCAGCCGAGGCGGGCGTAGCAGCGGTTCTGCACGAAAGTCGGCAACTCCTGTCCATTCTTCTCTAGTTGCTCGAGATGAGCGAGGGCTACATTGCTTACCCCTAAGAGCCGGGCGCGCCCGTCATCCCGCTCTTTACGCATCGCTTCCCACACCTCCGCGTCATCGTTTGTCCAGTCATAGTTCGAGGATGGCCCGTGCAGCACAAAGCTGTCGATGTGGTCGGTCGCGAGATGTTGAAGCGAGCCTGCCAGTGATTGCGCTACCTGAGTCGATAGCGGGGCCTCAGGATCGTAGGGCAGTCGATGATCCTGCCCGCGCTGGTAAGTAAATTTCGTTTGCAGAAAAACATCTTCACGTTTGACCACGCCTTCGCGGTAGACATCCGCCAATCCCTGACCGACTCCTGCTTCGAAATAATGTTTGCGTTGGTTGGCAGTGTCGATGGCACGAAAGCCGGTGCGAATTGCAAGCGCAGTGAGAGTTGCGGTGCGTTCTTCTTTCCAGGCGGTGCCATATAGAAAGTCCGGAAGGGCGAGGTGAGAAGCGGCGGTCATCTCAACATTCTCCCACGTCATGGCAGCGGCGAACTATCGTCCGAATGTTCGTCGAATCTCCTAAAGGAGACTCTTACTCTTACGCCTTATCACCCAGCTCGCTTTTCATCTTGGGAAAGTTCTCGAATTATTTCGTGCATTTAATCAAAGTTGAAGGTTGTAACCGAAGGTCGGCGATTTATGATCGGCGCAATTCGGGGAAAGTATCGCGGCCCTGAACACTACTAATTTCTTCTTAGAAGTCGTGTTTCTCGGCATTCGTCCGAATGTCGAAATCGTGTGAGAGGACATCATGAATTTTGACAAGCAATTGACTGGGAGAGCCTCGTCTGCCGCTCTGGAACGCTCTCTCGCGAGCGGTTTATTGATCCGATTCGGTTATAGTGCAGCGGTATTTGTCATATTGATGGCAAACGCGGCTGCGCAAGTTGTTCCGTTGTCACAACACGTGGTTCTTGTGATGGACGAGAACACTTCATTTGATACCGCATACCCGACCGGGATGCCGTGGCTGGTGAGCCAAGGTAACAAATATGCTTTTGCCAATAATTACGTGACCGAAGTCGGAGGGTCGCTGCTCGAATATCTGTATTTAGCATCTGGCAGTTGCGAGTCAAGCTACCAATGCGGGGGGGCACCCTCATGCAGTCTCGCACCGGGAACGCACAATTGTTTTTGTAACGGCAACAGCTGTTACATGAACAACGCCTGTGTGTCGACTGGAACCAAAGACCCGATCACCGACGAGAATATTTTTCATTTAATGAATAACTCGGGAATCTCATGGAAAGTGTATGTCCAGAATTATTTGAATGCTGGCGGTAATGTAAATGTTCCAGACTTCAACACCTCCAATCAACCGCCCTACACCCACTACTACGCGCGTCACAACGCCGCAGTTTGGTATGACGAAATCCTTAACAACGTGTCGGGCTCGCAAGGAAATGTTGTCGATTTCGAGCAATTCACAATTGACGTGGCGCAAAATGCTTTACCGCGTTTTTCTATCATTGTTCCGGACGGATGTTGGGATGCCCATGAAAGCTGCTCTTATCCTGCTGTTACCAGCGCTGATAAATTTCTGCAAAATAACCTCATTCCCGTTCTCAACTTGCCTGATTTCAAGGTGGGCGGCAGCGGGCTGATCATCGTAACCTTCGACAATGGCGATGGCGACGGCGCGGGGAAAGTCTACACAGCGTTCATCGGACCGAATATTAAGCCTGGCTACGTTGCCAGCGCGCCATATTCGCACCAAAATACGCTGCGCACCATGCTCGACGTTCTGGGGATTTCCACTTACCCAGGGTGGTCGGCGAGCGCCACAGACATGTCCGACTTTTTCTCACCCAAAGCGGGCAGTGTAGAAATCGACTCGCCTGCCGCCGGATCAATTCAGGGCGCTTCCGTGCTAGTGCGAGGCGCGGCCTCAGAGCTTGCGGCTTCCGTCGATCACATTGAAGTTTGGGACAGGCACAATGGACTCTTGGGCAAAATAGGGAGCGCATCGGGCAAGAGTTTCAATCTCGCTCTTCCCGTCTCTGGGGACGGCGTCCATACGCTGACGGTGAGGGATGTAGGCGGTCCGAATCTGGCTGTTCTTCACCGGAAGAGCCTGAAGTTCACCGAGTCTTCCGCCTACGGTGTCTTCGTGACTGCACCCGCGAACCAATCAACACAGGCTCAATTGTTTCCGCTGAGCGCATTCGCGACGGAACTTGGCCCTCTAGCGTCTAGCTTGGGGGTTGACCACATCGAAGTGTGGAATGGTCCCAACAAAATCGGAGATTCGCCTAAGGGCGCAACCCTGAGCCAGTGGTACTCGCTCTTTCCGGGGAACTACGGTCTAACGATCCAGGATGTCGGAGGAACGGGCACAATTCTTCACAAAAGCAATGTGCAAGTGACGATCTCCGCGGCTCGAGGAGTGTTCGTAAATTCTCCGGCGAACGGCTCAATCTGGCCAAATAATCGCGTACCGATTAACGCCTACGCATACGAGCAGAACGGTTCGAACACGCCTCTTATCGACCATATTGAAGTCTGGGACAGTGCACATGGCGTCAAGCTGGGGGAGTCCGTGACCGGTGTCGGGGTTAATAGCGTGTTTATCAATCAGATGCTGACGCTACCGAAAGCAGGCACTTATCAACTGGCGATTAGCGACATCAATGCGAATGGATATGCACCAATCCACACGACGAATGTAACCATCACGGTCAAGTAGTTTCGCAAAATGGGATGGCGATTTGTCGCCGATAAGTTCTAGGCGATCACCGGAGTATCGCTGACGCCCGCAGTTCCGAAGATGCGGCGGTAGCGTTCTATTTCCGCTGGGGAGCCGAGAGCTTTGGCATAATTGTCCGACAATTTGACGGCGGGCTTGCCCTCGACCGTCGATACCTTGCAGATAAGACTTACGGGATCGAAATCGTTGCTGCCGGCGGGATCGCAGCCACGGAAGTCATTGGTTAAAAGCGTCCCCCAGCCCGCGCTGAAGCGAATGCGGCGTCCTGGCGTCCATTTCTTTGGATCGTGAAAATCTGCCGCGCTACGGAAGTGATTCTTTATCGAAGTGGCGCTGATGCCGTCCGCCAATGTTCCACCGAAGTATGCATGCAATCCGAGAATGTCATCGACGTCAAGCGCGTCGGAAGCGATGATGCGCTTTTCGCGGGGGTCGCGGCCGCGTGCCTTCAGCCAGGCAATGTATTCGTCTCCGCCAACATAGGCATCTTTGCTGTCGATGCGCTGGCCGGTCCAATCGGCTGTCCAATCCGGCGCGTTCTCAAGAAATTGCGTGGTCCCAAACGTGTCCGGCAGCATGATGCGAAGCGCTCCATCGTAGGTCTCCTGCCACAACTCGAGCATGCGGTACTGCGAAGCCTTCAACGCCTTATCGTCAGGAGCGAGCGCGGCCATGGCCATGGGAATCTCATGGGCATTCGTTCCAATGGACTCAAGATCGTGCTTGTGCGCCAGAAAGGCGTTTGAAGTTCCGGTGAAGGCGCCGCCCAGATTCGCTTTCATCGCGCCTACGACATACTCTTGCCAGAGGAAGCTGTGGCGGCGGCGGGTGCCAAAATCGGCTACCGCGAGATTCGGAACGTCGCGCAGGCGCTCGATCTTTCCCCATAGCTTTGTCTTAGCTCGGGCGTAGAGAATGTCGAGACCAAACTCTCGAAGTTTTTTAAGTCCGGCACGAGTTTTGAGTTCGTTTAGAATCGAGAGCGCGTAGAGCTCCCACATCGTAGTCTCAGGCCACAGCCCGTCAAAGGTTAATTCGAACTGGCCGTCTTTCACGGAAAGTTCATAGTCCGACAAACGAAAGTCGCGTTCCAGCCATTCCAAAAAACCCGGTTCGAAGATGCCGCGTCGTCCATAGAAGGTGTTGCCGGCGAGCCAGACGAGTTCGGATCGGCGGAAACGAAGCTTACGGGCGTGTTCCATCTGATGGATAAGTTCTTCACGCGGAAACATCTCCGCCAGCCGAACCGAGGTTGAGCGGTTGAAGAGAGAAAAGCAAACCTGGGTTTTCGGATAGCATTTCCAGATAAACTGAAGCATCAGCAGTTTGTAGAAGTCGGTGTCGAGCAGGGAGCGGGTCACCGGGTCCAGCTCCCAGTTGTGGTTATGCGCCCGCTCAGCGAAGTTAACGATCATCGCGTGCCATGTTGAAGTTTGCCTCGCGTACTATCCTCTGCGAGGGCAGTTCAAAAATCAACTACTGTGGACTTGTCAGGTGCCAAGTCTCGAACTAACCCTGACAGGGCATGGACAACACGTTAGTATGAATTTCCGCATGCTAACGGCGAGGGGACAAACGGTTGCACGAATAGTTGTCGGGCTAAGCCACCTCCCTTTGTGCTGGAAAAACCACTCCATGGCGCTGTTGGCGAGCCAGCAAATTCATCCTCCCTTTGTGAGCTTCTGGCGTGCGCTTCAGGCCATGTCGCTTGGAATTGTTCCCGCGATGTATTTGCTCACTTGGGGCCACGACGAAATCTACACCATGCTCTGGGCGCTGGTGTTCGGTTTTGCCACCATCAACATTTTAAGTCTGGGTGCGCGTAGTTTTGAGTACGGGCGCGCGGGCCTCAACTTTGGGGAGATCCTGGCGATCCTGGTGGTTGTAGTTTCGCTCGTGCTGCTGGCGGGGGAGATGCTTTATTACTTCGGTATTCTGCCGATTCGTCTTGCACCGAGATGACCGTCTCCGTATTCAGCCACGACCATGATTGCGGTATCATCGCCATGGTGGCGCTCGATGTCTAAACGACAATCCAACTTCGACATAACCTGTCCGTGCTGCGGCGCCTTGATGAAAATTGATCCTGAGACCCGGGCGGTAATCTCGCACACGGCTCCGATCAAGCCCAAGACCTTTAACGATATGGAAGAAGCCGCACGGGCGATGAGAGAACAAGGGGACCGCCGCGATTCCATCTTTCGCCAGTCCATGGATGCGCAGAAGCACGCTTCCGAACTGCTGGAGAAGAAATTCCAGGAAGCGGTGAAGAAGGCCAAGGAAACTCCTGATACGGGTCGGCCCATTCGAGATTTTGATTTAGATTGATCGCGAAATCGCGTTGGGTTTAAGGGTCACGTTGTTTTAGTTTCAGATTTTCCATGCCACCTCTTCTTCTCGGGCATCGCGGGGCGCGCGCATCGCAACACATTCCTGAAAACAGTTTGGAGTCGTTCGAGCTTTGCCTTCAGCATGGCTGCGACGGCTTTGAATTTGACGTGCGGCTCACAAGCGACGGACAGCCTGTGATCTGCCATGATGCGATCTCAAGAAGCTTGAAGGTAGAGAGCTCGACCTCTGCGGCGCTGGGATTGCCAACGCTTGACAAGGTGCTCAAACAATTTTCCGACCGTGCTTTTCTCGATGTCGAGTTGAAGGTGGCTGGACTGGAAAAGATCACTCTTCAAACACTCGCTAAGCATCCTCCACAGAGGGGTTATGTCGTTTCTTCCTTTCTTTCGGAAGTCCTCATCTCGATTTATGCGCTCGATCCTGCCATCCCGCTCGGGTATCTGTGCGACACCAGGAAAAAACTTCGAGGCTGGAGGGAATTTCCAGCGAAATGGGTGATTCCTCGGTGCGATTTGACGGATGAGGTTTTGATCCAACAGATTCACGATGCTGGCCGGCAAGCCATGGTGTGGACGGTAAACCGGCCTGCCGACATGCGCGCACTACACAATTGGGGCGTTGATGCGATCATTTCCGATGAAACAGAGCGGCTGATCAATGTTTCGCGGCACAAAGTTTCGCTGCACAAAGTTTCGCGGCACAAAGTTTCGCGGCACAAATGACCCACTCTTAAGCCGATGATGGCGTCGGCAATATGATCAGACTTTGCTTGCTCATTGCAGTCGTTTACAGTTGTCACTCATGCCTACGACCGGAGAACGATTCGAGCGGGCGGTGCAAATCATGGAGCGCTTGCGGGCTCCGGATGGGTGCCCCTGGGACCGCGAACAAACCTTCGACAGCATCAAGCCGTATACCCTGGAGGAAACCTATGAAGTTCTCGAAGCGATTGATGACCGCGATTGGCCTGAACTAACCGGCGAGCTTGGAGATCTGTTGCTGCAGGTACTCTTTTATTCGCAGATGGCGCGAGAAGAAGGCCACTTCTCGGTGGATGATGTGCTTGATCGTCTCTCGAGCAAATTAGTGGATCGTCATCCGCATGTCTTCGGAGATGTGAAGGCTGATACGCCGGCCGCCGTGTTGCGCAACTGGGAGGCGCTCAAGGCGCTGGAGAAAGAGAAGAAGCAATTGGCGGCGCAGCCAAACTCTGGCGAGGCCTCCCAGCCCGACGAAGCGAAGACAGAGGCACTTGGCGTATTGGGTGGCGTGTCCTCCAAAATGCCTGCTTTGATGGAGGCGTTCAAGCTGAGTTCGCGTGCTGCCAATGTGGGATTCGATTGGCCGGACGTCGAGGGTCTTTTTGAAAAGCTCGCTGAAGAGACCGCCGAGTTACGCGCCGAGTTGACGAACGGAACCCAAGTATCCCCCTCACTTCGGCCGCCTGGCAACGGAATTGCGGGGGCGGGCCAGCCGCAGTTTTCGCTGAAGACACGCGAGCGCCTGGAAGACGAAGTTGGTGATTTATTCTTTGTGATGGTAAATATTGCTCGCTATCTTTCCCTGGATCCTGAATCTGCACTGCGCAAGACGAACCGAAAATTCAAGCGCCGTTTTCAATGGATGGAACAACGCCTGCGCGATGACGGGCGGACGCCGCAGCAGGCGTCCATGGGTGAATTGGAATCTTTGTGGCAAGACGCTAAGCACCAGGAAAAATCTGAATGAAGCAGGAATCGAAGGGTTCCACTGCGCCAACGGCCGCAGCCATCTCGATTCGCAACTGCGAGTCGCTCGCCGACATGCAAGCTTGCTTCGCTTTGCAAAAAGAAACCTGGAACTTTTCAGACGCCGACTTAATTCCCGTTCGAATGTTCGTCGTCGCCGTGAAAATCGGGGGTCAAGTGATCGGTGCGTTCGATGGCAACCGGCTGGTCGGGTTTGCGATTGCTATTCCTGGAATGCGGAATCGCTCCTACTATCTGCACTCGCACATGCTGGCGGTGCTTTCCGGGTATCGCGATGCGGGCCTTGGCCGACGTCTAAAACTCGCCCAGCGGGACGACGCGCTGCAACGTGGCTTTGAGTTGATGGAGTGGACGTTCGATCCACTCGAAATCAAGAATGCGTATTTAAATATTGAAAAGTTAGGCGCGATAGCCAGACGGTATAACGTCAATCAATATGGAATTACATCCTCTCCGCTCCAGGGCGGTCTGCCGACTGACAGATTAGTTGCGGAGTGGTGGTTAAGATCGAAGCGCGTGGAACGAGTGTTAAGCGGCTCACCGCGGCCTAGTCTGCAATGGCGCGCGCGCATTGAAGTGCCGGCTGAGATTTACGGTTGGAAGGCATCCGCGTCGACGCGAGCACTGGCGCTCGGCGTTCAGGGAAAAAATCGCGGTCAGTTTGAAGAAGCGTTTGCGCGGGGGTTGAGCGTGCTCGGCTACGAACGCGACCAGACTGGAAGCGGAACATTTCTTCTCGGCGAGTGGGATGAAGCAATGCGCCTCTAGCCTCCATTGATTTGATTGTGGAAGGCCGATACCTTCTAGCGCACAGTTTATAAAACTTACAACGTATCTATACCCTGACAAGAAATCTAACGCGATAGCGATATGAACCCAAAATGAAAATTGAATCGGTAACACTTCGGGAAATTCAGATGCCGCTCGTGCATTTTTTTGAAACGAGCTTTGGACGAATTTATAGCCGGCGAATTTTGTTGGTTAGTATCGAGGCCGAAGGCGTGCGCGGATGGGGAGAATGCGTAGCCGGCGAAGATCCGTTTTACAGTTCGGAGTGGATTGCGACTGCCTGGCCGACCATCAAGACTTACCTCGCGCCTATGCTGATGCAGGGCAAACTGGAGACTGGACGCGATTGTACCTCCCGACTAGCCCGGGTTCGCGGACACCGAATGGCCAAGGCCGGGCTTGAAAATGCAGTCTGGGACGCCGAAGCCCAACAGAAACAGCAACCGCTCTGGAAGTTGTTGGGCGGCACCCGGCGCGAAATCGCCTGCGGTGTTTCCATCGGCATTCAGGATTCTCCCGAACAGCTTCTGGAAAAAATCGAAGTCGAATTGGCCGCTGGCTACAGGCGGATCAAGATTAAGGTTAAGCCGGGATGGGACTTGAACGTCCTTGAAAAAATCCGTTCGCGGTGGGCCGATATCGTTCTCAGTGTAGACGCGAACTCGGCATACACGCTTGACCAGGTCGAGCACCTGCGCAAGTTTGACGCCTTCAATTTGCTTATGATCGAGCAGCCTTTGTGGAATGATGAAATTTATCTTCACGCCCGCTTGCAGAAATCGATGGACACTTCCATTTGCCTCGACGAATCAATCCTGAACGCACGTGATGCTGACTTCGCTCTTGAGATCTCGGCCTGCAGAATTCTCAACATAAAAGTTGGACGCGTCGGCGGCTTCACCGAGGCGAAGAAGATTCACGACGTAGCCCAGCGCCATGATGTCCCTGTCTGGTGCGGGGGCATGCTGGAATCAGGCATTGGCCGCTCCCACAATATCGCGCTCTCCACTCTCAAAAATTTTCGTCTGCCAGGGGATGTCTCAGCTTCGAAGCGTTACTGGAAAGAAGACATTATTGAGCCGGAAGTGAAAGTGCGCGCCGATGGAATGATTGCTGTTAACGACCAGGTCGGCACTGGCTATAAAGTACGCGAAGAGTTGGTGCAAAAATTTACCGTTCGAGAGGAAACATTTAAACCCGGCAAATGATCGACCACACGCTGGAACTAACTTAACTAGGGAAGCGCAACTGCGGGGGTCTTCGAATTTGACGCGACCGAATTGGCGACCATTCCCGCAGCGAGGGCCGAACTTTGATGCTTCATGAACTCGAGCGCCTGAATGAATGTCAACTCAGCTGGAATTCTTTGAAACCCGCTGAATACTTCGCTTGAATTCACGTTGATCGTCTTTACCATCAGTACCTTACCGGTAAAATTGAACGATACGGTTGATACCTGCCACTGATTGTCGCCTACATTGGCTTGTTGAACCAAAAAGCGGCCGCCCTTGTTCAGATGCCCTAAAACTCCCCATCCGAAACCGACTTCTTTAGTCAAAGTTCCGTCGATCATTGCCAGGCGAAATTGCTTGGAATCGATCAGAACGTAGCCCTCTAGCCCGGTCAAAACCTCCTCCAGGCGCGAAGGTGGCTGATAAGCAGGGTTCGGACGAAAGGCAAGCCTTACCAGCTTCGCTCCGGGTCTTCCGATTGCTTCGGAACCAGACTGTTCTCCGACATAGTCGAATAAGAACGCCTCCGGCAGCGCCTTTACGATCTTCAGGGTGCGGTCAGCAGTCTCGCGATCCTGGTCGCTCTTCTTTTTTAGTTCGGATGGATTATTGATAAACCGCTCGATCCTCGATTCCTCGGCCAATCTCTGATCTCGAGAAATGGGCTGACCATTTTCGGCGATCATTTCGCCCGCAGTAGCTTGCCTGGTTTCAACGTAGAGCCGTGTTGAAGTACCCTTTGGAGTGGTTTTGATGCCGCGAAACAAGAGCCGGTTTGAGTCATCACTTGCTGCGCTCAGTTCGTTCTGGGCGACCCTCCGCATCATCTCGACTGGGCTAATCACGGTCGAAATGACGCCGGGTTTTTCGGCAGCTAAGCATGCAGATGCTACGCACAGAAGAGCGCCCGAACTGGCTATCCTATTCCAGGATTTTGCGCCCCAGAAGTTTTTGCTGTCATCAGCCGTTTTGGCAGCCCGAAGTTTCATGAACGTTGATCTGATATCGGTCTCTATTGTTAGTTTTAACGCTATTGTTGTTCGACGGCACTACTGTGAGCACCTCAAGTGCCGATGGCAATGACTGTAACGGCAAGGGACGGCATCTGATGGGTTCGAACGCGATGATTTACAATCGATAGATTCGCGGCACGCAGCGCGCGAGGCTGATGGAGGCCAACAGATGGATACTCCCGGAACGGTAGAGGCCGCGCATATTGGGCGGTCGGTCACAATAAGTGGAGAATTGTCGGGCTCCGAGAACCTTTATGTCGACGGCACTGTAGATGGCACGATCGTGCTACAGGATCATAGCTTGACGATTGGGCCTAATGGGAAAGTAAAGGCCAGTGTGAGAGCGAAATCGGTGGTCGTGCACGGCAGGTTAGAAGGTTCGATCCATGCCAGCGACCGCGTCGATCTCAGAAAGACGGCAGTGGTAACCAGTGACGTCACTACCCAGCGTATCGCCATCGAAGAGGGCGCGTTCCTTAAGGGAAAAGTCGATATCCAGAAAGAGACCGGTAAGGCCGGAGCCCCATCGTAACCAAAAGCTCAAAAGCTTAAACAAGCTATTCCGGGCATAGTTGGCTAATCCGCTCTTAGTGCACGATCAATGCATCACTCTTCTGAGCCGATCCAAAATAGATCTGAAATAGAATGAAATTTTTTCGAGGCTCTTCAAATCAGACAGCGGCTCCGGCCGTGCCGCAAAAACTTACGCGCCGATCGAGCGGCATGGGGGAAGTCTCGCGACTGCTCAACTCGCAAGAGGCTTTGTCTGTCCTTGATATGGGAGCTACCTCCGCCAGCAATATTAGTTTCTTCACCAATAAGGGCCACAAGAGTTATAGCGAAGATTTGCTGCGATCGTCGCTCGACCCCGCGCTGCGGGTGCAGGACGCTGAAGGTAAGTCTGTAGTGGACACCAAGAAGTTTCTGGATGAGAACCTTGTCTTTCCGAATGGCCAGTTCGATGTTGTGCTCTGCTGGAATTTGCCCGACTACATGGAGGAGAGCCTGGTGAAGCCGACCATCGATCGCCTTTGGTCAACCATGAAGCCAGGCGCATTGCTGCTGGCTTTTTTCCATACCAAAGACGCGGGCCCAGATTCGGTGTGCTATCGCTATCATGTGACCGACAGCGACATGCTCGAAATGCAGGAAATAAAGTTTGCCATGCCGGGACGGCCCGGGGGCGAAAAACAATCGCCTCGACTTCAAAGAGTATTCAATAACCGTCACATCGAAAATCTCTTCCGAGACTTCTCTTCGATTAAATTTTTCTTGTCGCGTGATTCCATCCGCGAAGTGCTCGTCGTACGCTAGCCGCTAACTCGAGTTGCAAGAGATCTTCGCTTAGCTCCGCTGACAGCACTTTGTTAATTTCAAAGCGCCTATAAAAAAAGAAGGCGAGCTGAACGAGCCCGCCTCTCGATTTTTCGCATACTCCGTTTTGCGCCTAATTGCTCATCACGTACATAAGGAAGAAAGGCCCAGTACCCGCATTTCCCGCTGGTATGGACTGCCCGACTTTCAGGTGAGTTTCGTCGGCAGCGATATACCAACCGCTTAGACTTGTTTTATAGGTGCCCGTAGCGCCGCTCATCGATTGGTTGGCTGCATTATTCGCAAAATAGACTACGAAGTAATAATCAAACAACGGCGAAAGCGATAGCACGACGGGGTCGAGCCTAACGATACACGGATTGGTCACTGAAAGCGGCTGTGGACAAGTCGAACTACTGCTGATGTTGATAACCGGGTTGGATATGCCCCCGCGTTTCACCGGCGTAACGGACGTAATCTTCGATCCGCCTCGAGCAGTCTTGTAGATGACCATATTACTCACGACAGCGGAAGTGCCGCCGGTGAAGCCCATGTAGAGGACGGTGTTTGCGCTGGCCACCCCGAACTGGCCTGCGCCGGGTATCAGGTTCAGCGCCGAATAATTAGCCCAACTCCCGACAGCGGTGATAGGACCGCCTACGCCTGCAATCAGATTTATTGGCGATGTTGTTTGAGCTGCTGCGACATTGACAAAATTTAAGGTTATCAACAACAAAGATATAGCGAGTGTAAATTTCGCGGAGACTTTCATGAGGCCAATGGTCTTCCCAACAACTGGGGGATTTTGCGTGAGTTCCGCAAGCAGTAGCTGGTCCTGTCTTCAGTCGCCGTCCAGTGGGGGATTTCCGACGCGAGGCTTTGCTTGGCTCCCGAAGACGCGCAATTATACATGGGGTCAACTTCTACGTTAGTTGTCGACGTCTAATTGTTACATCAAATTAGAGTCTTTCAACAGCGGGTCTGACACTGTGCTTCCGACACCGAGGGGGTAGTTGGCCGAAGAGGTAGTTGGGGGTGCGCGCGGTCAGGCTCGAGGCTTCTGGCACAAGGCGCAAGTCTTTTCATGTGCGAGCCTCGCTTTGTGCGCCTGCTGGTAGGCTTCCATCTCTTCGCGCTGGTGATTGCGTTTTGCTTTCTCGCTAAGACGAGGCTTTACTTCATTCCGGTATAAGAATGAAGTCCACTTTTCCTGCGTCCGTCTTTCGCGCTCCTTGAGCTTTCGGAGAACAGTGCACTCTGGTTCGTCCATGGTGATTCGATGATAAGCGAAAGAATGGGCTGATTCCGGTTTTCCTTCAACTCTTGCTAATATGTAGAGTCAGGCATCGGTTCCGCGCGACGTTTTC
>JANYKL010000162.1 GCA_025361625.1 Acidobacteriaceae bacterium
CAAAATCCGAAAATTTTTTGCGGTAAAGGCGGGCGATTTTCCGAGATTTGATCTGATTCTTCTCGGCATGGGGGCGGACGGGCACACGGCTTCCCTTTTCCCTGAATCCCAAGGACTGAAAGACCAGGAACATCTGGTGATTGCGAACTGGGTTAAGAAGTTCAAGGCTTACCGCATCTCGTTTACCTTCCCGGTGCTCAATCGCGCCGCCGAAATTCTCTTTCTTGTTTGCGGAGCGGACAAGGCTCCGGTGCTGGCGCAAGTGCTGCAGGGCGATGCGTCGCTTGCCCTGCCATCGCAGAGAGTGCAGCCTTTGGACGGAAAGCTTGTCTGGATGCTGGACGAAGCTGCGGCCGCGAAATTGAAACGCTGACCATTTACTTCTACTTCTAGTGCGGGGGCGACGCGCGGGCGGCGACGAGTTGGGCGGAGCCAGCGATCTCCGCGAGCTGCGGACGCTTTTTTCCCTGGCTGGTGGATTGGGCACGATGAGGCGGGAACTTTTGCCCGGCAATGGCGTGGAGATCAAAGCTCTTCTGGATATGGGCTGAGATTTCGGCTTTCGCCTTGGCTACGGCTTGATCGCTTGTTGTCGGATCGTTTTTTAGTCGATCGTTTGTTAGTCGATCGTTTGTTTTTAGATCGTTATTTTCTAGATCGTTAGTGATCGGATTTTCAGTTCTGGCTTTCGCTTGCGCTCGGTTTTGCTGCCCTTCATTTTCTTCATCCGGCACATCTTCTTCTGGCTCATCTTCTGCTGCTTCGAACTCTTCTTTATACCAGGCGTTATCTCCGAGAAAGGTGTCGGGGACGCGGCTGGGGTCGATCAAGACTCGTTCGGGACGTGGCTCGAATTCGGTGTGGCGAAGATTGGTGGAAGCGGTCTGGAGGCCGTAAAAAAGGAGGGCGGCGGTTTTGTGGTCGATCTGATTGGTGAGGAGCAGGCGCATGGCTTGCATGAGCGTGACCTGAATGGAGTTCGCGTCCTCGAGAACGGGCATTTCGATGGAGAAACGCGCGCGGCGGGCGCGGTTGGCGTTGATCTGAATGCGTCCTACTTGCCAGCGCTGATGAAAGTGACACAGCTTACGACTTTTGAGCGATGGCGAGCCGCACTGGATTCCGTTGACCTTGATGTGTTGGCAACGATGGATGGAGGATGGATAGTTGAATTCCGAGATTCTGGCTTTCATGTGGCGGTGGCCCCCCTCCCCCTCCCCCCCGATCTTGTGGAATCATGGGGTTAAGCGGGGAATATGATGGAGATCTTTGATTCCCAAGGGGTTGCCGGCAAAATATAGATAGCAGTGGAGTTACAACTTGTAAGCCGGCTTGCCTCTTGGTTATACGAGTTAATAAGTGTTATAAGTCGACGGTAGTTGGTGGCGGAGTGGAAAGCAATCTTATTAGTGGAAGTTTGACAGGGCGCGGTGCCGAAATGGGAGGGGCTTATCGGAAGCGACGGGATGAGATGGGAACAGCGGTCGCGTATTCACACCGAAAGCTGGTGCTGTTTTGGGTCCGCTACGCAGGGATTGCACGCCATTTCAATCGCCGGAAGAGCGCGAACTGTTCTTGGACACTTTGCGCTATATGGTTACCGGCCCGGTACTGACATTTGAAAGCCTGACGGCCAATTCTTAATACTGTGATATAAATCTCCTTCCCTTACCCCGACCTGAGGTAACTTGCAAGAAAAGCGAAACATCGCTGAAATGGGTGGAGAAGCGCTAAGAGAAGCTGGCGTCCTCACGCTGGTATTTGCCCCACTGTACGAGCTTTTTGAGCCCGCAACGCCAAGCTGGGCAACGTTTTGCTTGGTGTGGATCGTGGGCGGCATATTATTGGCCTTAGGCATCCAAGTCGAGAGGAAGCGCACATGAGCACACCCGCCGCTTTGCAAATGCTCGCATTTGTTGCATCCGCCTTCGGATTCGCTTGGTACGTTCTCAGGGTTGACAAGCGAGAATCTGGATCTGGATCGCGCAAACTTGAGAAGCAGCAAGAATTTTATTTCGCCGAAGAACAATAAGGATGAACAGCAGCATCGCGGGGCGGCCATGTCTCGTCTTTCGTAGCTCCCCGTCTCGGCTCTCGTTTGATAACTTTCACCCCCCAGGCTAGTGTTCCGGTTCTGACTTTTTAGCGTCTAGTTGCTCATTGGGCTTTTCAACGCCTCCTTCCGTGTGTGCTGGGCTCACAAGAACTTGGCCATGCCGCGCGACGATTGCGCCAATGCTATCTTCAGCTTCTCGGGGGATTCTTGGAGCGGTGTAAGTTCCCCATAATTTCCTAATTTCTTCCAGTTCGTTGGGTTGAATAAAATATCCCTTCCAAGCATCGTTCATCAATATCACTTGAATCGTGATGCTGTGTTGGACAAACTAGACGCACACGCAGCAGCGCGCGCTTGAATAGCGAGAAAAGTGGGTCAATCGGAATTCGCGCGGACTTGTACGCTTTTGGACGCGATCACTCCCAAACTTACAACTTACAACTAAGACATTGAGTTGTTGTACCAACGCAGGACGCGGAGAGCGCGCAGTGTGTTCCAGCGGCTTGCGTCGGCCGACATCGGTCTCCATGTGTGAGGGGAGATGTTCGGGATGAAGGAGGTTGAGGGGCCAGCGGCCGTT
Source organism: Acidobacteriaceae bacterium (assembly GCA_025361625.1). Lineage (GTDB taxonomy): Bacteria > Acidobacteriota > Terriglobia > Terriglobales > Acidobacteriaceae > Acidiflorens. The sequence continues at coordinate 2,637 of JANYKL010000162.1, forward strand.
CTGGTGACGGCGCTTGATCACGACTTGGATGGCTTCACGGAGGCGACGGTCGGGCTTGATTCCTGCATTCCGCAAAAACTCGCGTCCGCAAAAGACTTTGCGCTCGGGTCGGTGCGAATTTTTGGATTGCAGTAAGTTCGGTTGAACTGGGTTCGACTAGAGTGGATTCGATTGGAGTCCATTCCATGACCAGCGAGGGATGGCGAGGGCGGTGGGGACATCGCTGGCGGAGTGGTGATAGCGGGCGAGGGTTGTGGTGATCGTCCAGGCAAAGTAATCGTGCAGCGCTTGTTGCAGGGCGAGGTTGTCGGCGAGTCCGGCGTCGGCGAGGGCCTGGTCGAAGCAGGCTATGGCGCGGCGATCCATTTCGGCGTGCTCACCTTTGCCGCTGTGCATTTTGACGACGGTGGTCTCGTCCCCAAAATTGCCGGAGTACGCGTTGGGGCCGCCGAGGGCCTCGGCCCAGTAGGCGGCGAGCCGCTCGACATGCTGGGGATGGAAGCCGTGGCTGAAGGCATGAGAAACGATGTCGTCGTCCATGACGCGACGATGCCATGCGTCGGCGAGGCGGCGGAGACCGTCGATTCCGCCGGCTGCTTCGAAGATGGTCGGGATGGGCTCTGGTTGGGTCACACAGAATGGGTGGATGGTGCCAAGGACGTCAAGATTATGAAGGCGGTTTTATCACTGGGAAGGTGCGTTTGCAAGATCGATTTGGGGCGCGCAATTAGCGCTTTGGAGGTGGTGGCGCGATGTGCGATGGGCGGATGGACTCCCGGTTATGAATAGGAGATTTTGCCTGGCGCGCGGGTGCGACTTATCCGTGAAAGCGTTTCGAAAAATTTGGCGAGGGTAGATTAGGCGGCGCGGCCTCGCCAGTCGGCGATTTCTTTCAGGGCTTCTCCGCGGGCGCGCTCGAAGAGGCGAATTTTGTGGCGGGTGTGCTCGAACTCGTGGATGTCGGCCCAGACTTCGGCTTGCCAGGATTGATCGTGGCTGGCGGACTCGCCGCAGCTGGCGCAACGGGTGTGGAAGGTGATTGTGGATTTCGGGATAAGGAGTGCGTGTGGCAGTTCTTTTAATGGAAATTCTTTGTCTTGAAGTTCTTTTTCCAGAAATTCTTTGTCTTGAAGTTCCCGGTCTGAAAGGTCTTGGTCTAGAAGGTCTTGATGTGGAAGGCCTTGATCTGGCAATTCGATGAAGATGCAGCGGACTTCTTCAATTTCTTCTTCGGGGCCGAGCAGATGTTCATAGCGGAGAAGGAATCCAAACCTTAATTTTCGAGCTTCGGTTTCCGCCTCTTCGCGAGTGTGGAATGGCCCGTATTCGGCGCGCAGCTGTTCGGTCGAGTCGCAAGCCATCCAGAAAACATCTTTTTGAGACATTCCTACCCTTACTTTCCTAGAGGTGGCGGGGCCGGCGATGGTGAGAAGAAGATCAAGAGAGTCACGGCATCTTTTCTCGTTAATCTCTCGTTAATCTCTCGTCAATCTCTCGCCAATCTTTTGCAAATCACTGACCCGACTCGGGTAAAGCAATCGGATTACCGGAGTTCGCGGGCTTTGTGGGCCTTTTCACTGTCCTGGGACGATCACGGGTATTCGTCCTGATGTTATTGATTCGTAACATGTTGCAGGCTGGCCACTGGGCTTGTTCCTAAGCTTGGGCGTGATCGGCTTGGCGACTGTATGTGAAAAGATGTTGCCAAATCGAGGGTTAAGAGGGAGAAAGCGCAGATTGGGAAGGCGGGAAGATCGGCTAAAAGAGGTTGGCGAAGACGGAATGATCCGGGCTAAACGGAGAGGGGGGGATTCGAAGCTTTTTGGGGAGAGTGCTGCAGCCCTCCGCTTGGGTCGAAGGGCTGCTTAACGTTTTTAGGAGTTAACGCGCTGCCGGCAAAGGCCCGGGTACGGGCGCGGTATGCCAGTTGGCTCCCCCATGGCCGGCCACGTAGAGAGCGAGTTCGAGGCGTGTCCAGACGCCCAGTTTGTCGAAGGCGGTACGCAGGTAGTTCTTTACGACCTGCTCGCTTGTGAGGAGGACGGCGGCCACATCTTTGTTGGTGAGACCCTGCCAGACGAGGGTTGCCACCTGAATCTCTTTCGCGGTTAAGCGTTCGCGAGGTTGCATGAGGATGCCTGCTCCTTTACGAACATTGCGGTCGCGAGTTTCACGCGTTTCCGTCCGTCGGTGATTCCGGCACGCAGAAAGAGGGTGCGCAAGTGTTGTTTTACGGTGCGCGGGCTGATGCTTAAATGGCCTGCGATTTCTTTGTTGCTGCAACCCTGCACGAGCAAGTGCAAGACCTGCTGGTCGCGGGGGGTGATCTTAATATCGTTGAGGTTGATCATTGCTTTTGTAAGACTCCTTCAGTTCAGAAACTTGGAGGTCGCGACCCGCGAGCTTTTAATTGCAAACGGTTCGCCAAATGTTCGCCGCTGGCAAGGCCCATTCGAACCATCGGCTTAGCAGTTTTCGAGTTAAGCATGGGAGGGTGGGATAAGACTGTTCTAAGAAAATTCTGTCAAAACGGGATCCTTAAACGGGAAAGCGTTCCGTATGCGGCTTCACTATTCCTTTCTTGTTTCACGCGCTGCGATTTGCACTACAATGGAGTCAGTTATCACCACTCCGCACTCCCTCGAACTTGCATGCCCCAGGACCGACCAAACCTGATTTTGGACGAGCGCTCCTTCGAAGGACTTCTCTTGGCGGCGTTTACGATTCAGGAGCATAACGACCGGCGCAGTCGCGCTGAATCGAATCACGGTCAAAACTCAGCGAGCTCCGTCTGCCGGCATTGCGGCGCGGCGAAAAGCACGCAAGGCTCGCGCTGCGGCGCTTGCGGACAAGGCGAATTTCGTCCGGGCGAGAGGTTGCAGCGGAATTGGGCCTCTATGTGGTCGGAGAGGCAGAACCAGTTCGAGGGTCAGAACGAACCCCCCGTCTTTACTGTTAGTGCGCCGGCGCCGACGCCTGCGTCTTTGCCCACGTCTTCGCCTGTAAAGTCAGCCTTCGCTTTGCCCGACACAGCGAGTGACTACCCTCAAACTCTTTCAACCGAAGAGATTGAACGTACGATGCCGCAGGCTTATCGAGCTGCTTATATTGCTGAAGATTCCTACGTCGCGCCCTCTCAGGGCGACGACTACGCTACGACGGCGGAGAGCGAAGCGGTTCAGGATCGGGCCGAGGTTGCGGGCGGCCCGGAAGAATCTTATTCGGCAGAGGGTCATTCTGCAGAGCTTCACTCCGCAGAGCTGTATGCAGAAGAACTTCATGCAGCGGAGCTTTATTCAGAAGAGCTTCATGCTGCAGAGCATTACTCTGCGAAGCTTCGCTCGTTGCAATCGCGGCCCACGGACGATGCGGGACTCGTGCGCTCCGCGTTCAGGTTTGACTCTGAGGCTGGGGATGACCTGGCGACGAAATTCGATTTCGATTTGCAGCCTGAGCCGCAGCCTGAGAAAGAGGTCGAGGCCGGGCGGATGGCGTCTCTGCTTAGGCACGTTTCAGATCTGAGGGTGAAGCTGCGGTTTCGGCGCGCCGATCTTTATCTGGGAGTGGCGGTGTTCGTGTCCATCGTGGCTTTGATGTGGCCGTCGGCCGTCCCGCGGAGTCCGTCGTCGTTGAGCGCATGGGAACGGGCGCTGGTTGTGACCGGGATTGCTGAGGCTCCGGCATCGGTTGTGCACCTGCGGGGAGACCCGGGGGTGAGCGTATGGGTGGATCCGCATACCGCGCTTTATTATTGCGATGGGGATGAACAGTATCAGCACACTCCGGACGGCCGATTGAGCAGCCAGCGTGACGCGCAGATGGATCGTTTCGAACCGGCTGGCCGCGTTGCCTGCGAGTAGTGGGGCGATCGTGGCGGGTTCCAATAATTTTTATTTTTAGTCTTCATTATTCAGTCTTTATTTCTCAGTCTTTATTTCTTAGTCTTTATTTCTTAATCTTTATTTCTTAGGGGCGCTCAGAATGTTTGAGGAGACGACTTTGGTGTTCAAACCATATTTTTCAGAAAGATTCTTTTCGCAGGGATTCGATCGGCGGCGCGTTGCATGGTTGTTTTTGCGCTGGCTGCCCGTGTTCGGGCTGGCGTGGGTTCTGGTCCACGGGAGCCCGGCGGCGGCGCAGAAGAAACAGCACAAACCCGGGACGAGCGCGAGCGAGAATGCGAGTGGTGGAAGCGCGGCCCGAGGCAAGTACATTGTCGAGGGGGTCGCGATGTGCGGAGTTTGCCACACGCCGCGCGACAACGAAGGAAATGCGGACCGGTCGCACTGGCTGCAGGGCGGTTCGGTACCATTTATGCCATCCGAGCCCGCAGCGGACTGGCCGGTGAGGGCGCCGCGGATCGGGGGCAATCCTCCGGCAAGCGATGCGGACATGGTGAAGCTGCTGACGACTGGAATCTGGGTTACGGGCGAACGGTTGCGCTTCCCGATGCCGCAATTCCGCATGGATAAAGGCGATGCCGAAGCGGTGGTCGCCTACCTGAAATCGGCGACCGGCAAACAAGAGGTCGAATCGCCGTCGGGCCTGAGTTCGAATAACCGCAAATAAGTTTCGATCGTGGTTTGAGAAATTCTCGGTGCAGGCGCGAGCTACGGGACTTACGAATTGTCGCCGTTAGTTGCTTTTTGACGCGGCTCGAAAGCCCGCTCCAAATAACAGGTCACCTCGTATTAGTAACCTCGTAATCCTTAAACCTCGACATAACATCCAGGTAACTTCAGTAACCTGCTGAACGCCCGAAGACCAATCTTTCGACAATAACCTAAAGTACTTTGACCGCGCTGGCGGACGCCCCTACGATGAGCGCTGTAGGTATTGAACTGATACATGACTCGCAGCGGTTGCCGCGTGCTCGGCTGCTCGCATGGGCAAATGAGCTGGAGCGGGGTTGAAAGACAGCGATTGAAAAATTTTAGCCGTAAATCCCGAGGTTTCTCGCTGCTGGAGATGATGATTGTTCTCGCCATCATCATGGTGCTGGCGAAGATCACGGTGCCTCGCTTTCTGAACATTGTTGGAGATATCAACCTTCGATATGTGGCCAATAACTATGGTGGCTTGCTGCAATCGGCGCGTATTCAGGCGGTCAAGAAAAACACCTATTACACCGTGACCACAACGACGCTGACGACGGGTGGAAGCGGCTTTTTCGTGCACGCTCAAGGAGGCTCTTATACGGCGGGCGATCCTCTACTGCCGCTCGGGAGTCAGATTTCGTACCACGCTGGAACGGGGAGCGGCGCACCGAACGAGTCGACATTGACGTGCGGTTTGGGTTGCACATTCGGCACGTCGCCGAATTATCCGAGTTTCAACGCGCGCGGTTTACCGTGTGCCATCGCTACGCTGGTATGCCCGCAGAATAACGGGGTTGGCTACGCGACTTTCTTCTCGAACACGACGATTACGGGGAACACATCGTGGGCGGCAGTGATTGTGACGGCAGGCGGACGCATCCAGATCTGGACGAGCGATGGGTCCGGGAACTGGGTGCAACGCAATTGAGGAAGGCGCCATTGAGAATGTCCAATCCACGAATTTCATCTTCACAAATTTCGGCTTCGCTTTCGTCTTCACTTTCGTGTAGGAAATTTCCACGAAGGTCGCGGAGTGGCTCGGCGAGCGGAATGGGGCTGCTGGAGTTGACGATCGCCATGGCGATTCTTTCGGTTGGATTGCTGGCGTCGATGGTGATGATCATCACCGGCATGGAATCGAATACGCGGAACAAGCGCGATAACGGGGCAACGATTCTCGATCAGGAGATATTGGAAACGTTTGCCACGCTAAAGAATTATCCAAACACGGGGTACGTCAACATTAACGACTGCGCGACAAGTTCAAGCGTGCACCAGGCGTCGATCGTGCAGGGGACGTATGCCGCCAACGGAGCGGGGGCCACATTGGTTACAACCGGAAACGCAGCGCAGGTTGTGGGCGACATCGATTGGACGCAGGCGACCCCGACGCTTGCAACGGGGAGCACGACTGGCTACGCCATGATGTACCAGACCTGCGGCGGCGACATTTATGAAGTGCGGTGGAACATCATGGACGCGAACAGTTCGATACCCGCTGGGTCGACGAGCCGGCTGAGCCTGCTCACCGTCTCCTCGCGGCTCACGGCCAACGTCAATGGCACGAATGCCATGCTTTTTTCACAACCGACAACGCTGCGGACGATTATCGAGAGCCAAAGCTACTAATTGGTTGGGGAATAACGCTTGGCGGGCATAGGACTGGCGATCACAGGACTGGCGTTCACAGGAAAAGAGCAGGAAATGATGGTTAGTTTCGACAGAACCGATATGCGAAGGAAATCAGGCAGACAAAAATCGCCTGGCGCGCAGGCAGGCTTCTCACTGCTTGAAATGACGATTGTGTGCGCCATACTGACGATCGTGCTGGCGGCAATTTTCGTGGTTGTCAACACTACGATCCAGCGCAGTCAGGCGGAACAAGTCAGAGTCGATCTGGTGCAGGAGGGTCGCGAGTTCATGGACGAATTCGAACGCGATTTGCATCAGGCCGGCTATCCCAACTGCCGTATGGTCTCAATCAGTGGAAACAACTGCCCGGCTGACAACGGGACCACGGAGGGCAACAGCGTTTACGTTGCGGCGGGGATTGTATACCTCGATAGCACCAGAATCATTTTTGAGGGCGACGTGGACGGCGATGGGCAAGTGGATTCGGTTCAATACGCGGTGCTTGACTCGGCGGGCAACAATCCTCCGACGGGAACTTGCCCGTGCTCGATCCGGCGCAGCCAGGTTGCGAAATCGGCGGCCAACAATTCGCTGAATCAGACGCCCGTCTGGACGCAGGAGCTGCAAAACATCGTGAACTCGGGGCAACCGACCGGGACCAATGCATATGGTGGCGGGGTGTCAATTTCAGGCAATACGGCGTGGGGGGCAACGAACACTGCGTACTACGCTGCGATCAGCAGTTTTAAAGACTATCCGGTGTTTCAGGCATACGACCAGAACGGCAATATTATCCAGATCAATCCTGGGTTAGACACGAGCACTAGTGCCAACTCCCTCATTTTGAACTGTCAGCCCTCTTCCACCAATTGCGTGAAGACGATTCGCATCACGCTGAATCTGCTGGGCGATCCAATAACCGGGGTGGACCAGCAAACCAGGATACGACCAGTGACCACCCTGGTGGGCGATGCTCGCCTGGTGAATAACTAGAAGCGGCGACTCGATCGAAGGGAGACCACACCATGCACAAGCGCGAGATGGACAAGAAAATTCGGAAGAAAGAAAGTGGTATGGCGCTTCTGATCGTGCTGCTGGCGCTTTTTCTGGTTTCGGCCATCGGCATGGGCATGATTTATATGTCGACGACCGAGACTTCGATCAATGCGAACTACCGCGATACGCAGCAGGCTTTCTTTGCCATGCGCGCGGGTCTTGAAGAGGCGCGCGACCGGATGCGCACGAATGCGCCGTCGCCCGTAACTTTGCCGACAGTTCTGCCGACCAACTCAGTCGCCGGGTCGGTTGTTTACATTACCAATCCCACGGGCTCTGAAACGATTGCTCCGCAGACTTACGGAAACGCTTACTATGATGACGAGTTTTGCCACGAAACCTTCAGCACGATGACCGGACTTAGCGTAATGGCGAACATTGCCACGCCGTGCGATTCTGGCGGGGCAGTTCCGGCGACGGCCGTTACCACCGTGGCAAGCATTGCGCCTTATACGGGCACATCTTCTGCTTTGAAATATAAGTGGGTTCGTATCACGATGAAGCAGAATAATACGATCTACAATGCGTCGGTAAATTCTTCGGCTTCAGCATCAGGACAGGTTTGCTGGGATGCGGGAAATAGCCGCGAAGTGGTGGTTACCACGCTTGGCGCCTATACGACGTGCGCTCAAGCTCAGAATGCAGGGCTTCTGGTCGCTCCGGTTTATATCATTACATCGTTAGCGATCACGCCGCAGCAAAGCCGCCGCATTGGCCAATATGAAGTTGCGGCAATCGATATCACCCCGCCGCCCGCGGGGCTGGCGATGGCTGGGGCAGGAGCGGTGGTTCCGAGTGCGCCAAGCTCGAACAACTTTTTTATCAACGGTAATAACAGCGGCACCGCCGGATACGCAGGGGGGCCCGCGTGCCATACCACGACACCGGGGACGGCTCCCGCGATCGCAACCGGCAGCTCTACCGGGGTGACGAATATAGTGTCGGCGATTCCCAATAACCGCCAGGGAAATTACACCGGATCCGGCGGCACGACTCCGAACGTGATTGATGAAGGCACGGATGCGGGTGGAACGGGCGCATTAGGCGGATTGTGGTCGAATCCGCAACAGCTCAACAACCTGGTAGCGGCACTGGCGAATGGAGCGGACAACCAGCTCACGTGCGGCATCGGCGGGGTGTTCCCGACAGGAGTAAGCTCGGCGTCGCCAGGATGCAGCACCGGCAGCTACGGTACGGATGCAGCCCCACAAATCACGTATGTAAATGGCGACTACAACCTTACCGGCGGATCAGGGGTACTGATCGTGACCGGCACTCTCAGCGCTACGGGACTTTCCAGTTTCAACGGACTCGTTCTGGTCATAGGCCAAGGGATTTTTTCGGAGAGCGGCGGCGGCAACGGCCAGTTCAACGGCTCGCTTTTTATTGCCAACACCAATAGCCACACCTCGCCATTTACTCAGCTCTCAAGCCTGGGGCCATCATCGTTCTCGTGGAACGGCGGCGGTACGAATGGCATTCAATACAATAGCTGCTGGGCGAATCTTGAGAACGACCTTCACTACCAGGTTGTCTCATCGCGCGAAGAGATGTACTAAGGCAGGGCTGGATAGAAACAATAAACGAAGAGAGACGGGGCTTAGGCTTAGGCTTCGTCTCTTTCTTTTGATTAGTTCGCGATAAGGTTGCGATGGGTTTGAGGGGAAGGGCGGTCGGTAAGAACGCGGGGCGGGGCGGTGAAAAACGGTGCGTAGCGGGGGCTACGCACCGCACTCCGAAACTAAGCGGCGGCCAAGCTTTCGTGCTGGCGTGCCACGTACCACAACGCTAGTTCCACGCGATTCCACAATCCGAGCTTGTCGTAAATGAGGCGCAGGTAGTTCTTGATCACGTGCTCTGTGGTGCCTAAATCCTGGGCGATTTCGGCGTTCTTGCAGCCTTCGGCTACGCGCCGGATGATGAGGTGTTCGCGCTCGCTTGGTGCAAGGTTGGCTTTGCCTTTTCCGAACATAACTGTCTCCTATAAAGTAAGGTCGCGAGCTTGACTCGCTTGATTCCGCCCCTGATGCCGTAGCGAACAAAGAGGCGGTTGAAATGCGCTTTTACGGTACGCTCGGCAATATGCAGGTCCTTGGCAATGGCAGCGTTGTCGCACCCTTGAAGCAGGAGCTCTACAATCTGTTCTTCCCTCGGTACGGTTTGGCCGACGTTTTCTTCCATTAAAAGTTGCATCTCCCCGGACAGAGCCCGTTCAAAACCTTGCAGATTTGACTGAATCCGGTATTAGGGTTATTTGCCCTGTTCTTTTGCATGCACCCGGCCAAAACCGCCTGTGGGGCGTATTAAAACGAGGAAAACGCCATTTCCTGTGATTTTTGGTGCAAAATAGACCTTTATAAGGTGTATTTGAGCGGGACGTACAGTGTCTTTGATGGGCATCTACAGCGAACACCCTAGTATTAACTCCACAGTGATCGAGTTCGACTGGGAATGATTTACATACAAGTACATTTTTCACCCTACTGGCAGAGTGGCTTGATGGTTGAAGGGGAGATTGTTGCGAAGGCATGGCGATCTGACTGATTCCAAATCCCTTATCGGTAGAAGCAGGCGCAGAGGCATTACGGAGTGCGATCCAGAATCATTGCCGCAATCAGCCCTCCTCTTGTAGGATCAGCTTAGGATTCAGCTTCTAAGATCGGCTCACGCGTACTCTGCACGAACTTTGCACGAACAATCCCGCGAGAGTCGGTAGTAAGGACCCCATTGTTGACGCCCTCAACTTCTACGTCCTCAACTTCTGTGACCTCACCCTCTGTGCCCTCAGTTTCTGCGGCGTCGACGGACGCCGTGGTCAATGAGTTATCGCGGCTTCTGGCCTTGAAGGCCGAACTCGGGAAGATATTGCTCGGGACGGGGACGCTGCAGGAGATGCTGCATCGCTGTACGGAATCAATCTTGCGCGGGTTGGATGCTTCATTGGTTCGAGTGTCGATGCTGAACGAAACGGATAAGGCGCTCGATCTGCGGGCGAGCTCGGGACTGCACACAGACCTGGATGATTCTGACAGCGGGGTTCGGGTGGAGAAGTTCAAGATTGAACTGATCGCAGAAGAGCGCGTGCCCCACGTCACAAATCAAGTTCAAGGAGACCTGAGAGTCAGTGACCAGGAATGGGCGAAGCGGGAAGGCATAATTTCTTTTGCCGGGTATCCGCTGTTGGTTGGAGATGAATTGCTTGGGGTTCTATCGGTGTTCTCGAAGCAGGAGCTACCGGCGGCGACGATTGAAGCGATCGGAGTTGCGGCGAACTTCATGGCGCTGGGCATCCAAAAAAATGTTTCTGAAGAGGCAGCGAGGATTGCCGAGGAGTCTACGCAGCGAGTTCTGGCAAGCTCTTCGGATTGCATAAACATTCTCGACCTGGATCTTCGCATCAGCTACATGAATCCGAGTGGCATGAAGGTGATGGAGGTCGACAATTTTGGTACCTGCGAAAACGCGGATTGGTGCTCGTTCTGGGACGAACAGGATCGACCAGTTGTGAGCAAAGCGGTCGAAGAGGCGAAAGCGGGACGAACGGGGAATTTTCACGCGTTTGCGAAGACGTTCAAGGGCACGCCGAAGTGGTGGGACGTGGTTGTGTCTCCGATAAAAGACGCGGAAGGCACGGTGGTAAAAATTCTGGCTTCGTCCCGAGACGTTACGGAGCAGAAGCTTTCGAACGACGCCGATAGGAAGAACGCGGAAAAATTGGCGGCCATGGTCGAGGAACGCACGTCGCATTTGCAGCGGGAGGCGACAGAGAGGAAGCGGGTGGAAGCGGACCTGCGCAAGCTGAGTTCACAGCTGCTGACGTTGCGCGATGAAGAACGGCGCCGCATTGCTCGCGATCTGCATGACAGCCTTGGCCAGATTCTGACGGCAGCGACGATGACAGTATCGCTCGCGCAGAAGGAGATTGCGAATTCGAATGGCAATGCGGAACGGGCGCTAGCGAATACGAGCGATTTGCTGCAACAGGCGATGAAGGAAGTTCGGGTGGTGTCTCAGCTGTTGCATCCTCCGTTGCTGGACGAGATGGGAATCGGCGTGGCGTTGCAGATATATACGGAGGGGATTTCGGCGCGAGGCGATCTGCAGGTTGAGTTATCGGTTGCGGCTGATTTCGAGCGGCTGCCTTTGGAAGTTGAGACGGCGATCTTCCGCATTGTGCAGGAATGCCTCACCAATGTTCATCGCCACTCCGGGAGCAAGACAGCTTCTGTGCAGGTCAAACGCCAAGGCGAGGAAATCTGCGTGGAGATTGCCGATCGAGGCAAAGGCATGCGGATTGAGAACGACCCCGGGGTCGGGTTACGCGGGATGCAGGAGCGAGTGGCGCAACTGCGCGGCGCGCTCGAGGTAAAGTCGTCGCCGGAGGGCACAACGGTCTCGGTGCGGCTTCCGTTTACGGAAGCAGCGAAGCGGATAGAGACGTCCGCAGGCGAGTTTCGATCTGAGAATCTGCGGGCTAGCTAAGGGCTAGGCTTCGCGGAGTTCGCGGGTTTCGGGGGCAGACATTTTCCTGGGGAACGTTCGGATGATAATTTTTCAAGAAAAGTCCCTGAACAACGTCCATAATTAACCTCCCCTATAATTAAGGTGTGGATTTCAAGCTTGTCAGCCCGTACAAACCCCAAGGCGATCAGAAGCAGGCGATAGAAGCGCTGACTCGCGGGGTATTTGACCGCGAGCAACATCAGGTTCTGCTCGGAGTCACGGGCTCGGGCAAGACCTATACGGCTGCGAAGGTGATTGAGGCTGCGAACCGTCCGGCGCTGGTGATGGCGCACAATAAAACTCTGGCGGCGCAGCTTTATCACGAGTTCAAGAATTTCTTTCCTCACAATGCAGTCGAGTTCTTCGTCTCTTATTACGACTTCTACCAGCCGGAGGCGTACGTTCCGTCGGCCGATCTCTACATCGAAAAAGAATCCACGGTCAACGCTGAGCTGGATAAGCTGCGGCTTTCTGCTACGCGATCGCTTTTTGAGAGGCGCGACGTTTTAATTGTGTCGTCGGTGAGCTGTATTTATGGATTGGGATCTCCCGAGGCTTATTACGGGATGATGCTGTTCCTCGAGAAGGGGCAGAAGATCAAGCGCGGGGATATCACTCGCAAGCTGGTTGACATTCTTTACGAGAGGACGGAAGGCGATTTTCGGCGCGGAACGTTTCGGGTGCGCGGCGACGTGATCGAGGTTTTCCCTACTTACGACGATAACGCGTATCGCATTGAAATGTTCGGCGACGAAGTGGAATCGCTTACGCAGATCGATTCGTTATTCGGGACGGTGAAGCAGCGTTATATGCGGCTGCCGATTTATCCGAAGACGCATTACGTGATGAAGGATGAGACGCGGGTGTCGGCGGTGGCATCGATCAAGGCTGAGCTGGCGTGGTGGGAGGTCGAACTTGAAAAACAGGGGCGGATTGTCGAGTCGCAGCGCATCCATCAGCGGGTGATGTACGACCTTGAAATGATCAAGGCGATGGGATATTGCCACGGGATTGAAAATTACTCCCGCCATTTTACGGGACGCATGCCGGGCGAGCCGCCGCCTACGCTGCTCGATTATTTTCCGCGCGACTTTCTAATGTTTCTCGACGAGTCGCACCAGACGGTGCCGCAACTGCACGGCATGTATCACGGCGATCGCTCACGCAAGCAGACGCTGGTGGAATATGGATTTCGCATGCCGTCAGCGCTCGATAATCGTCCGCTGACGTTTGATGAGTTCGAGCACCGCACCAATCAGATCGTTTATGTCTCGGCGACACCGGGGCCGTATGAGCTGACTAAGTCGGCGGGGGTAGTTATCGAGCAGATCATTCGGCCGACGGGATTGATTGACCCTCCGGTGGAGATTCGGCCGGTGAAGGGCCAGATCGACGATTTGCTGCACATGATTCGCGATCGGGTATCGCGCAACGAGCGGGTGCTGGTCACCACGCTGACGAAACGGATGTCGGAGGATCTCGCGGAATACTACAGCGAGGTGGGCGTGAAGTGCCGTTACATGCATTCGGAGATTGAGACGCTGGAGCGGGTGAAGATATTGCGCGACCTGCGCAAGGGCGAGTTTGATGTTCTGATCGGAATCAACCTGCTGCGCGAGGGTCTCGATCTTCCCGAGGTATCGCTGGTGGCAATTCTTGATGCGGACAAAGAAGGATTTCTGCGCTCCGCGGGTTCGCTGATTCAAACGATCGGGCGGTGTGCCCGCAATCTGAATGGGCGCGCGATTCTGTATGCCGATCGGATGACGGATTCGATGACGAAGGCTCTGGACGAGACGAACCGCAGGCGAGCCATTCAGGAAGCCTATAACGTGGAGAATGGAATCACTCCGGAATCGATCATCCGACCGCTGGACATGACGCTCGCGGCAATTGTTGGCGCTGACTATGCCGACCTGACGGACACGGCGGCGGAAGGGCTTCCGGAGTTCCAATCGCAGAAAGAGCTGGACGTATACATCGGAAAACTGGAGAGCGACATGCGAGAGGCGGCGAAACGCTTCGAATTCGAGAAGGCGGCAAAGCTCCGGGACACGATTAAGGAGCTGCGCACGAAAGAATTTTTGTTTGCATAGAGTGGGCCGCGCGAACGGCTATGTCTTAGTTTGAATTTTTCCTACGCCGCTGGAAGGCGGTGCCGATCATTCCGGCAGCCCCGATGACCCCTCCAACCGCGACGAACGAGAACGAGATTAGCGGCCAAAACTTGTAGACCCATCCATGAGAGTTGGCATTGCGAAAAACGTTGGTTGCTACGACACCCAAGAAAATGCCGAAGAAATTATCTGAGCGCCGATCTTTTTCAGGATCACGGTGGGAGTATAGCAGCGACTGCTGAATTTCCCAGAAGAACGATTCGTCAGTAGCTGACGAATAGGGCAACACCGATTCCTCAAGACTCCCTCGAAACTGTCGAAATTCAATCTTTTGAGCAAGCCATAAAACCGAACATTCTGAGTGTTTATATGCCCTTGCGCCGGAGCGCGCTTGCTGCCAGCGTTCCTTCATAGCTGAGGGAAGCGGGGTTATGAATTCCGGATATTTTTCGAGTGGTGTGCGCTCGCTGATTTTCATGAGCTGCGTGACGACGGCCGGTCTCGCGGTTTCGAAGCCGCACGTGGTCAGTTTCGGAAAATGGACTTCGGCGAAGTGGCAGAGCGCATCGGGCGAGAAGCAGCTTGATCTCAAAGTTCGACCCCTGTTCGTTGACACCAAGCTGAAGGAGTACACGATCGGAGCTCCGCACGAAATTACCGATCGCCTGTTCGCGGTGCGCAGAGCTTTTCGCGTGAACGACGCGCTGCCGGGCGAGATGAAAGATGCCGCAGTCACGCCGCGGTGGCAATGGCAGCGGGGGGGGGATGGCTGCTGGTCGATCGCCAAAGCGGCCGTGTGATCCAGATCAACCTACCTGAGTTCGATGCCTATTATTCGACCGCCAGTTGGTATCGCGAGTACATCGCTTACTGCGGAGTGTCCGACGACGGGAAGAAACTATTCGCCATGGTGTATCAGGTGGGAAGGCGAAAACCGATTTTAAAAAAAGATGTGGGCAAGCCGGATGGGGGCGACGATCCGGATTCGGAGTGTCCGGCGCCGGCGTGGGAGCGGGCGCCGATGCGAGTCACGTTCGAGCCCGATGATACGCAAAAGCTTTTATTTGCGATCCGGAATCGCGTGGTTGACCTGGTTAGTGAGGCGGAAGAGGTGGAGGAGTGATTACGGCAAGTCTGGGCCCGCTCGGGTGACGGAGGGGGAGGTTCAGCTTTTTAGGATTTGGCTATGACGATGCCGGCTTTGCCAGTTCTGGAGTTGGGTGACTGCTTGAAACTTTGGCGCTGGTCACTAGAATCACGGAGGCGACGATGATGGCGCTTCCCATCAGGATGTAGCGATCGATGCGTTCATGAAGGACGAGCCATCCTAAAAACACGGCGACGACGGGGTTGACGTAGGCATAGGTAGAAACCTTCGAGGTTGGCGCGTGTTGGAGCAGCCAGATGTAAGCGGTGTAGCCGATCCAGGATCCGCAGACTACCAGGTAGAGAGTGGCGCCGATTCCACGGGCGGTCCATTGCACGCTGGCGTGGCGCTCGAAGGCGAGTGCGAACAAAAGATTTGCCACTCCGGCAAACACCATCTGCCACGCGATGGCGCTGAAGGGATGGGCGGCAGCCGACTGCCACTTTTTCGAAAGCACGGAACCAAAAGCCCAACTGAGCGACCCCAAGGGGAGGGCGAGCGACCACCACAGTTCACGCTTGCCCAGGGTGTTCGTGTGTTTTAGATCGGGCCAGATCAGAACAATCAAGCCGAGAATTCCGATGAGGAGCCCGACCTTGCCCATCTTCGCGATGTGATGATCGCCGAGCAGCAAGCTGTCGAGAACGAGGAACCACAACGGCGTTACGGCGACGAGCAGCGCTGCGAGTCCGGTGGGAACAATCTGCTCCGCGTAGGCGAGAGTGAGATTGCCACCCATGAGCAGCAGAATTCCGACTGCGGCAAAGTGGCTCAACTGAAGGGCGGGAAAGCGCACACGGCGTCCGGTGGCAGCGCAGTAGGCGAGCATCAGGATGCCGGCAATGAGAAAGCGGACGGCACATACTGTAGCCGGTGGAATTTTTTCAACGGCAATGCCGATACCGAGATAGGTCGATCCCCAAAACAGATAGACGAGGCCGAAGGCAACGATGATCTTCCACGGGCTTGTGGCAACGGCGTTTTCCATATGGTGGTGAGAGAGAAAATTCAGGATAGCAGACGGCGGATGGGGAACCATTCAGGCGGTGGGCGACGCTGGTCAGGCGTTAGAGGGCAACGTTCGGTAGGGCGTTGAAGAACTACGCGGCCGACCACATTCCCATGGCAGCGAGAATCGTGCTGGCGGCTTCGGCGCCGGAGCGGACGCAATCGGGAACGCCGATTCCGCTGTAGCCGTTGCCGGCGAGCGCGAGGCCCGGATGTTTCAGGCGCAGCTCTTCGATTCTGCGGATTCTTTCGAGATGGCCGACGGAATACTGTGCCATGGCGGAGCGCCATTTATAGACGCGGGTAAACAAGGGCTCGGCGCGGAGAGAGGGACCGAGAATTTGTTCGAGTTCATCGCGCACGATTTTGACGACTTCGTGTTCACCCTTTTGCAGGATCGGCTCATCGCGCGAACCGCCAAGGAAGCAGCGAATCAGAGCGCGGTCTGCGGGAGCGCGATGGGGAAATTTATTGTGAACAAACGTAGCGGCGAGCACGCGGCGGCCCTCGCTACGCGGCACGAGGAATCCAAAGCCGGGAGGAAGGGCGCGACGCACGGAGTCATTGTAGGCAAGAGCGACGGTCAGCGAGGATGAGTATTGAATCTCGCGCAACTCCCGCGACAGAGCTTCGTCGGTTCCCTGCAGAACGAGGCCAGCCTCATAGGTTGGCGTGGCGAGAATCACGCCATCAAATTGATCGCTGTGGTATCCGGCAGAAACCGTCCAGCGATCGAGCTCGCGCGCGAGGAGTTCAACGGTCACCGACGTCTTGATGGAGCCGGGATCGAGGCTGGCGACGAGAACACTTATCAACTGCTGCATGCCGCCTTTTAGGGTGGTGAACAGGGGGCGGGGGGCGGGCGGAGGCGTGGTCGAAGAAATAGCAGCAGCTTGTTTGCGGGCGAAGGCCATGCCGCGGCCGAGGCTTCCCTGCTTCGCTTCCATGTCGGCAAAGCGCGGCAAGACGGCACGCAGGCTGAGCTCGGAGGCTTGGCCGCCGTAGACTCCGGAGAGCAAGGGATCGGCGAGCATCTCGACCATCTCTCGTCCGTAATGGCGTTCGACAAACTGGGCAACGGTCTCGTCGGCTGAGGATTCTCGCGGGGGGTGGAACCACTCCGCGGCCATGCGGATTTTCGTTTTAGCGGAAAAGAGCGGGGAGCGAATGGCGGGCATGATTTTCGTGGGAACCATGAACATCAGGCCGTCGGGCATTGCGACCAATTTATTTTTTGCGAGTATGTACGTCTTGCGCTGAGCGTCGTTTGATCCGATCAGTTGGTCGGCGAGCCCGAGTTTCGCGCAGAGCTCTGCGGCCCAGGGTTTTTCGGTGAGGAAAGAATCGGCTCCGGCTTCGACCAGGCAACCATCGACTTCTTCAGTCAAGAGAACGCCGCCGAGGCGCAGTCTGGACTCGAATAAAACATATTCGACGGGAGTGCCTGAACGCCGCTTCTCTTCAATGCTGTAGGCGGCCGAGAGGCCAGAAATTCCTCCGCCGATGATGGCAATGCGTTTCATGAATACTTCCGCAGCCCGATTTTAGCGGCTCACGGCGATTGGCGGCTTGGCTTTATCCGCGAGCTTCGCGAGGTTCGCGAGGCGCACGCGTTTCGAGACCAATTCGGCGAGCGCGGCCGTCAAAATCGGGGAACCGTTGAGCGATTCGGCTCGCCAGAGTTTGATGCCTTCTGTCTTGGCGAATCCGGTAAAGGCTATATCGATATCGTAAAGAATTTCGACGTGATCACAAACAAACCCTACGGGCTGGATAAAAACTCCGCGGTGGCCTTTTGCCTTTAGATTCTTGATGGTGTCTTCGACGGTTGGGCCGATCCAGGCGCCTCCGGACATGCCCTGGCTTTGGAAGGCGAAGGTCCAGTCGTCATCGGAAAGGCCAACCTGGTCAGAGAGGCCAACCGTTTTTGCGACCAATGCTGCGGTCTCTTTGGCCTGGCGCTGATAAGGATCGCCATCGGCGATGGTGCGCTCGGGAACGCTGTGGGCGGTGAAGATGACGGGAACGCGAGCGCCATTTTCGAGATTGGCCTTCTGCCATCCGGCGATGAAGCGCTCGGCGAAAGCCTTGATGAGGAGCGGCTCATCGTGCCACTCTTCGACGAAATCGACGAAATCCATTTTGAAGGGAGGAGGGGCCGCTGCGAGGACGGCACTCCGGTAGAGCCCGACGCTGGTGCGGGAGTTTTGCGGCGCTAGGCAGATGGCGATGACATTTTCATATTTGCCATCGACGATTGCTTTCACTGCGTCCTTTATAAAGGGCTTCCAGTTGCGCGTGCCTACGAACACGGGAAGGTTAATGGCCTGGGATAGTTGATGGGCTTGTAAAAGAGTCCAGCAGGCGAGCGGAGAAAAACCGATCAGCGAATAGCGATGCTGTACTTCTTCGATTACCGAGGCGGGGATGGTTCGTCCTCCGGTGATGTAGTTCATGAATTCGGGAATCTGGGAGGGGTTTTCGGGACTGCCGTGGGCGAGCAGGAGCACGGCGGTTTTGGAAGCTGAATTTGGAGCAAACGAATTTTTATGGTTGGCGCAGTAACATTCGGCAGCGAGGGCGAGAGGACAGGTGGTCATATGCGTGGCTAACCTCGGCGCCTAAGGGCGGTCGGGTGATGATGTGTTCGGAGTTGCGTGCGATGCTGAACTCGAGGCTGCGTGCGATGCGGCGATTTCGGCGGAGTGGTCGCGCACGAAATGGCAGAGTGACTTCACATTCTCGACCGGAGTTTCGGGAAGAATGCCGTGGCCCAGATTAAAAATATGGCCCGGGCGTCCAGCGGCTTGCTTCAAAATCATTTCCGCCCGGGATTTGATTGCTTTCCAATCGGCGAAAAGCAGCGCGGGGTCGAGGTTCCCCTGCACCGCGCCTTTGAAGCCGAGCGTCTCCCAGCCTTTGTCGAGCGGGATTCTCCAATCGAGGCCGATCACTTCCGCGCCAGTTTCCTGCATGGAAGGGAGCAGAGTCGAACTGTCGGTTCCAAAATAAATGGTGGGGACGCGAGTTTTCTGCAACTGCTTCACGAGTTCGGTCACGTGGGGCAGCACATAGCAGCGATAATCTTCAACGCCGAGGCACCCGACCCAACTGTCGAAGATCTGGATGCAGTCGGCGCCGGCGCGTACTTGATCGGTGGAATACTCGGCGGTGACGGAGACGAGCTTGCGCATTAATTCGCTCCACGCGGCGGGGGCGGAGTACATCATCTTTTTTGTGAGGAGGTAATTGCGCGAGCTTCCGCCTTCGATCATGTAACTGGCTAGGGTGAATGGAGCGCCGCAGAAACCGATGATGGGCAGCTTATTGCCGAAGTGTTTGCTGACGAGTTTGACGGCTTCGGATACGTAGCCAAGGTCGGCGGCGCGATCGGTGCGGAGGGCCGAAACGTCTTCGGCGGTTCGCACGGGCCGGTCAATTTTTGGTCCTTCTCCGGCGGAAAAGTGAAAGGGCAGACCCATGACTTCGAGGGGGAGGAGAAGATCGGCAAAAATAATTGCGCTGTCGACCTGCAGGATCTCGGCAGCTTCAATCGTGACCCGGGCGGCGATTTCGGGCTTTTTACAAATTTCGAGCAAGGAATAATTCCTGCGAATCGCGCGGTACTCGGGCATGTAGCGGCCGGCCTGGCGCATGAACCAGACGGGAGTACGCTCGGCGGGTTGCGCTCTGGCGGTACGAATGAAGAGAGAATCGGGGGCCGACATGAACATTTGATTTTACATGTTCCAGTGCGCTGGCTTGCTGGCGCATGCTTCGCGGGGGGTGTTTCTTTGAGCGTGTTTCTTTGAGCTGCCCAATTTGCGGCGTTTATTTGCCGCTATAATTGCAGCCTCCAAAAGGAGCTCCATGCAATCCATCTTTACTACTGTTCCAGCTACTGCGAGTGCGAGAGTGTTGGCGTCGGCGTTGGCATTGTCGTTGTGTCTTCCCTCTTTAGTTTTCGGCGCGGATGCGGCGGCTACGGGGCCGGCGGCGCTTGTGGGGTACTCCCCGCGCAGCAGTCAAAGTGAGCGCGAGTGGGAGACGAAGCTTCGCGCCATACCTGATCCGGCGAATCTGCGGGAGTACATGAAGCGGTTGAGCGCGAGGCCGCACCATGTCGGGTCGGCGTATGACAAGGACAACGCGGAATGGATTCTGGCGCATTTCAAGGAGTGGGGACTGGACGCGCACATCGAGCAGTTTGACGTGCTTTTTCCGACTCCGAAGGTTCGCGTGCTTGAAATGCTGGAGCCGAAGAAGTTCACGGCAAAGCTGGAAGAGCCCGCGGTCGGGGTCGATCCAACTTCGAATCAGAAGTCGGAACAGTTGCCGACCTACAACGCATATTCGATTGACGGCGACGTCACGGCTCCGCTGGTCTTCGTGAATTACGGATTGCCTGAAGACTATGAAAAGCTCGACCGGCTGGGCATTTCAGTGAAGGGCGCCATCGTCATCGCGAAATATCTGCACTCATGGCGAGGCATCAAGCCGAAGGTTGCGGCCGAGCATGGGGCGATCGGATGCCTGATTTATTCCGAGCCGCAAGACGACGGCTACTCGCGGGAGAACGTGTTTCCGCTGGGCCCGATGCGGCCTCCGGACGGCGTGCAACGCGGCAGCGTGATGGATTTTCCGTCGAGCAGTCCGGGCGACCCGCTGACGCCGGGAGTTGGCGCGACGAAGGATGCGAAGCGGCTTGCAATCAAAGAAGCGAAGAGCATCACGAAAATTCCGGTGCTGCCGATTTCTTATGCGGACGCGCAGCCGCTACTGGCGGCGCTTGCGGGGCCGATGGCTCCGGAAGAATGGCGCGGTTCGCTGCCGATTCCGTATCATGTCGGCCCGGGCCCGGCGAAAGTGCATTTGAAGGTTGCGTTCAACTGGGACACGAAGCCGGTGTATGACGTGATTGCGAAGATTCCGGGCAGCGTCGCTCCGGATGAATGGATCATTCGCGGCAATCATCATGATGGCTGGGTGAATGGAGCGGAAGATCCGATCTCCGCGCAAGTTGCGCTGCTTGAAGAGGCGCGCGGGCTGGGACTGTTGCTGAAACAAGGATGGAAGCCGCGCCGGACGATTATTTATTGCGCGTGGGACGGCGAAGAACCGATGCTGCTTGGCTCGACCGAGTGGGTGGAAACTCACGCGGAGGAACTGGCTAAGCATGGCGCGGTCTATATCAATACGGACGGCACCGATCGCGGCGTTCTTACGATGACGGGATCCCATAGCCTTGAGCAGTTTGTGAATGGGGTGGCGCGCGACATTGAGGATCCGGAAACAAAGATGACGGTGTGGCAGCGGGCACAGCTGGTCGCGATCTCGGGGGCTAAATCGGCGGAAGCGAAAAAAGAGATACGGCAGCGCGGAGACTTGCGGCTTGAAGCGCTCGGCTCGGGCACAGACTTCACGGCATTCATCGATCATATTGGGATTGCGACGATCGATCTTGGATACGGGGGTGAGGATGAGGGCGGCATCTATCACTCGATCTACGACGATTTTTACTGGTACACGCATTTTTCGGACACAACTTTTGTATACGGCCGGGCGCTGGCGCAGACGGTAGGCACGTCGGTGATGCGGCTGGCCGACGCTGAAGTGCTTCCATTCGACTTCGTCGACTTTGCGGACACGGTCGAGATGTACATAAAGAATCTGCAGAAGTTGCTGGCCGACAAGCAGGATGAAATTCGCGAGCGCAATCAGGAGTTGGACGAAGGCGTATTCAAGGCGACGTTTGATTCGAGGCGTCCGACGGTGGCGCCGCAGCGGGAAGAGGTTCCGATGCACATGAATTTTGCGCCGATGCAGAATGCGCTCGATTCGCTTAACCGGAGCGCCAAGCATTACAAAGAGGCGTCGATGCATAAGCAGCCGACGCTTGACGACGAAGCCTTCGCGGGGAAGCTTGCCGCGGTGAATCGATCGCTGATCGAAACCGAGCGGAGATTGACAAATCCGGAGGGATTGCCGCGGCGGGCCTGGTATAAGCATTTGCTCTATGCTCCGGGGGTGTACACGGGCTACGGAGTGAAGACGGTGCCGGGGGTGCGAGAGGGCATTGAACAGAAGCGATATGCCGAAGCAGAGCAGGAGATCGTCCGCGTCGCGAAGGCGCTGGAAGACGATGCGCAGGTGATCGACGCGGCGGCGAAAGAGTTGGAGTGAAAGAGGGGCGTGGGAGAACGAGAATCGTTCGCGGAAAAACATCCCCCGGGCGGTGCAGCCTAGCCCCGGCGGTACGCATCTACTCACTACCAATCATTACCAAACCTATCATTACTAATCCGTAGCAAGAGGACACAAGGAGATGGCATGGCGGAAGCTCAGCGAATCACGGTGAATGAAGTCAAGAAACGAATGGATGCGAAAGAGAAATTCGTGTTCATAGACACGCGAAATCCGCAGGCATGGGCGGAATCGGACACAATGTTGCCGGGAGCGATGCGATTCGACAAGGTCAAAGAGAAACTGCAGTCGATTCCGAAAGATAAACCTGTGGTCACTTACTGCACTTGACCGAACGAAGGATCAAGCGCCAGTCTGGCGCAAAAACTTCAAGAAAGCGGCTACACCGATGTGTGGGCACTCAAGGGCGGATTCGATGCCTGGAATCAAGCCGGATTACCGGTTGAAAAACGCCGCGAAGGAGCGTGAGGTAAGACGGTTGGGGAGACGCGCCGAAGCGTCTCCCGGGGGCCGGCGTTTCAAGCTTAGACAGGGCTTTCTCGCGCGACGGTCATCACTCAGCACCCCGCATCCAGCAGGCGAAGAAGCGAAGTAATCCTCGATTGACTCGAAAAAAATAAGGGCGTATTGTTTCTGCCAGTTCCAGCACGCAGTACGACCTGCATCTTTCACGAGCGGACCAAAAACAATCTGGCTCAACAGGGATTCAGGATCGAACTGCCCCCCGCTGTAAACAATTTCTCGAGGAGAAACTTTATGTACCGTATTCGCCCATGGCAGTTTGCCATTTGCGCGGTTGTGCTCGCGGCTGCTTGTGAGACCACAATGGCAGCGACGCTCTGCGTTAATCCCGCCGGTTCGAACAATTGTTACTCAACGATTCAGGCAGCAGTCAACCACGCGTCCGCAAACGACCTGATTCAGGTTGGAGTGGGCACTTACAAAGAAGAGGTCACGGTCGGCATTCCGGTCTCGATCGTTGGAGCTGGCACTTACGGGTCGGTCATCGACGCCACGAATCTCGCGCATGGGATTTTTGTGGACGGCTACGATCATCCCGGCCTGAACAACGTCATCATTTCTGGATTGACGGTTGAGAACGCCCTGTTCGAGGGAATTCTTCTGGTGAGCGCTACGGACGTCACCGTCAACGACAACCACATCATCAACAATGATAAAAGTTCGGGACTGCAATTTACGGGCGCGTTGACGGGATGCCCCGACCAGCCCGGCAATGGCGTCTACGAAACCGATGAAACCGGAGACTGCGGCGGCGGCCTGCATCTGGTGGGAGTTGCGAACTCGATTGTGTCGGGCAATCTGATCAGCGGAAACGCAGATGGCGTGCTCATCAGCGACGAGACGGCGGAAAGCCGAAACAATCTGGTGACTCACAACATCGTGAAAGAAAATCCGTTCGAGTGCGGCATTGTGATGGCGTCGCACCCGCCGGCGAATCACACGACGCCTCCTTTCGCGCCACATCATGGCGTGGATAACAACGTTATCTCGGACAATTTTTCGGGCGACAACGGCCTGCAAGGTTTCGGCTCGGGAGCAGGAATGTTCTCGGACGGCGCCGGGAGAGGGAGCGTCTCAGGCAACGTCATTTCAAACAACCGTATCATCCACAACGGACTGGGAGGAGTCGCTCTGCACACCCACGTGGGCCCGGCTTTCGGGCTGCCTGCGGACAACATGAGCGGCAACAAGATCATCGGCAACTACATCTCTGGGAACCTGGCGGATCAAGCGGACACGGCGACGCCGGGACGGGTCGGCATCAACATCAACAGTGGCGGCGGCGGCACTCCGGTACGGGGCACCGTGATTTCGGGGAACATTATTCAAAACGAGGACGTCGATGTGGCGGTGAACACTCCGGCGGAAGTTGATGTTCATCTCAACGACCTGCTGGGAGGCAAGGTGGGTGTAGCCGACGTTTGCGCGTTCGACGGGGCGACGGCATGCACTGGACTCATTGATGCGACCCAGAATTATTGGGGATGCGCGGCGGGCCCGGGGAAGTCCGGATGCTCGACGATTGATGCTCAGCGGGTTCTGTATATTCCGTGGCTGCAAAAGCCGATCAGCAAGTAATTACGAGTAGTCGTTGGCATTGGCAATGACAAGGGCGCCCCGCTCTTTGGTGAGAGCGGGGCGTCTTTCATTTCCAGGAGGTCGGTTTTTAGCGGTGGCGTTTTTTTTGAGTCAGGTTTTTTAAATTCAGGTGAAGGGCAAGTTAGTCTTTGAAATCTGCTGATACCTTTCCGCCATAATGCTGGACTACCAGGGCAGCGACGCGGGCGATGGCGTCGTGCAGAGGGGCGGTTTCTCCGCGATGATGGCCGGTGAAGACGACGAGCACAATCGGAGAATCGTGAATCCAGAGCACTCCGGCATCGTTTGCGATAAAGGGTTGGCCATCACCGGTTTTGTGCGCGATGCGGATATTTTCGAGATAAACGGGAAAGCGATCGTTGACCTGCTGCTTTTCCATGATGCCGAGAATCAGGTTGCTGGCATTTTTGGAGACTAGCTTTTCAGTCGCCATCATCTCGAGCAGGCGGCCGATGTCATGCGTGGTGCTGTGACCGAAATAAATGCCGGAGTCGTAGATGGTATGGCCGAAGGCCTCTCGCACCTGCTTGCCCGGGTAGAGTGAAAAGGGAAAGTTCACGGTCTGATCTCCGGTGGCGTGCAGGTATTTCGGATCGAGCGAACCCGTCCAGAGGCGGTCCCAATCAAGATCGGAATATTTGATCGATGTATTGGTGAGGGCGAGGCTATGCATGTATGCAGTGATGTTCTCGCGCCCCACTTTATCGGCAAGGGCGTCGGTGGCTTCGTTGTCGCTGATGATAATCATCAGGGTGAGCAGATCTTTTACGGTCGGATTCAGTCCGGGATCGAGCGCGAAGAGGACGCCGGAGGGCAGCCGTTGGTTGGCGGCGGTGAGCGGAACGCGATCGGACAGGGAAAATTTGCCTTGCTCCACCTGATGCATGACCTCGGAGGCGATGGCGAGCTTGATGACGCTGAAAGTCTCGAAGACTTTGTCGGAGTCGAGATTGATCTCTTCGCCGGTTGCGAGATTTTTCATGTAGACGGACATGTCGCCGGGAAACTGGCTGCGAATTTTCTCAATCTTATTTTGGAGGGTGGAGATGGGGTGCGCGGACTCAGGCTTGGAATGAGAGGCCGGAGGAGAGGCCGGATGAGAGATCGGACGAGAGGCCGGGTTCTGGGCCTGCAGGTTGGACACGGTCGCCGGGATGAGCTCGGCACAAAGGAGGAAGAGAAACAAGTCGGTATAGGGTCATTTGGTGGGTCATTTTGTCACTGGGTGATCGGTCATTGGGTCATTGACGCGCGGGCGCGAAAGTTTCCGTGGAAGTTGAGGCGAATTATAGCAGCAGGAAAAAATGGAAGCCGATTTCCGGCGGAGGTGGCGGAGGGTCGGAGTCGATTGGCGATTAACCGCGATAGCCGGTGAGCAGGGCGGTCATAAGGATGAGAGAGAAACCGATGGCGACAAGGCTATTGCCGCGAATCGAGCGCGAGCTCGCAGCCCACGGGAACATTAGAACCTGGAACAGGGGCATCAATTCTTCGGGCCAGAGCAGGCCCGCGAGTCCAAAGATCAAAGAGAGTTGGACGACGAAGCAGAGGGCAAGAAAATGCATAGGGTTGCAATCTAGGGTCAATCCAGTATCTCTTATTGGAAACCTCTGCGCCGGGGAAGGAAAGTTACTAACGTGCCAGAGGCTTAACCGAAGAGCACTTGATTGCCGGCACTTCATTGCCGGCACTTCATTGTCGGCAGTCATCGTGGGCACTCATCTTCGGCACTTCATCTTCGGCACTCATCAATGATCAGGACTTGCCTCACGAAGAAATAATTTGCGAAAGTTGTTACGATTCCGGTATAGCGTGCCGCCTGGCGGGTTGGTCGGCGGTCATGCGCCAGTGTTTGCTTCACAAAGGAGACGTCCGTGCCCAGGTGTTTTATCTGTAAGGAACCCGTGGTTTTAGCGACCTGCGTTGCAGATGAACGCGGGCGGTCGGTCCACGAGGGATGTTATCTGCGAAAGCAGGATGGAGCGGAACAGGAAAAAAAAGAAAATGCAGTCAAGAAGACGCTGCGGAAATGGCTGTTGAAGCACGACAAATTCTAGAGTCACGTTTTAGAGGAAGCCCAGGATTTGCGAACGAATGGGCTTGGTTGGCTCGCGGCTGCGATGAATGCTGTCTCGCGCGTGGGCTTGCGGCGATGTAAAATGGACCTAGAACAAGTCGATGTTGTACAGAAAGTTACTCCGAGGGGTACCGCCGTGAACGATCTTTCTCCTGACCACGATGGTGATGACAAAAAGGCAGTCGGGAACGAAAATCCGAACGTCACGCTGACCGGAGTTGTTGAAAAGATCGTCAAGCCTATCCATGAGAGCGAGCCAGAGAAAGCGCAAATCGTTGTACAGGGTGCGGACGATTTGTATAAAGAGATCCGAATTGAGAACGAGCTAAAAGATGCCGATGGAGAATCCGTCAAGCTAAAACAGGGCGCCGAGGTCGAGGTCACGATCGAAGCGCCAAAGGATGCGGTGGAAAAGAAGACTGCCTAGGCTTTAGACGGGTGAGATTTCCGTGCGGCGGGGGCGGTTTGGGTTCCTGCTGGTTTGTAGTTCGCGTTTGCCATTCTCGGTTTGTCATTCTCAGTTTGTCATTCTCGTTGTTCAACATGATCCTTCGGAGTTCACGGGATCACATCGCTTCAAAGCTGCATCCTTCTGTATGTATTCCGCTAGGCCCCTGCTGCAAAACTCTCATTACGCCAATTAAATCGGCAGAGCCGCAGGCTCCTTGAGTCGAATATTCACGCCTTTTTTCTGTCGCATCTGAGCGATATGGCTCCTTTGAATGTTCGTAAGTCGTCAATGTTTGCGAGATAGTCGGGGTGCAAGCAGACTATCGAACGTTGCGCGGCGTACTTTGTAAAAGATATGTCGTATCGCACAGGTTTTTGTTCCTTTAGGACTGACGAACGAGGATTGCGGTCTTATGCTCCTACTCCTCATGGGCCTCCGCGAATCGTACCCGGTCTGTCATTTTTGTAGCACGCCAGTGGTTGCGAATGCCGGGAAAGACTATGGCAAGTCGGTGCACGATGAGTGTCATACGAAAACTGTACGGACGCAAAAGTCAGCTCATAATTTGTTCGCGGCAGAATTTTCGAAAATAATAACCGTTGTGAAACGCAACTCCATCGTGGATCAACTTGTCGCCACTTTTAGGTTCGGCGACGAGAATCCCGTGAATCGAAAGTCTCCCTTGCGGCGCTACGGTTTTGCGGTGCTGGCCGCGTTGGCGGCATTGCTTGTTCGGCGACTGCTTTCGCCGGTGCTTGGAGACAGCAATCCATACCACACCGCGTGGGCCGCAGTTGTTTTCTCAGCCTGGTATTGCGGGATCGTACCTTCCGCGGTCGCTACGCTCATTAGCGTCGCAGGGGTGTGGTATTGGTTCATTTCACCTTCTCACTTAACCGGCCAGCATCAGACATCCGACATTGTTGGGATGATAGGTTTCATTATTATTTCAGGATTTCTGATTGTTTTAGGCGAAAGAAGTCGCGCATCGAACGCGCGCGCGGAGCGGGAAATTGCGGAGCGGCTCCGGGCTGAACAAGAGTTTGGGATCGTGGCCAATGTTTTGCCAGACCTGTCGTGGATGGCCCACGCGGACGGTCACATATATTGGTATAACGAGCCGTGGTATGAATACACGGGAACCGTCCGAGAGCAGATGGAAGGATGGGGTTGGCAGTCCGTCCACGACCCCGAAATTCTTCCCATAGCTCTCGAACGATGGCGTTCGTCTATTCGGAGTGGAGAACCCTTTGAAATGGAGTTTCCGCTGCGCAGATCGGACGGAATTTTTCAATGGTTTCTGACTCGCGTCCGACCCGTTCGCGATAAAGATGGGCGCGTCCAGCGGTGGGTGGGAACCAATACCAATATTCAGGAGCAAAGAGAACTCCAACAGTCTTTATCAAGTTCGCGAAAAGAACTTGTGCGGCGGGTTGAAGAGCGGACCGAGCAACTTACCGTGGCGAATGAAGGTCTAAGCCAACTTACTGCGCGGCTTCAACAGTCTCAGGATGAAGAACGAAGGCGGCTGGCGAGGGAGCTGCATGATAGTTTGGGACAATTGCTCACGGCAATGAAAATGAACCTCGACGAGGTAAGAAGCTCTGCTTTCGATGAAAGCTCAGATAAAACTATTGCCGACACGATCGAACTGTTAAATCAATTGTTAAAGGAAGTTCGCACCATCTCGTATCTATTGCATCCTCCACTACTCGATGAAGCAGGCCTGATCCCAGCGCTCAAATGGTACGTTGAGGGCTTCTCGCAGCGCAGCAAGATCGTAATCAGTCTTGACATTGATTCCAAAATAGGACGGATGAATGACGATGTACAGATCGCGATCTTTCGCATCGTACAAGAATGTTTAACCAATGTTCACCGCCATTCGGGGAGTCCGAGCTGCACCATTCAGTTGAATCGATCGGGAGGGGAAATTAAATTAGAAATTCGGGACGCAGGGAAGGGGCTTCCTCCTGGGGCGAAGGTTAATAAGGGCGTGGGTTTTTGCGGGATGCAAGAGCGTATTCAGCATCTCGGAGGGATCATAGCAGTGGAGTCGGATCGCAATGGCACGACCGTAATATGCACAGTTCCCTACCAACCGAAGTTGGAAATTGCAGAGATAGCAAGCTACGATTCTTAGTACTGTCCAGCATCTTTCGCGAGGACTTCAGCCAGAACTTCAAGGGCGGACTTCAGTGAAGACTTCATTGCGTATCGCCTCGGCTTAAGGCTCGCGGTGGCGAGATCTTTATATAGATGGGCACAGTTGCGGAAAATCGTCTGGAAATCGTCTGGGAAATTTAGGGCAACTTATTTTTCGAAACGGATGGCGGCTTGCTGGTCGCGCCTTCGAGTTGCGAGTTAATTTTGTCGAGTAACTGGGTATTGACGGCCAGCGCCCGCTGCAGTAACTGCGCTTGTTGACGGGCGGTCGCCCAATCCTTTTTCTCGACAGCTTCGGTTAGTCCAGGCAATTCGAGATGAGCGTAGGTGTAACGCGCTCCATAGAGCATGTGTTTGAACCATGGCCTGCCGGGGATGCCGTCGGGATTGAGCCAGTTTCGCTCCACCTGCATCATGCCGCGATTGAGCGCATTGGTTTGATCGGCAGAAAGAGAGCCGGCAGCGAGGGCTTGCCCGACGGTTTGATTCAGGCGATGGCCGGCGGCGGCGAACTGATCGATGGCTTGGAAAATGGGGTCGAGATGGAGTTGGCTGAGGTCGTTATTTTTATCGTTGTCTTTAGCTAAATCGTGAACGAAATCGCGAATGTTGCTGGCGTAATTTGCAAAATCGAAGGGTAATAAGTCAGCGTTCGCCAGGCGCAGAGCGAGCACTCCCCAGAGTTGCGACATCAGAGTGTGATAGCGATAGCCGGGATCGCCGAAATGATTCATCCAATAAAAATCGTCGTACATCGAATGGTAGACACCGTACGGGCCTTCGAAGCCTAAACCGATGACCGGCATGCCGACGAAGTTTAGGAAGACGGTATGGTCGGATCCGCTGCCGATACGAGTGTTGGCGAGGTTGTAGTCGGGGACTTCTTTGTTTGCTTCGTTGTTTGCATCGCTGGTTGCATCCCCGCTTGCTTCGTCGGTTGCATCTACGGCTGCTTTCTCTTCACTCTTCTTGCGCAGCGCAGATTGCTTCCAGGCGTCATAAAGCGATTTGCCCGATGGATCCTGCAGAGAGCGGGTGGTGTCGACCAGCATGGGTGCGAGCGAAGCGACGGCGCTACCACTCAAATCAGGCCCGGATGCAGAGGAGTCGACATTGATGTAGGCCACAGCTTTCTTGCGCAGTTCGTCGGCAAACTGCTCTCCCCATTCGGTCGAGCCGGTGAGGCCGATTTCTTCGCCATCCCAACTGCAGATCACGAGCGTGCGCCGTGGTCGCACTCCACTTTTGAGAAGCTGGCCGAGGGCGCGCGTCATCTCCATCATGGAGGCGGTGCCACTGCTCGGATCGACGCCTCCGTACACCCATGCGTCGCGATGATTGCCCAAGACGACCCATTCGTCGGGCAACTTGGCTCCGCGAATGCGCGCCTCGGTGACGTAGTAAGGCCGGATCGAGTTATCCATCTCGATTTTCAAGTGGACGCGGGCCTGCTGTCCGCCAAGGTGATACTCAATCGGCAGACCGCCCTGCCAGTCTTGAGGCGCGATCTTGCCACCCATATTTTCAAGGAGCGGCTTTGCATCTTTCGCGGAAAGCGGAAGAGCCATGATTTTGGGGACCGAGAGAGCCTCACTCAGCGGAATCCGCTTGGCGCCCGGAACGCTTGCCCAACCCGGAGTCAAGGGGTCGCCGGGGACCATGAAGTCATACGTGATTGCGCCGCGCTGGATGTGGCTGTCGGGGCCCCAAGGTCCGTCGGGAACGGTTTTACCCTTCTTGTAACCGTCCTCCTGTGGATCGCTATAGATGAGAATTGCGGCGGCGCCCTCGCGTTCGGCGGTTAAGGCCTTGAATCCGCGATAGCTGTAAGGATTCGAGTAACGCACGAGAACGATTTTGCCCTTAACGTCGATTCCGTTCTTGCGCAAGAGGTCATAATCATCGGGATTGCCGCTGTGCGCATAGACAATCGGCGCCGTCACCTCGCCGGAGATCGACATTCCGGTCCAGGCTGAGCTTACGAGGGGATTTTTCGTGTCGGCATCGGCGTCGAACGACTCCTCGCGAAGCGAGGCTCGGTAAGAGATGGGGGCGACCATCTCTAGAAATGTGCTTTTTGGCTCGGTGCTGTAGACGTCGTAGCGGCGGACGATGACATCCTCGAGGCCCTGCTTACGCCACTCGTCCGCGATGTACTTTGCCAGATCGTTATTGCGCTTCGAACCGGCAAGGTGGGGCTCGGCGGTGAATATGCGATGCTGCCGCTTCTCTTCTTCGGGGTTAGGGATGGCTTTGAACTGCTGTTCGATCTGGTTCTCGTGCGCCGCAGATGCGGACGTGAAACCCGAAATCGCGGTCGAGGTCTGAGCGCGTAATGCGGGAGCGTTTATTTGGGAGAGTAAGGCTTGGGTGAGCAAGACCTGGGTGAGTAAAGCTTGGGTGAGTAAGACGAGAAGGGAGGAAGGCAAACGACAGTTTTTTTTCATTGGAGGCCGGTGTGATCGACGCTGGGGAGTTTTGGTTCGCGAATTATATCAGCACCTAAACTTACGGGCGCCTACGTGAGAGGGCGTGGAACGAGAAGGTGCAAGTGCCTGTCGTACGTTACGCCGGTGGGCTGGCCCACCCGCCTTGTGCCGCGGGTGCAGGATGCTTGTTCCTATCCCTTACACGCCGTTTACATTCCCTTCAGCATCGAGCAGTGGGTCGAAGCGGTTTTCCATGTACCGGAATCGTTCACCCATGTGTCGCTGCATATTACCGTCCGCGCCCGATGCGTACCATTAAGCTCAGCGTCGTAGGTGAAGGTGTAGTGTGAAACTGCGGTGTTCGATTGTGCACCGGTGTCTGGAGTGAGTGAAACAGGAAGCCGTTCTTTCATATAGAACGAGCCCCGGCTGATCACTACCTCAACATACTTAGATGGCTACACGATTGTATGGATGGCCACGGAGAGATCGGCGAGATAAGGTGTTTGCGGGATCGCGTTTCCCAGTCTTCTTATAGAAGCCCAGCGACTGGGTCACTTCAACTTCGGAGCGAATCAAATGTATACCATTCTCCTGATTGTCCTGGTGCTGCTACTGGTAGGCGCTCTGCCAACCTGGCCATATAGTTCCGGATGGGGTTACTATCCGAGCGGTGGATTGGGCCTGGTGCTCATCGTTGTTCTGGTGCTAGTGCTGATGGGACGCGTCTAGCGCTTGCCACAGCTTAAATAAACGATTTTTTAAAAGGGCCCCGCGTTGGGGCTCTTTGTTTTTGCGCTTGCGTGCGATCGTTTTGAGGTGCTTAGGAACATCTCCCTCTACAAAAACTCCTAGTATCCCTACCCATCCAAGGTTCTAATCCCAGGTTCTAAGAGGATAAAAGAAACGGCTTTTTGATGAGCGGCATGGCAATCTGTTAGACCGAGTTCGAATTCGCGGTCAACGATAAACACGTGGATTGTAGCTATCTGGGTGCGAGAGATAAACAAGAGTGCTTGCGGGGGACGCGTTCGCCAAACAGCCTGTCATCCCTCATCAGAGGAATTTAAGCGCTTTTGCGACGCAAGACTATTTCATGCGCAAAAGTACCCCGATTCGTCACTAAAGTACAGAGTTCGCCCTATTTGCCAGCGTACAGATCGGCCCTAGACTTACCTCGGAATCCGGGCATCTGGGAAGGGTACGCAGTACAGGTCGAATGCGGCGCATCCCCGCGCGAAAACGTAAGTGCCACGCGGTGGGTGTCGCTAAATCCTGGACCTGATCTGGCAAAGAAAGCGAAAGCTATACAACTTGATTCAGTAAACATCATCCAAAGAAAGGCGGAAGTGCCTCTCTCAGTAGATGGTTGGCTTACTACTGGCAGGACGAGCAAATAAAAGCGATGTCTCTTAGAATTTTAGTAGTGGACGACCAT
>JANYKL010000188.1 GCA_025361625.1 Acidobacteriaceae bacterium
GGAGATTGGTCGCCCATCCAGGGGAGACTTAGTATCAGCAGGTGCGCCGTCGATGCGACTGGGGAGTATCGTTCAACCCCGCCTATCCTTGACACTCCCCCACCCCCACCCTAAAATTCCATAAGGCGTGGCGCGGGAATCTAATTCTAAGCCGCTGCATCTAAAGTGGTTGGGATGTACTGCGCTCTCTTCAGGAAGATATGCCATCAGGACCATCCGGCGGGCGCGAGCGTGAAATTCTCACCGCCATAGTCGAGACATTTATTGCTAGCGGAGAGCCGGTCGGTTCGCGCACTCTTGCGCGGGCCAGCCGCGAGGGGCTGAGCCCAGCGACAATCCGCAATGTGATGGCTGATCTGGCGGATGCGGGATACCTCGAGCAGCCCCATACTTCGGCGGGGCGAGTGCCCACAGCGGAGGCTTACCGTTATTACGTCGAGCAGTTGAGTGGTGAGGCGCATCTGTCGCATGAGAACCAAAGCATCATTAAAGACACGCTGACCGGGGCGGCGGACGTGGAAGAGTTCATGCAGCGAACTTCGCATGTTCTGTCTCTCGTTTCGCGCAGCGTCGGTGTGGCGGTCGCTACAAAAAACGGTTCGCGCAACGCGCTGGATCATGTTTATTTTTCGAGGCTGAGCGAGCAAAAGGTTTTGGCCGTCGTAGTGTCGCGGTCGGGAGTGGTTCGCGATCGCGTTCTTCGTTTAGATATCTCCCAAGCCGATCTCGACCTCGCGGCTCGCTACATCAATGAGAATTTTCGCGGTTGGACGATGGACGACATGCGCGCGGAACTGGCGCGGCGCCTGGAGCAGGAACGCAACGAGTACGACCGAATGATGCGTTCTCTCGAGAAACTGTACCAACAGGGGGCGCTCGCCTCCGCGCAAGGAACGCAGACGGTGTTCGTAGATGGCGCTGCGAACCTGGTCACTGACGATCACGACCGCCAGCGCCTGCAAGATATGTTGCGGACGCTCGAGGAGAAAGAAAAAGTTGTAAAACTGCTGGGCGCTTATCTCGACACCAAGCAGGAGGCGGTCCGAGTCGTGATAGGGCTCGACCAGGAATTGCCGTCGATGCAGAATTTTGTGCTCATCGGTGCTCCTGCCCGTGTGGGCGGGGAAGTAATGGGATCCCTTGCGGTGATCGGGCCGACGCGGCTGGATTATCAGCACACGATGTCAGCCGTGTCATATATAGCGAGGCTGTTTGACAAACTTTTGAACGAATCGGAGCAAGGCTGAAGCATGCGTAAAGGAAACGGAAAGACTCATAGCAATATCGATCTGGCGCAGGAGTTGAGGAAGGACCTGAAGCAGGACGATTCCCGTAATCAGTATTCGCGGAGCCGGGATGTGCAGCCGGAAGATCTGGACCACGAACTTCCACCAGCCGATAGCGGGGATGGAAATGCTTCGGTGTCGATCTCGGGGTCAAGTTCTGGCGAATCTAACAACAATTCAGAAAACGAAAAGCTGAAAGCCGAGCGCGATGCGCTGCTTGACCGCCTGGCTCGTCTACAGGCCGAATTTGACAACGCACGCAAACGCGCAGTGCGAGAGCAGCAGGACTTCCGCGAGTTCGCCTCGGCGGACGTGATCCGCACCATTCTGCCGACGCTCGACAGCTTCGAGCGAGCTATCAAGGCCGGCGGCGATGGCGCCGAGTTCCGCAACGGCATTGAACTCATCTACCGGCAGTTTCAAGACGCGTTGCAGAAAGTTGGCGTGCAGCCGATTAGTGCCACAGGGCAAACTTTCGATCCGCGGATTCACGAGGCCATCGAGATGGTCGACACCACCGATCTACCAGATCAGCGTGTCGTCGACGAACTGCAACGGGGCTACAAGTACAAAGAGCGCATGCTTCGCCCTGCGATGGTGAGGGTTGCACGCAACGAGCGCGGGTAGGAGAGCGCGCTAGCGTCGCCGCTTGCGTACGTTAAAGTTGCTCAATCTCCCCGGCAATGAGTTGTAGTGGCGTTTCGTGTCGGCAACCGCAACTCGGCTTGTAGGTTGGTATCAAGGTATGTGTCAGAGGTATCGAAGGGCTCTACTAAATCGCCCCATTTAGGGGTGCAATCCACGAGAGGTTGTTCTGGCCGCAAATACAAAACGCGATTGTTATGAAGTCCTCGGCGTGACCCGCACCGCCACCGACGTCGAAATCAAGAGTGCTTACCGCAAGCTCGCGATGACCTATCATCCCGACCGCAATCCAAATAACCCCGAGGCGGAAGACAAATTTAAGGAGCTAACCGAGGCCTACTCGATTCTCGCCGATGGAGAAAAGCGTTCCTTATATGACCGCTTCGGGCACGCGGGGGTTGGCGGGCAATCGACGGGTGGAATTGATCCAACCATTTTCCAAGATTTCGGCGATATTTTCGGCGACATTTTTGGATTCAGCGAAGCCTTCGGAGGCCAGCGCGGAGGCTGAGCTCGAAGCCGCGCTCAACGCGGCTCCGACCTTCGCGAAGATTTGCATCTTGGTTTCGAAGAAGCCGTATTCGGCGTGGATAAAGAGGTAAACGTCCGTCGTCACGAAGCCTGCGATGCCTGCCGTGGCTTAGGTTCTGCTCCCGGCAAAGCTCCGGCAGCGTGCAAGACGTGCAATGGCCGCGGACAAGTCCGTTACCAGCAGGGCTTCTTCAGCATCGCTAGAACTTGCCCCACATGTCAGGGCGCGGGCAGCGTAGTCAGTGATCCGTGCCCGAAATGCAAAGGCGAAGGCCGCCTGATGCGCGAGCGCGTGGTCGAGGCGAAAGTACCGGCCGGAGTCGAAGACGGAACTCGCATTCGTTTCAATGGTCTCGGAGAAGCCGGCGCATTTGGCGGTCCGGCGGGCGATCTCTACATTGTGTTGCATGTGAAAGAACACGCGTTCTTCGAGCGCGAGGGTAACGACATTCATTGCGTTGTCCCGGTGTCGTTTTCGCAAGCAGCGATCGGGACGGAGATTATGGTTCCGACGCTCGAGGGTGAGCACAAACTCAAAGTTCCGGAAGGAACA
Organism: Acidobacteriaceae bacterium; assembly: GCA_025361625.1. Lineage (GTDB taxonomy): Bacteria > Acidobacteriota > Terriglobia > Terriglobales > Acidobacteriaceae > Acidiflorens. Next base: position 3,016 of record JANYKL010000188.1, read on the forward strand.
CAGTCCGGAACGTCCTTTCGCATTCGCAATAAAGGAGTGCCGGTGCTCAACGGGCACGGCAAGGGCGATCTCTATGTGGAGGTTCGCATCCAAACGCCGAGTAAGTTGAGTAAACGCCAGAAAGAACTCTTGACCGAACTTGGGAGCTTATCCCCTGTCGAAAATAAGCCGGAGCACCGGACGCTGCTTGGGCGCGTCAAGGATATGTTCGTCTAGGGAAGTGGTCAGCAGACGGCTCGCAGCTTTCAGTAGTTCCAACAGATCCAGTCTGTACTGCGATGCCGGGGCACCGGCGTTACCCTTTCCAGGTGCTGAAATTGCGACCGGCGGCGGTTGTTGTAACGCGAAAGTATTGGTTTTTTCAAGAGCCGCAGCATGACTCGACGTCGATGGATCGCCGATGAAGTAAGTGGAAATACCGCTTCGATTCTCGGGGATCATGCCGCTCATCTCACGCGCGTGCTCCGCGCAAAAGTTGGCCAGGAATTCGATATTGTCGTTCCCTCCAGCGATACCGTGGACTCGACTGCTGGGGTGCGTCGCGGGACTATCACTTCGATTTCCGGGCTTCGGGTTGAATTTGAGCTAGGAGAAGAGCGGGCAACCATTTCCTCGTTTACTCCCAAAATCACCCTCGCGTTAACCATCTTCAAGTTTGATTGCATGGAATGGGCCATCGAAAAATGCACCGAGCTGGGAGTGGCCCGCATTATTCCCGTCATCGCGCGTCGCAGCGATCCGCATCTCGTGGTCGCTGCTGCTAAGAGACGCGAGAGATGGGAGCGGCTGGCGCGGCAGGCTTCGGAACAGTCGCGACGGCTGACTCCTCCGGAAATAACGCAGCCTACTAAGTTGAAAGATCTCGGCGGGATGCTGGCATCTGAGTCGATTCGCGTTGTGCTGGCGGAATCGCTGGCTAACAGAGAGGCTCCGAGGGTTGCGGATGTGTTGCCATCCGGTCTTGATGTAGTAGCGCTCGCAATTGGTCCTGAGGGCGGATGGAGCGGGGACGAACTCGAGTGGTTTCATCAGAGCGGCTGGGTGGCGGCGTCTTTGGGTAACACCATTTTGAGGGCCGAGACTGCGGCGGTCGCCGCGACCGCGTTGTGCATGAATGCCATCGGCTGAAAGGCAATGCCTAAAGGCGTGCCTTGATACGAATCCAAATCAAATCACGGGATACGAACGACCTCGCAATACGCGTCACCCATTCCACTACCCCGTCTGATATTCTCCGGCTAAGGATTTCTCTGTGGCCTCCACTGTCTTACCCGCGTCCAAAATCGTTCCTGACGAGCGCCAGCAGCAAGCGATCTCGCACGTTCACGGTCCGATGCTGGTTATCGCAGGGGCGGGTACGGGCAAAACAACCGTGCTAACGCAGCGCGTTGCAAACCTCATTCGCGAGGGGCATGCGCGTCCCGACGAAATTCTTGCTCTTACCTATACTGACAACTCGGCGGCGGAGATGTTATCGCGGGTTCGCAGTGAACTCGGACTGGACGCAACGAGGCATCTTCAGGCCTATACCTTTCATGCGTGGTGCGCGGCAGCGCTCAAGAGCCGCGGGGCCCAATTCGGAGTGCTCGACGATCAGGATCTCTGGATTTATCTGCGGCGGCGAATTCGCGAATTGCACCTCAGACATTTTGTTCGAGCAGCAAACGTGGGACAGTTCCTCGATAGTTTGCTAACGTTTATGCGGAGATGTCAGGACGAGCTTATTGGTCCTGAGGAATACCAACGCTATGTCGAACGGGTGGAGCGCAAAGAGATCTCCCTGCCCAGGGTCGCCAGCTCCAAAAAACATAGCGAGCTGACAGATGAGCAGATCTTGCAGCGCTGCCAGGAAATTTCTCGGGTTTTCACCACCGTGGAAAGCATGTTGGGGAAAAAGCTTGGCACGTTCGGCCATATGATTACCCGCGCCTGCCGGCTGTTAAAGGAAGACCCTGCGTTTCTCGAAGAGCAGCGTGGCCACACCCGTTTCATTTTGGTTGACGAATTTCAGGATGCCAACTTCGCGCAGGTCGAACTGCTTTCGCTGCTCGCGGGATCCGAAGGAAACATCTTTGCTGTTGGCGACCCTGACCAGGCTATTTACCAGTTTCGTGGGGCGTCCAGCGAGGCGTTCTCGTTATTCGTTGAAAAGTTCCCCGCCGCGAAGTTTGTGGCTTTAGACAAGAACCGCCGCTCACTTTCGCCTATCTTGCGCTGCGCGTTCGGAATTGTGAATGACAATCCACCCCTCTTCGGGCAAAAGATGAGTGCAATCTCATATCAGAGAACCGAGCTCGTCTCGCTTCGCGATGAGCAAGCGAACAAGAATGGGCGGGATGGGAATGCCCCCCCGGTCGAGATCATTACTTGGGGAGACAGAGAAGTCGAGGCGGCTGACCTTGCCCGACGCATCCAAAAAAAGCGTAAAGCCCTGGGCTGCAAATGGAGCGATTTTGCCGTGCTCTACCGCTTGCACGTTCATCGCGATGAAGTCGTTCGCGAATTTGCCGAGCGCAATATTCCGGTCTCGATTGAAGGTCTCGATGTACTTGACACGCCCCAGGTCCGGGACGTAATTGCTTGCATGACGGCCGCTGTGTCTCCGAACGACGCTGCCGCGCTCTTTCGGGTCGCGGCGCTGCCTCAATTTGGAATTCAAGGAATTATATTGCGGTCGGCGATGCGCTCCCTGCGCCGGCAAGAGCTCGATTTACGCGCGCTGCTCGCTAAATTGCCGGAGGGCGCGAAGCTTTTATCGGGGCTCGCTGACTTGCATGCTCAAGTTGAGAAGGAAGGCGCGCTCGCGCAGGACGCGGTTCGGTTGGCGATTCGGCACTTTCGACTGCCGCTTTGCGCGTCCGTCAATGCATTCGCAAAGTTCGTTGAGAATTGGCAAAAGAAGCCCGTCGCTGAGACTGGCAGTGCAGCAGAATTTCTGGAATATCTCGATTACTTCGTGCAGGCAAAAGGAGCGGTTCCGCTACCGCGCGTTGAAGAAGACGCCGTTCGCCTGCTGACCGCTCATGCCGCCAAGGGTTTGGAATTCCAGCACGTCGCGATAGTTCGCGGTTCGTCGACCAGCTTCCCCGGCGTTTATAAGGAACCACTCATTGCCTTTCCAAGCGAGCTTCGGAGGTCGGGAAGGTTCGCGACTGACGAAAAGCAGTTGCATCTCGAAGAAGAACGCCGCCTGTTTTATGTGGCCATGACGCGTGCGAAAGATACGCTGGCAATCTACGCGAATCAAGGCAAGGGCAAGAAGGATCCGAAGCCGACGCAGTTTTTGCGCGACTTTATGCTCCAGCCAGCTTTCAAGCCGCACTGGACGACGAGTTCAGCCGCGGCAGTCCAAGACCGCCTGTTCGCGGAAGAAGAGGGAAAGATCGCGCTTCAGCAATCGAATGTTGCGAAGTGGTTGCTGCTGCCGCCGTCCGCCCCAGTGACGCGGTTGAGCGCTTCGTCCATCGCCATTTACGAGCAGTGCCCGCTTCGCTTCAAGATGGAAACGGAGTGGAATTTGCCGCGCGATGTTCCCGCCGCTCTGCATTACGGGGCGGCGATGCACCGCATCCTGCTTACTTTTTACGATGCGCAGCGTTTCGGACGCGAGGTGAGGGAAGCCGACTTACTTGAACTTTTCCGCGCCGACCTTGCGGGGGCGGGAATCGCCGATCGCTATCAATATGAGTTGTATCTGAATCAGGGAATCGAACAGCTGAATCAATTCTTCGCCGCCGCAAAGATCTCCCCTGCGCCGGAGGTTCTCGAGACGGAGCGGCGATTCGAAATGAAAATTGGCGAAGCAACCTTGGCCGGGCGCATAGACCGCATCGATCGTATCAGCGGCGGCAATCCGGATGCGGTCGCCGTCATTGACTACAAAACTGGCAAGCCGCTCTCACAGGAAGATGCAGACGACAGCCTGCAGCTAACTCTTTACGCGCTCGCCGCTCGAGATGCACTTGGTAAACGCGCCGAGCGATTGATTTTTCATAATCTGGAGAACAACGCCGTCATCTGCACTACGCGAAGCGACAGCGCTCTGGACACCGCCAGATTAAAAATTGAGGCAGTCGCTGAGGCGATCGCGCATGAAAAGTTCGAGCCGAAACCCGGCTACCATTGCAACTACTGCCCTTACCGCAATCTGTGCCCCGCCACCGAACGGATCATCCCCGAGAAGGCCGCCACTCATGAAAAAAAGTCCGCGTCGCGGGTTAATTGAATATATTCGAGTCGTCGTTTAGTCAGGTTCCTCACAAAAAACTTTGGGGACGCTCATCGCGTCCCCTTTGTCGTTGCCTGTTGCTTTTGGTTAATGCTTCTTGCTGCTTTTTTTCTTTGCTTTCTTTTTGGTTGCCATGGATCTATTCTCCCTTTCCATTCTTCATGGAATTTAAGCAACGGTATTTTGTTGCAACTGTTTGATGTATAGAGTCAACGCGAATCGAAGTCAAGAGAAAAATGTCTGTATGGACTCGATGCCACGCTGTACTAAAGTCACATGAGTGAGTCGCTCGAGAAAAAATTCGCGGCGACTCAAACTTCTCACACTCTCATCTATGTTTTATTTCGCACGCAGAGCAATTTTGTTCTTCCGCACCGCGATCTTCGAACGCGTGCTTCAATCAGCGAGCGAGCCTTCGCTCGCTCCGCAACATCTATAATGGAAGACGAATTTAAGCGATGAATGTTTGTCGCGCCGCGAAGCGCAAACACCGCGAAGGAGCGCAACTATGGCTGGTTCTAGCGATATTGTTATCATCTCGGCATGCCGCACAGCGATCGGAAAATTCCAAGGCAGCCTTAGCGATTTAACCGCGACCAAGATCGGGGCGGTCGCCGTGCGCGAGGCAGTCAAGCGTGCAATGATGCAGCCAGAGCAAGTGGACGAGTGCATCATGGGCAATGTGGTCTCCGCGGGGCTCGGTCAAAATCCTGCGCGACAAGCAGCGCTCTATGGCGGGCTCACTCCCGCAGTAGGTGCCATGACAATTAACAAGGTATGCGGCTCTGGACTAAAAGCAGTCGCGCTTGCGGCGCAGGCAGTCGAGACCGGCAACAGTTCGATCGTCGTCGCTGGAGGCATGGAGTCGATGACCAACGCTCCTTACTTGCTTCCAAATGCCCGCAAAGGATATCGCCTCGGCAACGGACAAGTTGTCGACTCCATGGTGCATGACGGCCTTTGGGATATTTACAACGACTACCACATGGGATTGACTGGCGAGAACGTCGCTGAGAAGTACAACATCACACGAGAAGAGCAGGATGAGTTTGCCCTCAACTCGCATCGCAAAGCCATCGCCGCGCAGAAAGAATGTCGCTTCAGGGAGCAGATCGTTCCCGTGGAACTCCCAGCCAAGAAAAAAGGACAGGGCCCGGTGATCTTCGATAAAGATGAAGGTCCGCGCGAAGATACTACTATCGAAGCCCTGCGAGCGTTGAAGCCGGCTTTCAAAAAAGATGGAACCGTGACGGCGGGCAACGCTCCCGGAGTAAACGACGCGGCGGCGGCCGTAGTTGTGACCAGCGCCGCACGCGCGAAGCAGTTAGGTGCAACGCCCATGGTTCGCATCGTGGCGCAGGCAACCAGCGGAGTCGAGCCGAAGTGGGTCATGATGGCTCCCGTAGGCGCCGTACAAAAAATCTGGGAGAAGACTGGCTGGAAGAAAGACGAAGTCGATCTTTACGAACTGAACGAAGCTTTCTCCGTGCAAGCCCTTGGAGTGATTCGGGAGCTAGGCCTCGACATGAACCGCGTCAATGTCAACGGAGGTGCAGTCGCCCTCGGCCACCCTATCGGCGCAAGCGGAGCCCGCATCCTCGTCACCCTGATCTACGAAATGATTCGTCGCGACGTGCATCGCGGGATTGCGGCGCTGTGTTTGGGCGGAGGGAATGCGGTGGCTATGGCCGTTGAGCGGTAGACCACGGTAGGGGAAGGGGCGGCTCAGCAGCTTCTCCAAATCATAGACCGCTCGTCACATCATGGGCGATGCGAACTTCGGTTTACATGACGTAACTGGACGGCGAGGCGCCGCGTCCATCCTGATTCAATCGGGGTTCGTTTCGAGGTTTGTTTGGGGGTTTGTTTCCGGTGCTGGTTCTTTAGACACGGGAAGCGTGATCGTAAACACCGCCCCGCCATCTGCAGCCGAGGTGGCTTCAATATTTCCGCCGTGTTCGCGCAACACTGTCTTGCAAATGCTCAATCCGAGCCCAGTTCCCCGACCGGGGCGCTTAGTGGTGAAAAAAGGGTCGAAGATGTGGGTCAGGTTTTCAGGAGCGATGCCGGGCCCGTCGTCCTGAAAGACAATCCATACTGATTCCGGCTTGCGTCCCATGCGCACGCGAATCGTCCCCTTGGCGCGGCTCTCGCGGATAGCCTGCTCAGCATTTAACAGGAGATTGAGAAAGACCTGCATAAGCTGATTCGGGTCCGCGACGATTGCAGGCATTTTTTGCTCCGGCAAAAAATCGATGCTGATGTTGCTCTTGCGCAGTGGATAGGCCTGCATTTGTATTGTGCGCTGTACGATTTCGTTGAGATCGACCTGGCTTCTTCCGGGAGCGGGTGGGCGCGCGAAGTATTGCAGGTTCTGCACGATCTCGGCGGCGCGTCTCGCTTCTTTGTGCAGCACGGCGAGTTGCTTGCGCGCACCTTCGCTGGTCTCGCCCTCCTGTAAGAGTTCAGCCATACCTAGAATACTGGTCAGTGGATTGTTGAGTTCGTGGGCAAAACCACCAATCATCTGCCCCATGGCTGCAAGGCGCTCGCTCTGAATGATCTGCTGCTCGAGCTTCTTTGCCGTGGTTACATCGCGGACGGAAATAATCACGCCCGAAGGCTTGCCTTCCGCATCGAGCAGCGGGCTTGCCATTCCGAGCATTGTTCGGCCGCTGCCGTCATGGTGGCGCGAACCGTATTCGCAGGAAGTCCTTGTGCTCTCGCCCTTTTCCACCTTGTGATACAGCTTCGCCAAGTCTGGCGAAGTAGTCTCGGCATCGTCAATGCTCTTGCCTAAGAGTTGTTCTGGCCCGTATCCCAGCAGATCGCGAATACGCGAACTTACGAACGCATATTTTCCGTTAAGATCGATAACCAGAATCAGGTCGGGGAAGCTTTCGAGCAATTGCAGGCGAAATTCTTCCTGCCTGCGCAACTGCCGCTCCATGGCGTGTTTTTCAGTCACGTCGACCAGCGTGCCTTGGTAACGGACTAGCTTTCCGTCCTCGATTACGCCAGTCGAAGTATCAACGCATACCGCGACACGGCCATCTTTCTTACGCAGCCGAACTTCTCGCGTGCGGGTACGTCCGCTCTGGCTGCCAGTTTGCCCGAGCACAGGATCTTTCCCGGCGTCGACATTCAACGCCTCGGGGGGGGTTTGCAGCAACTCGTCTTTACTGGAATAACCAAGAATCGAAACCAGAGCCGGATTGACCTCAAGCAACCTGCCCTCGGCGTTGCTGATGTAGACGCCTTCCTGAAGCGATTCGAACAGCTGCGAGAATCGACGCTCTCTCTCCCGATTGGCGGTGACATCGCGAGCCAATACACTGGCTCCTGTTACTTCACCGTCCTTGACTATGGCATTGATAACGCAGTCGTAATACAACGGGTGCGAGGTGTTTTTTAAACGAATCTGGACTATTCCCGACCAGCTGCGTTTTTCGAGAAACCGCTCCATACTCGCGGGGCCTTCAACGCCAGCAGGCCCGTCGGTGAAGCTGTCGAGCTTGTGACCAACCACGTCTTGGTAAGAAACTCCGAGAATTTCCGTAACGCGCCGATTCACCGTGCGCAAGGTGCCGTCAAGCGCGATTGCCAATGCGACGTCGTCAAGCGAGTCGATAAGCTCCTTGAAACTGCGCTGCGACCGCAAAATTAACTGGCCGAGCTGATCCAGTTGCTCCTCTGATGGAGTAACCCCCACCTTGTTCTGGAGCCCACGCAGAATGTGCTTGAGCTCGCCTACTTCCTTTTTGCGCCCGAAGGCGTAGGCGGCAAATAAAATCGAAAGCAGAAAGAGCCCGCCCGGAATCGCCCAGAGCCGGTAAGGAAGATCTTTCAGTTGTTGCCACGACAATGCCGCGACGGCGGCTGCCAATAGAATCAGAAGCCCGAGTGCCCAGCGCCAGAGTTGATTTTCTTCATACTCCAGACGATTCTGCCCTTGCTCGCGGGGCTTCGGCGCTTGACCGTCGGCTGGCATGGCGCTACTCCTATGGCGAAAAACTTCAGAAAGATTGCCCTAAATGTAGCACCGAACCTGTTGGCGCAACCGGAGAAGGTTCTCTCAGGTTCCGTCACGGTAACAGGGTGACCGTGATCACATCGGATGAGGCCCTCGGCAACTAACATTGGAGTCAGGGATCTCCCGTCATAGCTGCCTCGCAGTGTATTTACCGTCCTTATGCTCTACAAAACTCTTAGCGCGGCAGTCTATGGGGTCGACGCCAACATCATCGAGGTGGAGGTTGACGTCTCTGGCGTAAAAACAGCTGAGGATCATTTCCACACCGTCGGCCTGCCCGACGCTGCGGTGCGCGAGAGCCGTGACCGCGTGCGCTCGGCGCTAAAAAATTGTGGGTATGACATTCCGCCCACGCAGATCACGATCAATCTCGCGCCTGCCGACATCCGGAAAGAAGGCTCAGGCTTTGACCTGCCGATGGCGCTTGGCATTCTCGGCGCTTATGGAGGTTTGAACAAGAAAGAAATTCCTGACGCCTTATTTGTGGGCGAATTGTCGCTGGATGGCCGAGTGCGCGGCATTCGCGGTGCCTTGCCCATCGCGCTCGAGGCACGGCGCACGAAGGTAAAACGCCTGGTGGTGCCAGAAGTTAACGCGCGTGAGGCTGCGATGGTAAGCGACGTTGAGGTCTTTCCGGTTAAGACCTTGCTCGACGTGATTCATCTGATTAATACCGGCAATGGCATTTCGCGCATGCAGATTGATACCGCCAATCTGTTGAATGAGGCGCAGCAATTCCATGTGGACTTCAAGGATGTTCGCGGGCAGCAAACCGCCAAACGCGGCCTTGAGGTCGCGTGCGCCGGCGGACATAACATTCTCATGATCGGGCCTCCGGGCTCGGGGAAGACGATGCTGGCGAAGCGCATGCCCACAATTCTGCCGCCATTCACTTTTGAGGAGGCGCTTGAGACCACCAAGATTCACAGCGTCGCCGGAGTGCTCGACGCCCATGCTGGTCTCGTCGGGATGCGCCCTTTCCGCGCCCCACATCACACCATCTCTGACGCTGGACTCATTGGTGGCGGTGCGATTCCTCGTCCCGGAGAGGTTTCACTGGCCCATAATGGCGTGCTGTTTTTAGATGAGTTCCCTGAGTTTCCACGCAATGTGCTCGACGTAATGCGGCAACCCCTGGAGGATGGCACAGTCTGTATCGCCCGCGCCGCGATGTCCCTGACGTTTCCGGCGCGCTTCATGCTGGCGGCGGCGATGAATCCCTGTCCCTGCGGATTCCACAACGATCGGACCCGCGAGTGCCATTGCACCCCTCCGATGATTCAACGCTATGTGTCGAAAATTTCTGGTCCGCTGCTCGACCGCATCGACATCCATATCGATGTTCCAGCGGTTAACTATAAAGAGATGCGGAGCACGAAAGAAGCTGAGAGTTCCGCCGGTATTCTAGAGCGCGTGGTGCGCGCCCGCAACATCCAGCTCACGAGATTCTCCACCGGAAGGCAGAAACTTTACTGCAACGCGCACATGTCATCGCAACAGATCAGAAAATTCTGCGACCTGTCAGCCGACTGCGAGCGCCTGCTCGAACGAGCCATGACCCAACAAGGGCTTAGCGCCCGTGCCCACGACCGTATTCTGAAAGTTGCACGGACGGTCGCTGATCTCAATGGCGTGCCCGAGCTTGAGCCCAAACATATCGCCGAAGCAATTCAGTACCGGACACTTGACCGCACATATTGGTTGTGACGGCAAGAACTAGTCTGGCCGGAAATAGCCTGGTTTAGTTGCTTGGCAGCGATTGCGACTGACCGTATTTTCGATAGAACTGGCTTTGGAAGAGCTCTTTCGGATCATACTGCCGCTTCAGTCTGAAGAATTCGTCCGCTTGTGGATAGGCGCGGTGGAATTGGTCCGGTGTCGCGTGCAAACGATACGGCAGATAATATCGCCCTCCCGCTTCTAGCACTGCATCGATCAGTTCCGCGGTCATGGCTTGCATCTCCGCGTCACCCGCTTTCGTCCGAGCCTGACTGAAAAACATCACGAACGCTAGTTCATCCTGCCGCGCGTAGCTTAAAAACGTGTCGTGATCGGTTCTAACATCGCGAACGGTTACATTGAGCAAGTCGGCATTATATTTTCGAATAATCTTTCGCGCCGAGAGTAAAAAATAAGTGGCACTCTCGCGGGTTACGAAGTATTCATGCAATATGTCGGTTGTCTCTTTGGAGTGATCCAGGTACCACTCTGCGTTATCGTTCATCAACTGATTGCGGGAAAACACAGATCCAGTAAAAGAAGTTTGAATGTTTGTTTCCGCTGACCAGCGCATTTTCTTGCCAAAGGTACTACCTTCGGAGCCTCGGAAGATCAGCCGTGGTATCCAGCGGAAGTTATCTGCGACCAGAGAGGGAATAGGTCCGCCTTCGCGCCGAAAAACGTTAATAATTACCTCATCAAACATCTTGCGCGGAGTGATATTCAGTCTGGCATAAACGAACTCAGCGTCCGGTTGCTCGCGCAGCTTTTTATCGAATGATGCCATGGCATGGTCCAGGGGCACCACGAATTGCTCAAGGCGCAGGCGCTTATTAGGTACAACGCGCAGATCGGCGTCCAAGATCACGCCGAAGAGTCCATAACCACCAAGCGCGAGGGAAAAAAGTTCCTTGTTCTCAGCGCGGCTGCAACGGACAACGGAACCGTCAGCCTTCATGATCCGGAAGGACTCGACTGTGAATGCGATCGGAGGGCGACCAAACTGCCAGCCGTGACAGTTGACGCTCAACGATCCGCCAACGCTGAATGAATTATCCGATTGCATCACCCAAACCGAGCGATTTCGCCGGTCAAGAAAAGGGATAACGTCGGACCATTTTGCACCAGTCTGTACGTGAAGGATGTTCTTATCCTCGTCAAGAGATATCGCTTTAAACGGAAGCATGTTAATTTCGATGCCCCCGGGATAGATTGTCTGACCTCCCATGCTATGACGGGCACCCGCGATCGATACATGTTGGTGTGATTCTTGAGCGCGCTGCAGCAGTTCACGTAACTTTTGCTCAGCCTTTTCGGGATCGCTTGGCATGTCCCAGATCTCCGCGATCCGGGTTTTATTTAAGCGGCTGACGTCGTCAGAGAACCCTGCGGAAGGGCTTTCGATGGCATCTCGGTCCCGATATGCGGTGCGAATCAGTAAAAGAACAAGTGGGGCGAGAAGCAGCGCAATCATTAGCGCCCCTAACAAAAACAACTTATTCACGCGGCTTGGCATCTTGACTTCCCGACAATACAGCATCAGAGACCCCCGGGGGCCGCTAACGAGGCGGAAGAGACTTATTAATCTAAAAAAATCTTTCTCCTATGACTGCCGTACAAGCTTCTCGTAAGAAAAATCGGGTTTTTTGCCTCAAGCACTCGCGTTCAAATCTGCCGATTCGCACACCATCACAGACTTCAGAGGAATTATGAAGAAAAAGTTCTGTCTCGTCATGCTCTCATGCGCCCTGTTCGTTGCGAGTGTCAGCACTGCCTTCGGCCAGAGCACGGATCCCGATGCCCCAAGGCCTCAGCCGGCGGCCTCGGTGTCGCATCCTGACTCCGGAGAGGACTCAAGACGCGTGGGCATCGGAGTGAAGGTCTCGAGTTTGGGAGCGGGCGGGGAAGTGGCTGTCCGAGTAATTAATCGTGCCAATGTGCGCGCCGGCTTTAATGCCATCAGCTATAGCCACACATTCACCAAGGATGGAATTCCATACGACGGCCAGCTCAATTTCAAAACATTCGAAGCACAATTCGATTACTTTCCGCGGGCGGGCAGATTTCACATCAGTCCCGGCGTGCTCGCGTATATTGGCGATCCGATCACCGCTCGCACTTCGATTCCGAGCGGCAAAAGTTTCTCGCTGGGAGGGACAATTTTTTATAGTGACCCTGCAGCTCCAGCGACAGGATCGGGCAGGATCTCATTCAATCGGGCTGCACCGATGATCACGGTTGGTTGGGGAAACCTGGT
>JANYKL010000174.1 GCA_025361625.1 Acidobacteriaceae bacterium
CCAGCCCTCAGTGGAACGAACTCGCAAAGCGCATATTTTCGAGAAAACATGTTTAGTGCACGACTTGATTACATCTTCAACGAAAACACGAAGGGGTTCGCTCGCTTTAGCTACGACAACGTTAACGAAATAGGTCCAGCTTACAGTCAGTCAAATTTCCGCAATCAAATTAACGTCCCGGCCATGGTTCTGGGGCTCGATTGGAATCACGGCAGATTTGTGAACAGTGCCCGCTTCGGTTACCAGAAAATGGTCGACGCCATCAATCCCGCTCTGTCCGATTCACTGATCGTGCCGGGCGCGCCTTTTCACATCCAGCTTGGTTCGTATTCCCTGGGCCCGAGCGTCGCTGGACCGCGGCAGACTATTCAGCGCGATCTATTCGGAAGGTACGACAGCAGCACGATTTACAACGTAAATCACACCATTCGCTTTGGCGTCGCGATCCATCGGATTTCCCAGGGCGATTATTATGCGCCTGGAAATTTCGGCCCCTCCGTAACCAGTTCGAACGGACTGGATACGATTAATGCCATCAACAGTAATCCTTCTTTGGTAGCCTTGATCCCGGGAGACCCACGCGGTGCCGCCGACAACCCCCTCAACTTTCCTGTAGGCACTTTTACTATCTTTAACGGTTTGGGCAGCTTTAGCGAGAAGTCGGCGTTCAATCGCTCCACTGGTGGACATTTTGACACGCGGATAGAAGGCTACCTTGGAGATACCTTCAACCTGCGTCCGAATCTAAATATAAGTTTGGGCGTTAATTATGTCCTCGACAGCGGGCGAACGGATAACGACCTCGCAGCCGCTCCGTGTTCCGCAATCAACACGACTATCGTCGCCGCACCGCCGTGCACCACCGGGCTGATTCTCGACCAATTTGGATTTCTTCCCCAATATGGTCCGGGTGCAAGCCGCACGCTCGGCGTGCCCCCCTATCGCCCGGGAAAAAATTTTGCCCCGCAGGCAGGGATTGCATGGGATCCGGGTCATAACGGACGAACGGTTGTGAGGGCAAGTGGCGGCTTGTTCTATGACAATTTTCTTTTCCAAAATTCTTACCAGGATCGGATTAATCGCCTGTCGAACGGCCAGTACAATCGCGGCCTGACGCTGTGCCCGACGGGATCGGTGCTCTTCCCAAATTCCGCTGTGGTCAGCCAAAGTGACGGTCTCGATATCGCGACGCAGATTTGCGGCCAGGCGTTGGGGGCGACTCCTACTGGAACTCAGGGCCCGGTTACGGTTGCGAATGCCATTCAAGACCTGCAATCTCAATTTCTGGCGGCGCAGGCTGGCGTGACTGGTGGCCCTAACGTCTATTCACTCACCAATAGCCTGGCGAACTTTGGAGGCTTGCTGGCTCCTGATTACAAGACACCCCGCGTCGTCCATATGGCCTTCGGTCTCCAACGCCAGATCAGCGAACGCACCTCATTTTCGGCTGACTTTGTGCGCCAGATCGGGACGCAGTTTCCGTTGGGCATCGATACTAACCGGGCCGGGAGCGCACGATATCTTACCGACGGGAGCAGCGTGAATCCTCTTGGGAATACCTTTAACGCGGAACTGTCGGCCATCAACTCGACCCTTGCTGCAAATCCAGCCTCAGCCGGATGTTCCCCCGCGGTTTTTGCCGGGAGTAGTTCTCAGGCGGCGGTCAGTTGTTTTTTAGCTAATGTTCCCGGAGCCAGCATCACCGATTTCGCGCGCCATGGTCTCGACTCTTCGAATGCCTTTTGCGGCCCGTTTCCGTGTTTCGTTCTTGGCAAACAGCAAGCCGCATTCGGCGGCGCGAATCCCACTGTGGGATCAAACGTCATGTATTTTCCCAGCGGACGGTCCGAGTACCAGGGCTTGCAGCTCTCGCTGAAGACATCAAGTGCCCTCAATCCTGCACGCAGAGTGCGCCGCTTCGACGCCTCTATTGACTATTCCTTTTCCCGATATCGAACGAACGTAGCGGATCGGAGCGGGTCTGGTGGCGACTATTCAATTCTTACCGTCGCCCAGGATTACAATCGTCCTCACCTCGGGCACTATGGTTCTTCCGGTCTCGATCGCACGCATCAGTTTTCGTTTGCTTCGACGGCGGATCTGCCCTACCGGCTGCGGCTTTCGATGATCGCGCATCTCGCATCCCCTCTCCCGGCGAGCGTCTACATTCCCCAGCAGGACGGAGGAGGAGTGGCGGGTGAGATTTTTCGCAGCGACGTAACCGGCGATGGGAGCGTCGGTGACTTGTTGCCATATACCTCGATTGGAAGCACTGGCAAATATTCGACCAACAGTTTGAATAAGGCAATTGCCTCATTTGACGCAACGTACGGAGGTAAGCTGACTCCGGCGGGACAGGTGCTCAGTAATAGCGGACTGTTCACCGGCCAACAATTAGTTTCGCTGGGAGCCTATGCGCCGCTGATCCCATCGCTCCCGGGCCACTTCGCGCAATCAACTTGGCTCAAAACCATGGACCTACGGCTGGTTTGGCCCTTCCAGGTAAGCGAGCGCTTCAAGATCGAACCCATGGCTTCGATATTCAACGTGTTCAACTGGGCTAATTTCGGAGGTCCTGGAAATGAGCTCAGCGGAATTCTCAATGGTGCACCCGGTACTTCGCTCAACAACGCTAGTTCGCCGGGGCACTGCGGGAACTCGACTACCTTCTGCAGCACTCGACAGGACCGCATTCTACCCGGTTCAGGGACCTACGCGAATGGCGCCCCCAGGCAGATGGAGTTTGGCGTCCGCGTCACATTCTGATTGGTTAGAAAGCCAGCGGGGTGGACGATACGATCCGTCCCGCCGGCAAAACGCGCGAAAAGATCAAGCGGCTCGCGGGATCGTCTGATTGGCGACGAGCAGGTTGTGCTCGTTAAAACCCTTGATCGGAAAAAATCCAAGCGCAATGAAAAGCACAAGCAGGGCACCTCCGCGTTTTTCAACGGCCCTTCCGACAGGGAATGCAAGAGAATCAAACAGGGGCCGCAGGCCAGCCGAAGACCGCTGGCCCGAATCAAGTAAGAGAGGCTGAATGTCTGTGGAAAAACTGGTGCGCCCGGAGAGATTCGAACTCCCGACCTGTTGCTCCGGAGGCAACCGCTCTATCCAGCTGAGCTACGGGCGCGTAATGGAAGTGTACAACGTGCGGGGTGACCGTCTCAATCACACGGCACGTCATTGGCCCTCTTCATGGTTCTGGAGGACCGCTTAACAATCATCGACCGTCCAGAAATTGCGGTCTTGATAGTTGAGGCGAAGCAATCGGTTTCGAGGGTCGTGCCGCTTGCCGCACTTTGGGCAGGGAATAAAACTGCGTAGGTGCGTCCCGCGCCGATCGTAATCGTCGGTGACCGCAAACGTGTCGCCGCAACTGCACGGAATAAGCAGCACGCGAATCTGTGTTTGATCTGGCACGAGGCCTTTAAGTCTGCCGGGAACGTCGGGTTGGGAGACTCGAGAGACTGGATAGGCGAGGCGTCCGCCCCGCACGTTATCGTCTTTCGAGCCCGATCAGCCTTCGACTTCGGCCAGCGACCGCTTGCGCTTGTTCGATTGCAGAACTTTTTTTCTCAGCCGCAATGATTTCGGCGTGACCTCAACATATTCATCGTCGGCAATAAACTCGATTGCCTGCTCCAGATTCAGGTTGCGGTATGGGACGAGGCGGATCGCTTCATCGGAGGTCGAAGCTCGCATGTTCGTCAACTTCTTTTCGCGAACAATGTTGACATCAAGATCGGTATCTTTGGCGTTTTCCCCGATGATCATGCCCTCGTACACGTCGGTCCCAGGGCCGGCAAAGAGCGTGCCTCGCTCCTGCAGATTGTAAAGAGCGTATGAGGTCGTCACCCCGTTGCGATCGGCCACCAATGCACCCGTGGGACGATGCGGAATCTCTCCCTGCCATTCGATGTAGCCATCGAACAGCGCATTCATGACGATAGTTCCGCGCGTGTCGGTGAGAAGCGTACTGCGTAATCCGATTAAGCCGCGGCTGGGAACGCGAAATTCAATCCGCACCCGGCCGTAGCCATGATTGTGCATGTTTGCGACTTCGCCCTTGCGCGACCCAACATGCTCCATAACCACACCGACAAATTCTTCGGGAACGTCGACGGTGAGGTGCTCGACCGGCTCCATCAACTTGCCGTCGATGCGCTTCGTGACGATTTCAGGCTTGCCCACCATGAGTTCGAAGCCTTCCCGCCGCATCATCTCAATCAAGATGGAGAGCTGCAGTTCGCCGCGGCCGAGAACTTTGAACGAATCCGTGCTGCCGGTCTCTTCCATGCGGAGGGAGACATTGGTCAGCAGTTCCTTTACCAGCCGCTCACGCAAATTGCGCGAGGTAACAAAGGTGCCCTCGCGTCCGCAAAATGGAGATGTGTTGATAGTGAAGAGCATCGCAATGGTGGGTTCATCGATGATGATGGGCGGCAAAGGCGCAGGATTCTCAGCGCTGGTGATGGTCTCACCGATGGTGATTCCCTCGACTCCCGCGACCGCAATGATGTCGCCGAGCGATGTTTCTGTAATATCGGTACGCTTCAGCCCCGAAAAGCTGAAGAGCTTCGTGATCTTCGTCTTCAGGAATGAACCGTCGCGCTTCGCGATAGCGACGTCTTCGCCGGTCTTCATCGTTCCAGAAAACACGCGTGCGATAGCGAGTCGGCCGAGATACTCGCTATAGTCGAGATTCGCGACCAAAATTTGAAGCGGGCCATCCTTGTCACCCTGAGGAGCAGGAATAGTGTCGACTATCGACTCAAATAGTGGCCGCAGATCTTCGCCGTGCGAGCCCTGGTGAATGGCGGCGGTTCCGGCCTTCGCGTTTGTGTAAAGCACCGGAAAGTCGAGTTGCTCCTCTTTGGCGTCCAAATCAATAAACAGGTCGTAAACCTCGTTCAGGACTTCCTGCGGACGCGCGTCAGGCCGGTCAATCTTGTTGATAACAAGAATCGGTTTGAGATTAGCTTCTAAAGCCTTGCTCAAAACGTAGCGCGTTTGCGGCAGCGGCCCTTCGCTTGCGTCTACCAGGAGCATGACGCCATCGACCATCTTTAAAGCTCGTTCGACCTCTCCGCCAAAATCGGAGTGTCCCGGCGTATCCACGATGTTAATTTTGATGCCGCCGAAGAACACGGCTGTATTCTTGGCAAGAATGGTGATGCCACGCTCGCGCTCCAGATCATTCGAGTCCATGACGCGCTCGGCGACGGTCTCGTTATCGCGAAAAGTGCCACTTTGGCGGAGCAGGGCATCGACGAGCGTCGTCTTGCCGTGGTCAACGTGGGCAATAATTGCAATGTTGCGAATACTTTTATTCAGATCGAAACCTCAGTTATTTTCTGTACGACTCTGCTACTACTTTACTATGCCTGCCGGGTTCCCACTTTCACCGGCTTACTGAAAACCGAGCCCAAGCATTTTTCGACCAAGACCAGAAGATTTTCGTTTTCGCACAGGAACCGCCACGAAAGACCGAAAGCGCCGATTCACAAGACAACAGCATGGACCCGGTTCGCACCTAACGTACAAAACCCAGAGACGCGGACCATCGTGCCCTTAGGCGCTAAATCCTGGGCTAGCAATTGAGAGTTGGACCTCTCACGGAGGTAGCGCCACTGATGTTGTACAAATTATCCCGTATTACCCGCCGCAGCAGCCTGTTCTACCGCAGCCTGTTTTACCTCACCCTGTCCTACCTCACCCTGTTGCCTCCAGCAGCGTGGGGGCAGTCGTTCCTTTCTGAAACTGGTGAGATAACTTCAGTCGTAAGAACTCTAACGAAGAGACCAACGGCTGTAGAGATCAAGCGTGACGATCCGCCGCAGGCGATTCCCCCCCTTCCAGGCCCGGATCTCGTGTCAATTCCCGGCCAGATTTCCGTCTCCACCGGCATTCCCGTCAAATTGCAGATGGATAAAACCATCTCTTCGGCACACGCAAAACCAGGAGATCGCCTCGATTTCGTTGTATTAAAAAATGTCGAGGTCGATGGCTTTACCGTCATTGAAGCCGGCTCGCTCGCGACCGGGTCAGTGGTTCGTGTCAACCATAAGCGCATGCTCGGTATCGGAGGAAAGGTCGTTATACGATTAGATTCCGTCAAACTGGTTACGGGCGAGACAGTCCCTCTCGTTGCCAGCAAAGTCATCAAAGGCGGCTCGCGCACCAGATTAATGTTATTGGAGATGTTAGCCACCGGATTGTCTTACTTGCCAGCCACTCCAGTTTTTTTGCTGTCGCGCGGAGGCGACAGCACCGTGCTGAAGGGATTAGAAGTAACCGCCTATACAGCCGGCAAAGTCATCGTCCCGACGGCCAATTTGATGGCCGCAAAGAGAGAAGAGCCGGGGCTTAGCCAGATGATTCACTTCCTGCCGCCGCGCACCGTCGATGGGCAGGGACACGACGGGGACATGTTAAACCTGGCCTTTGTGGCGAAGCAGTCAGAGCTGGAAGATGCCTTCGCGCGCTCTGGTTGGATCAAGACTGAGAAGACGAGGTTTCCCGCTTTCTGGCATCTGGCAATGCAACGCATGCATTACGCGAAGTTGCCCATGCGCGCCCTTTATGTCTTTGGACGGCCCCAGGACTACTCGTATGCTCTTCCCGATTTCGAATCAGTAGTCGCCAAACGGCATCACATTCGCATCTGGAAAACCGAATACACAGTCGAGGGAACTCCAATCTGGGTGGGTGCGGCGACCTACGATGTGGCACTGCAATGGGAGTTCCGAAAGCTTCGAGTTTTCCATCGGATCGATCCAAGAGTTGATGCCGAGCGCGACTTTATCGCGCACAAGTTATCGGAGACGAACTTAGTCTCTCACCAGGAATATCTCCGCTGTGCGAGCCCGGTCTTCAAGGGCGAGACAGCGACCGGCGGATCCTACTATTCCGATAGTCGAATGTTGCTGGTCGAGCTGCGTGCAGAACCTTCAGCGTTAGATAAACCTGCAAAGCCGACACCCAACGCAAGCGGAGCGAACGCGCATCGCCCCGCTGTTCAAGCGGTTTTAAATGCCATTCGTTAAAAGCTAACGAATACGCCTTCACTAAGCTCTAATCGCCATTCCGCGCTGCGGATCGCGTACGCAATCGATACCAGAGCACGATCGCTCCCAAAGAAAACACAAAAATAATTGTTGAAATCGCATTGATTTCCGGAGTAATGCCTCGTCGCAGTCGTCCCCAAATTTCTAAAGGGAGCGTGTTGTCACGGCCGATCAAAAAGAAGCTCACAGCAATTTCATCCATCGAGAGGGTGAAGATAAGTAGCGCCGCTCCGATAATCGATAGTTGGAGGTTAGGGACGGTGATGCGCCAGAAAGTCTGCCAGTAATTTGCTCCCAGATCCAGCGAAGCCTCTTCC
>JANYKL010000057.1 GCA_025361625.1 Acidobacteriaceae bacterium
AGCATCGTCGCGAGATCGCTAAAACACGATGAGTCAAGAATGGGATAAAGGCGCGGAAGACGCATCTTGTATGACTTCATGCTGTGCTGAGGTGGGAGTCGTCCAAACATTGGGCAACTCCCAGCTTCGGCTACGTAAGGAAATACTAGGTTACCGTAAAGCTCGTCTTGCTGGCCGCGACACCACCGGGAGTAGTGATGGCTATTTTTCCCGTCACTGCTCCGACGGGAACGGTGATCGTCAATTGCGTATCTGAGTTCACCACGAACGTGGCAGCCTTTCCGCCGACTGTGACCTTAGACGCCTGTGTCAGGCCCTTGCCAGTGACCATGATCTTCGACGCGACCGGTCCGCTCGCTGGAGTGAAGCTTGTAAAGGTTGGCACCACGAAAAATTTCCTGCTGCTGTTCAGCGTCCCGGCTGTGGTCGCAACGCTGACAAATCCGGACGTTCCCGCCGGCACAGTTGCCGTGATATATGTGTCGGAGACTACGACGAAATTTGCCTTCGTGCCGCCAACGTTAACCGTGCTTGTCCCAATAAATCCTTGCCCTAATATCTGAATGGAAGATCCAACCGCGCCGGTCGTGGTGACGAGGCTAACGAAGGCTCCAAGATTTACGTTCAGGCTGTAGACCACACTTCCGCTCAACGAGTTCCCGCGCATCAGCCCGTAAAACTTTCCATTGGTATGCTGCAGCATCGGTGTTTGAGGAGAAAATCCGTCGCTACACACTACCGCGCATGCGCTGTAAAGCGGTGTGTATCGACCGGCGGGAGTAATTTTAAACAGCGATCCTGCGTTTTTGCTTCCGCCAACGCTGCTCGTCCCGTACAGATTGCCGTCAGTACCGAGGGCAAGACCGGAGAGAGGTTGGCCGCCATCATTTACGTTGATCGAACGATCAAAATTATGGAGTATCGCGAAGCCGGTTCCGGCAGGCGAAATTTTAAAAATCGACCCCGCATTTTTCGTCCCGCCAGCGTAGGTCGTTCCATACAGGGTGCCATCATTGCCTTGCACGAGTGTGCCGACGGGTTGGCTTCCATCGCTCGGATAACCGGCAAAGTTATGTAGCACCTTGACCGCGCCTGCGGCGCTCATGCGGAAGACTACGCCCAGTTTATTTGCCCCACCACTCCGGGCGATGCCATAGAAGAAGCCGTCAAGCCCCAGAATAGGTTGATAAGGCGTGGCGCCATCGGTAAATGTAAATACGTGGATTGTCTTTAGGACGCCCGTGGGAGTGATTTTGTAGGCAGCACCATAGGTGCCTGAATAGACGCCCTCGACCGTTCCGTAGAGATTGCCGTCCCGGCCCAGGACTGGCCCGGATTCCGGTACACCCTGATCCGTTCCGCCTGTAAAGTTCCACAACGTCGTGAACCCGCCAGTATTCGTCAATTTGAACACCGTACCGGAAATGTGGGTTCCGCCGGAACTCGTGGTTCCGTAAAAATTTCCGTCAGTTCCCATAGTCAAACCACTCCATGGGCTATTCGGCAGCGGGTAGTTGCCGAAGTCCCACAGCCGGGCGGGCACTCCGGCTGTGGTAAACGCAAAGGCGCTTCCCTCTGCTTGCGAGTTGGCCCCTCCGTACTGCGAGGTCGTATAGAAACGTCCATCCCGGCCTTGCGACATTGATCCGATGGCCGACGGATTGATAGGGTCTCCGGGATTTGTGCCGAGCGTGTACAGCTTGGTATAAGTCTGAGCCATGACAGGACTGGTTAGGGAAGGAAGTAAAAGCGCTACTGAAACTGCAGCAGCGAACAAAGGGCGATACCCGAAATTTTTCACATGAGCCTCCAATTCGCGGTTAGCCGGGGGAGGTCGGCGTTGTTGTTGTGATGAATCTGATTAATCGGATGCAGCTCGGGCCCAAATCTGCGGAGCGGCTTGCCTATACGATCAGGAAGATGGATTCACTTGGTGCAACGAAATGAAACCAAAATCGGCAGCCGATATAGTGCGACCCGGACGGCGTCTTGTCAAATGCGGAATTGTCTTAACCGGGGGAGTGGAGGCGCGCGAAACAACAGCTATTTCGGCTTCGCCAAAAACCTTTCTATAAATCCGGTATCGAAATTCCCAGCGCGAAATTCCGGATCCGCCAGGATACGGCGGTGCAGCGGAATTGTCGTGTAAATACCTTCCACGATAAACATGCCCAGCGCGCGGCTCATCCGCGAAATGGCTTCGGCCCGGTCTTTGCCACGCACTATCAATTTTGCGATCAGCGAGTCGTAATAAGGAGGAATCGTGCCTTCGGAATAAGCAGCGGTGTCGATGCGTACGCCTGTGCCTCCGGGAGGATTGAAGGTCGTGATCTTGCCCGCCGACGGCGTGAATTTTTCCGGATGCTCGGCATTGATACGGCATTCAATAGCGTGCCCGCGATGCACGATTGGGCCTTGCAGCACGTCGGACAGCTTGGCTCCGGCCGCGATCATGAGCTGGCTCTTTACCAAATCGACGTCAGTGACCATTTCCGTCACAGGGTGCTCAACCTGAATGCGCGTGTTCATCTCGATGAAATAAAGGCGGCTCTGCTGGTCCATCAGGAATTCGATGGTTCCTGCATTGTGGTATCCGACCTTGCTGAGCGTTTTGCTGAGGATGTCGCCGATTTCCTTGCGCAGCTCGGGAGTTACTTTTACTGACGGCGATTCTTCGAGAAGTTTCTGATGGCGGCGCTGGATCGAGCACTCGCGCTCGCCAAGGCTGACGACGTTCCCGTGCTCGTCCGCTAAAACCTGAAACTCGATGTGGCGCGGATTCTCAACGTAGCGTTCGAGATACAAATCGCCATTGCCGAAAGCTGACGCGGCTTCGGATTGAGCCGCCCGGTAAAGCGCGGGTAATTCTGCCTCGGTGCGGACGATGCGCATTCCGCGTCCACCTCCGCCGGCAGTTGCTTTGAGAATGACTGGGTATTCGACCTTCCGAGCCCATTCGATTGCCTCTTCTTCAGATGCAACAACGCCATCAGAACCGGGGAGAATGGGAACGCCATGTTCTTTCATGGCAGCCCGGGCCTTTTCCTTCTCTCCCATAAGGCGAATGACGTCCGGAGTCGGCCCGATGAACTTGATGTGGCAAGCCTCGCAGACGGCGGCGAAGTTCGCGTTTTCGGAAAGAAGGCCGTAGCCGGGATGAATCGCATCTACATTAGCGATTTCAGCTGCGCTGATCACAGCCGGAATATTGAGGTAGCTCTTCGCCAGCTGTGGTGGCCCGATGCAGATCGCTTCGTCGGCGAAGCGTACGTGAAGCGAATTGCGGTCAGCCTCGCTGTAAATCGCAACCGAGCGTATACCTAATTCCTTGCACGCGCAGATGACGCGCAGGGCAATCTCGCCGCGATTCGCTACCAGGATTTTCTTAAACATCGATGCTTAGAACTTGCACTGAACTGTCCAACCGATTTCGTTAACAAGATGATGTGTCATCGTGAGCGAAGCGAAGGACCTACGCACCTTGCCGGCGTTGGCAATTTGCATAGGTCCTTCGCTTCGCTGCAGGAATGACCGGCTATTCGTTTCTCACTCATTCATTACGATTGCCGCTTATTTGGCGGGCCGCACGGCGAATAGATCTTGGCCGTATTCAATCGGCTGGCCGTTACTGACTAGCTTTTTCACTAGTTCTCCCGCCATATCGCACTCGATTTCGTTCATCAACTTCATCGCTTCCACAATGCACAAAACCTGCCCGACCTCTAGATTGTCTCCCACTTTAACGAATGGCGGAGACCCGGGTGACGGTGACTCATAAAAAGTGCCTACAATCGGCGACTTCACAATGTGCAGCTTCTCTTCGACTGGTGCAGGAGGGGGCGTGGGGGCGGCACTTGCCACGAGATCAACCGTAGCGGATGGAGACGAGACACCCGCAGGAGGGGCGGAGACGGCCATGGGCTGAACGGCTATATAACGCGAGTCGGGAAGCGGGACGTGCGATGCGTCCGCGGCGCGCTTGATCTTGACCTTGACATCGCCGCGCTCCAGTTCAAATTCGGCGATATCTTTCTCGATTAAAAATTCGATGAGTTCTTTAAGCTCTTTTTGATTCATGGATGCTGGCAGATCGCTCTTACTTTGTGACTGGCGGGGGCCGATTGACTCGGCTCACGTCCGATGATCCCGCAGAAGAGAGACGCGGTCAGCTGCGTCTCTACCTTAATAATCGATCAGAAGCCTAAATAACGACTAGCTCTTTGCTATCGGGACTGAGTACTTCGCAGCCGGAAGAAGTCACCAAGACCATGTCTTCGATTCGCACCCCCCATTTTCCGGGGAGATAGGCTCCCGGCTCAATCGTAATGACCATTCCCGGCTCCAGTTTCTGCTTTTGCCCCGCTGCGAGGCGCGGTGCCTCATGAATCTCTAATCCTAAACCATGTCCGGTGGAATGAGTGAAATACCGGTCCAATTTTCGCTTTTGCAGCACTCGCCGGGCCGCCACGTCTACTTCGGCAGCGGTGATCCCGGGACGAACCGCTTCAATCGCCGCTTGCTGGGATTCCAGCACCGAGAAATAGAGATCTTTCGCCTCTACGTTCGGCTTGCCAACGTGCAAAGTACGGGTGCGATCTGAACAATAACCGGCGAGTATAACACCAAAATCGCAGACCACGAATCCGCGATACGGAATGCGCGCTTGCGATGCGCGTCCGTGAATGAGGGCCGATCGTGGTCCGGACGCAAGAATGGTCGGGAAGGCCATGCCCTCCGCTCCGCCTCTTCGAGCCCGATGTTCCATCTCGGCCGCGACTTCGACCTCGGGTATTCCTGGGCGAATTTTTTCCAGTGCGACCGCGAACAAACTATCACCAAGTTTTGCCGCCCGCCTGATTCGTACAATTTCTTCCGCATCTTTTATCATGCGGGCGGTCTCGACAAGAGCATTGGTAGCTTTCAACCGCGCTCTTCCTTTCAACAACAAGGCCAATCGGTCCCTGGCTCCGGCAGAGATCACTTCCAATTCAATTCCGATTAACGGGAGACCTGTCGATTTCGACTTTCTTGCTGGGGAGCGATCTACCGAACCTTTGAGCCAATCAGCAAGTGCGCTGAGCGGACTTGTTTGGGCTACCAGGATTTTGGCTCCTGTCACCTCTACGTTTGCCTGGGCTTTGTAGCGGCCGTCGGTGAAGAAGAAGCTACCTGTCGTTGATACGAGTAGGGCGGCAGAACTCCCGGTGAAACCAGTGAGGTACCGGATGTTGGGCAGGTGGGTGACTAGAAGACCATCGAGACGCGATTCTTTTAGCCATGATTGCAGGCGCAAAAGTCGCTTCCGGTGATTCATGATCTCGAGGCCGTCGGATGGGATAGGCACCTGGGTCAGTTTAAAACAAAAGTAGCGCGCAAAAGCGAAACCGCCACTGTTCTCGGCGGGTTCTCCGAGTCAAGTGGCGGTTTCGCGTGAAACTTGCCGCTACGACTATGTCTGAACGATGCGCGGAGTGATGAAGAATATCAGCTCCTGGTTCGAGGTCTTTACAGTGCGGTGCTTGAACAGATTGCCAAGGTACGGTATGTCTCCAAGCACCGGAACTTGCGAGATGCTTAGCGAGTTCTGAGTTTGGATGACGCCGCCAATCACAACCGTGCCGCCATCGGTGACCAGGACTTGCGTTGTCGCCTGTTGCGTGATCAAGGTCGGGTTGCCGTTGATGGCGTTGCCGAAATCAGGCAGCGTGTTCTCCACATCCACGTTCAAGAAGATGGTGCCTTCTGAAGTGATCTGCGGAGTGACCGTGAGCCGCAGGAAAGCGTCCACGTAGCTTACTGTTGCTGGGCCGCCTAACTGCGCGGCAGTAACGACTGGAACCTTCACACCCTGCTTCACGATCGCCTGGATGTTATTTTGCGTCACTACCCGGGGACGTGAAAGCACTTTTAGCAAGCCACGCGATTCCGCCATCGTCAGGAGAAGGTCGACGCGTACGTTATTGCTGGCATTGACAAGCTCAAGACCGCTGGTGGGCCCGGTTACTCCAAGGTTAGAGAACAGTGGAATCTGCGCTCCCGTTGCAGCCGTCCCAACGATCGGATAGAGCGGATTCGCCGCTATGCCCGCGCCGGCCAGGATAGGCGAAACTCCTACTCCCTGCACGCCGCCCACACCGGTGTGTCCGTTGCCGTAGCCTAACCCAAGTTGCACGCCAATATCGCGAGCAAAACTGCGGGTAGCGGCTACAACACGGGCTTCAATTTCAACTTCCTGAGTCTTGCGATCCATCTGTTGGATGATGCGGTCGATCTGCGGAAGAACTGACGGAATGTCAGAGACAATCAGCGAGTTCGTACGCTCGTCGGCCACTACGTCGCCACGTTGACTTAGGAACTTCTTGATCGGAACGATTACATCCTTCGCGTGGGCATAGCTCAGGAAGCGCGTAATGCTGACCTTTTCAACTGCCAGTGCTTCGGCGTCAATCTGGGCGCGGCGTCCTTCCGCTTCTTTCTTCAAGGTGTCAACCGTCGCGATACGCAGGATGTTGCCGTCCAGTTGGCGAGAGAGGTCGTTATTCTTAAGGACGATGTCGAGTGCCTGATCCCACGGCACATCATCGAGCACGATCGTCAGGTTGCCATGAACCGCCGGATCGAGAACGACGTTCAGTCCGCTGATCTCATGGATAAGGCGGAAGAAGTCTTTCAGATCTACGTCTTTTAAGTTGACCGAGATCGGCTCGCCAGTATATTTGGCACCGTTTGTGGCCTGTTTCTGCTCGAGTTGAGCTTTCTGCTCGGCAGCCAGGTTCACGGCAGGGCGAATCGTCTGCCCGCCACTTGTAGACTGATCGGACGATTGCTGCATTGCACCATTGCTGGTAGTGGCAACAAGTTCCGCCGCCGTCTTGTCGGCGAAGCGGCTGGCCGCTTCTTCCGCCTTCACAGCAGGAGCAACCGAGTACTTTGGCTCGACGAAGGCAAAATCAGAAGGCTTCTCAGTGGCCGTGGCCGCCGCGCTGGCCGAAACCTCTGATAAGGGCGCCGGCGCAACTACGCTCGCCGGAACCAATTTCGCTGGAGCCGACACGAGTGCCAGCTGTGGCGCTGCCGTCGTGGTGGCCACTTTCGCAGCCGGAGCCGAGACATGATGCGCGACAACCGCATCGTGAATGGTGAGCACATAGCCACCATTGGCGCCTGCGGTCAGCTCGTGCTGACCTTTGGCTACGGTCTTGCCATCGAGATCGATGACAACGCGCGTGACAGGCGGGTTCTGCCCGTCCATACCGATGCGCACGTCTTTCACGCCGTCGCTCCCGACATTGATGCGGCTTTGGCCCGTGGCCATGACCGTGTTAGGGAAATCGAGGACAATTCGCGCTGGCGAATCGAGCGTCGTTACCTTAGGCGCCAGAGCGCCTTTGGAGTTGAACTCGACCCGCAGCCCGTCCTGGCTATGGGCAACCTCGAGCTTCTGCAGCGCAGCGCTCGGAGCCGATCCAGTCATGTCAGCCGCCTTAGCGATCATCACAAACGCTGTCAGCGGAACTAAAAGACCTAGCAGTTGCTTTCGCATTTCCCTATCTCCCCATACGAGGCCGTTTGCCTCGATGTACTTCTTCAAAATCGTTTTCCCCGGAACTAAACTGCCGGAGTAGTAATTTTCTTAGTTATTTCGCGCGTGAACGACTTGCCTAACCGGTCTTGCAGCGTCTCTTGAAACACGATCGAGTCGCCGGTGATTTTCACCACGTAGCCGTTGAATACCGGGTCGTTCTCCCGGAGAAAGTAAGCCTTGTTCAAGTTGTTGCTGACCACAGCGATAAACCCGTTTTGCCCGTGGACTACGCCGCGCAGGTTGATGGCCCCAATTTCCAGGCACTTCTTGCCCGAGGTGCACGCCGTCGCTCCAGAGTTATGGCTTACTACCGGGCTGATGAAAGGGTCCCGGCGTCCATTCGCTCCATACTTGCTATCGAGAGGCAAGGAAGCTTCGCTTTCCCTGTCTTCGACGGCGCTTGTCGCAGCAGACCCCTTTTGCGCTTCGACTTTGGCAAAGGACTTGTTCGCCGTCGCAACTGGAGTAGTGGTTAGCGCAACCGCCCCAGCCTGTGGCTTGGCCTTCGACTGAACCACGACAATGGGAGCCTTGGCTGCCACTACTTTGCTCTTAACAGCCGTCTTCGCGCTCATCGGCGATATGGCAATGGGTTTTGCAACCGTCGTTTTCACCGCAACCGCTCTCGGGCTGTCCTGGCTGGCTGCGGTCTTTTTTGATGAGGTCGGCTTCGGGGCGACCGACTTTGACGAAACCGAGTTTGATGAAATCGCGCTTGCAGCAACCGGAGAAGCCTTTCCCGCAGCCGGGCGCGTGGAGTTGCCGGTCGACGGCTGAATGCCGAGCGCTTCGTTCGACGCAGCCGTGTTCTTATCACTCACGGCGTTCATCGTGTTCCGAGTGTTTTGAATGATGCTCGGACTTTGGGCGAAGGCAGAGCCTGCCGCCAGCACGCAAACCAATATGTTGAGCGTCGGTTTCATCTTCATTCTCCTACTTCTTCACCGGTGTTCCGGGCTTTGCCGGAGCTCCAGGATCGAGATCATGACTGAAATACGTGGTCGTCTGGCAAGTCGCGACAATGCTCTCGCCCGGCGCGTACTGATAGGCGCGCTTCGCCTTCGCAGCGGTAGGCGTACGAGTCGACGCGACCAGCAGATTAGAGACGTTCACGATGCGTTCGACTTTTCCCAGGCGAGCAAAAAATCCGAGCATCGAGTAATACGGCCCGTCCAATTCAACTTCAAACGGAACTTCCGTATAAAAATCCTTGGTCACGTAAGGACGAGAGGTGTAGCGCCGAATTTCAACACCGGACTTGCGGGCTTCCCCGCTCACCATGCGCATGAAATTGTCGACTTCCTTCTCATCCGGCACGATGCGCCGTTCGATCTCAAGTTGCTGTTTCAGGTTTGAGAGCTGGCGCTCGATATCGGCCAGTTTCGGACGATAGGCTTCGAGCTCCGCATTCTCCCGCAGCTTGGCCTGTAACTTGACCTGCGCCGCATCATTCTGCTCGCGCTGCGATTTGAATACCGTGTAGTAGAGTCCACCGGTGCCGACGGCAGCCGCCAGCACCAGAGTTCCCAACAGCTTCACACCTGATAATTCGCCAAGATTCATAGGAGGTTCCGCCTTTACGACTTCGCCTTTTCACAGGTCAAACTAAACTGAAAGGCCTGCATATCTTTCACTGCGTCATCCTGAAAACTTTCCTTGATTTCGATGTTGCGGAAATAACCCGTCTTCTGCAAATTCGAGATCAAGTTCGCAACCGCATCACTGCTCAGGGCGATTCCATCGATCGCCACGCTATTGCCCTGGTCGAGCATGCTGTTGAGCCAGACCGCATCGGTGCTGTTGATGGTGTCGCCGATCGTAGACATCAGATTCACCGGACCAGCTTGATTAGCACGCAACTGGTCGATTACATCGACGCGGCGTTTGTAAGAATCAGCTTGCCGCTGCCGCTCCAGGTAGCGGACCTTTATATCGGCCAGTTCGCGATTCTTTTGTTCCGCAACTCTGGTCTTGATCTCGATCGCTTTAGACTCGGTGTCGAGCTTGTACCAGTAACCGGCATTCAGCGCGCCCGCGATCAACAAAACTGCGGCCGCCTGTACGAGCGGTCCGCCGAGTTCGCCGACTTCAAAGCTCGGCATGGTGACGGCGGGACCCTTTTTGCCTTTCGGTTTCGGGTTGCCAAGTAAATTAATTCGAATCATAATTTTTCAAAGCTCCTCAGGGCCAAACCCACGGCCACTGCCAACTGGCCCGCATTTTCTTCGACCAGTTGCGCTCCAACGCCGTCCGTCGGCGCCAGTACTTTTTGAAACGGATTAAACAACTCAACCGGCATCGAGAACTCATGCCGCAACGCTTCTACCAGGCCAGGCACCTTCGCCGAACCACCCGCCAGGTAAATCTTCTCGATGTGCTCGCCCGCCGCACTGGCACGGAAGAAATCGAATGTCTTCTGAATTTCCAGAACGATAATTTCCGTCACTTGCTGCAGAATTGGCGTTTTGGCGTCGTCCTGCACCGTTCCGATTTTTCGTCCGAGCTTCAGCGACTCTGCGTCATCAAAGCTGAGGTCCAGTTCTTTCTGCAACGAATCGGTGTACTGATGTCCTCCTACTGAAACGTCGCGCGGGAAGAGCGGTGTCGTGCCCTTCACGATGTTGATGTTCATCACGCTCGCACCGAGGTTGAGCAGCGCCACGACCTGGGTCGGGGCCGGCTCGTAGTTGAACTCGTAGCAGTTCTGCAAAGCGAGCGCATCGATGTCCACAATAGCCGGGGTTCTTCCGGCCATCGAGAGTACGTTGGTGTAATTGAGAATTTTGTCTTTCTTCACTGCGACCAGAAGTACATCCATGGTTGGGCTGCTGGCATCGTCCGACAGGATTTGGTAATCAAGATTTACATCGGCAAGGTCAAACGGAATGTGCTGCGCCGCTTCTTTCTGAATGGTCTCGGCCAGTTCCTGGTCGCTCATCGAAGGCAGCGAGATTTTCTTGACGATGACGGAGTGTCCACTCACTGCCGTGGCTACCGCTTTCGATTTGATCTGCGTATCGCCAAACAGCTTGGCAATGGCAGCCGATACGGTGCCGGAATCTACGATCATGGAATCAACGACAATGTCCGGAGCGATTGGCTCAAGGCCGAGGTGCGCCACTTCGATTCCCGTACGCGTCTTTCTGAGTTCGACGGCCTTGATGCTCGAAGAACCCACATCCAGACCTACAATCGTTTTGGATCCCATTCCAAACATGTGCCCGCCTTTTCTTGACGAATTTCTCTTCAAAAATCCGTTGAAACCACTTCCACCAGAAAACTGTTTACAGAACGCCAGCGGCCTTCACGGATGCCTTGGCTTTTTTCTTACCCTTGGTCTCTGTCTCTGCCGACTGTTCTTCCATCCACTGATCGAGCTTCGATTTTTTGAAGCGCCATCGGTTGCCTAATTTGAACGCCGGAATCTTTTGCTCGTTCACGTACTTGTAAAGCGTGTCCGCACTCACTCCCAGATATTGCGAAGCCTGACGAATGTTCATTACTTCCCGCGAATCAGCCATATCGTTTCCACTCTCGAATCCGCACTCGGCTTGGCTTTCTGCATGCCAGCTTTAAGACAATCAAGAGAACCGAGCCCACATTCCAAAAGCATTCCCGTGTGTTTGGTGTGCTGAGCATATCGCAACTGTTCGCGAAGGCCAGAAGCGGGGATTTCCCTGTTTTGTTGGGTTTTATGGGGTTTTGCTGGAATTGAGAAAAATTAATGTTGCGAACCAAGTCTATAGGATGGGTTTGTCCATCTCGAGGCCACTACACGTGGTAGCTAACCTTTGGGAACGTAACTCGACTGCTGGATTCGCGTAACTAAGGTACTAGAGACGGTACGTAAGTACCGGAACGCTTGCGCAAGCCATTGAAAACAGTCAGTCTTCGCGAGACCTTCAACATTGCATGAATAGGTGGTTGCCCGTTTTTCCCTTGCATCTCGCTTGCCTCGCGAGAATGTCACGAGGTCGTAAATGTTTGGGGGTGGCTTGAGGGCAAGTGGCTTGAGGGGCGGAGAGAACCAGTCAACGCATCTCTGGACTGAAGGCGGGTTTACGAAACTGGAACCGCTCGGGACGCCGTCTTGTCGGGTTTCATTTCTGCTTCTGGAACGTAGACCGGCAAGGTGAATTTAAAAGTTGAGCCTTCACCTGGAGGTGACTCTACCCAGATCTTTCCGCCGTTGCGCTCAATGACCTTCTTGCAGATTGCCAAGCCAATGCCGTTGCCGGGATATTCCGTTCGCGTGTGCAGGCGTTGAAAAACAATGAATATGGTTTCGACGCTTTCTGGCGGAATACCAATGCCGTTGTCGCTCACGCTGAAAAGCCAGTCGTCCCCTGCCCTTTCGGCTCCGACCGAGATTATTGGCGGCAGTTCGCCATGAAATTTGATGGCGTTGGCGATGAAGTTTTGAAAAATCTGAGTCATCTGCGAGGCTTCGGCTAGAACGGTCGGCAAGGGCGAGTAGGTGACGATCGATCCGCTCTCGCGAATTGCGGGACCGAGTATGATCAGGACCTCGTCCATGGCCGCTTCACAACTGACGGGGACAAGCTTTGCCCCTAGGCGTCCAACGCGCGAGTAGGCGAGCAGATCCTGAATCAGGGTCTGCATGCGCACCGCGCCTTCGCAGGCGTAGGCGATGTACTTGTCTGCTTTGTCATCTAATTGTCCGCGATAGCGTTCAGCGATTAACTGGGTGTAGGCGGCTACCATCCGTAGCGGCTCTTGCAAGTCGTGCGATGCGATGTAGGCGAACCGTTCAAGGTCGGCGTTGGAGCGCGCCAATTCTTCGGCTTTCACGGCAAGGTCTCGTTCTGCCTGCCGCCGCAACAAGACGATACTTCTTTCTCGAAGCGCTCGCCTGATCGCTTCCGGCAATCGTGCCAGACCGTCTTTCAGCACGTAGTCGGTTACGCCGCGCTTGATGCATTCGACGGCAGTCATGTCGCCCAACGCGCCCGACACGAGTATCAACGGAATATCCGATCCTTGGCGCCGCAACACTTCGAGAGCCTCCATACCTTGCCATTGCGGCAGATTGTAATCGACCAGGACCAGGTCAGGCGGGTTCTCTCGAAGTTGTTTTTCGAACTCGAATTCCGTTTGCACGACCGAGACGGAAAGCAAAAAACCTGCTTTGCGCAGTGACTGTGCCACGAGTTCTGCGTCCATCGCATTGTCTTCTACGTGAAGAATGCGAAGTTCGCCGAATGGTGGTATCACTCGCTCAGCGTTTATCATGGTCGGCACCGATCAAACGCGAAGGTTCCAGAACTGGAGGCTGGTTGATAACCAGCCAATACAGTCCGACATTCTTAATGGTCTCCCGGAATTGTTCAAAGTCGACCGGCTTCTGGATAAAGCTGTTGGCGCCGAGATCATATCCGCTGACCAGGTCGCGCTCTTCTTTCGACGAGGTCAGGATGACGACCGGAATGGTTTTGGTGCGCGCGTCAGCCTTGATAATCTTGAGAACCTCCATGCCGTCGACCTTGGGAAGTTTCAGGTCAAGCAGCACAAGCTTCGGCGGAAGCTCTATGGATCGCTCGGAATACTCGCCGCGGCAAAAAAGAAAATCGAGCGCTTCTTCGCCGTCGCGTACCACAAAAATTCGATTGGCGACCTTGCCGCGCTGCAGAGCGTGCAAGGTAAGGTCCATGTCTTCTTCGCTGTCTTCGACAAGCAGGATCTCAACTCCGTTTGATTTCATATCGTCCCTCCAACGGCAGAGAGTTGCGCCATTCCCTCTACGGTTTTGGCTGCTTCCAGAGTGAAAAAGAAAGCTGCGCCTTTATCGACTTCGCCTTCCGCCCATGCCTTACCGCCGTGCTTGTGGGCGATGAGTTGCACGGTAGCCAGGCCGATGCCGGTGCCTTCGAAGTCATCGCTGCGGTGCAGGCGCTGGAACACCCCAAATAACTTATCGGCAAATTTGATGCTGAAGCCGACCCCGTTGTCCCGCACCATGAACACCAATTGGCCGTCTTCCTTGCGCCGCGTGCAACTCACCTGAATGCAGGCTTCTTGGCACCCGCGCGTAAACTTGAGCGCGTTTGCCAGCAGATTTTGGAATATTTGCTTCACCAGAACTGGATCGCATTGGGCGGGCGGCAATTCGTCAATCATCCACTTCACACTGCGGTCTTCGAAGTCAGGCTTCAGTATGGAGATGATGTCGGCGATGATCGGATTGAGGGCAGTCGACTGGCGGTTGAGCGCGTGCCGCCCGACCCGAGCCAGGTTTAGCAATTCGTCAATGAGCAGCCCCATTTTATGCGTGCCGGATTGAATGCGATCGAGATAATGTTGTGCACCGGAATCAAGGTTTGCCCCATACTCTTCGACCAGCATTTTCGAAAAGCCGGCGATATGACGCAGCGGCGCCCGCAGGTCGTGGGAGACGGAATAGCTGAACGATTCCAGTTCCTTGATTGCGGTTTGCAGTTGAGCCGTGCGCTCGGCGACGTGCAGTTCCAGTTGGTCGTTCAATTCGCGAATCTTCCGCTCGGCGGATTTTCTGTCGTTAATATCGCGGAAGGCCGCTACCCCGCCCCGAACCGTACCTGCTTTATCCCGCAAGGGGCTGGCGCTGACTTCGATCCACGTGCCATCTTTCAACGAGGGGTTACGAACAACCAATTCCGTGGTGCTGACCTCCCCGCGCAAGGCCCGCACGATCGGAAGCTGATCTGCTGGTAACGGCGTGACCTGATCGGGCAGATACAGGCCATAGTGCGAGGACATCAGATCAAAGGCGATCGGGGCCGAAGCCATTCCGAGAATTCTATCCGCGGCTGGGTTCCAGATCACAAATTTGCCTTCTGCATCAGTCGCGACCAGGCCTTCCGCCATGCTGTCCAGCACCGACTGCAGCATCAGCGTTTGAGTTTCAAGCTCCGATCGGGAGTCAGCCAACTCTTTCGCTTGTCGAGCCAACTCCTGTGCCAGTTGAGCTCGCCGTTCTTCGGCCCGCTTGAGGTCGGTGATATCAGTGTTCGTCGCGAGCCAGTGCACCACCTCTCCTTGCGCATTCCTCAACGGCATCGCGCGCGTAAGAAAACTTCTAAACTTTCCATCCGCGCCGCGCAGCGGGGATTCCATGTCGAACGGCGTGCCATTGGCGACCGCGGTCTTCCACCCTTCAAGAACGGCGGGAAGAATTTTTGGGTCGTACACCATCTGCCATCCCCAGCCGTCGGTCTGCTCAGCCGTGGTGCCCGTGTACTCATACCAGCGCTGGTTGTACCAGAAGATGGAACCGCTTGAGTCCGCCATCCAGACGAGCTGCTGGATACCATTCGCAATGGTTTGAAATCGGGCTTCGGAATCCCGTAACGCTTCTTCGGCTCGTTTGCGTTTTGTTATATCTCGCGAAATTTTTGAAACACCGATTACGGTGCCGCCGACATCGCGGATCGCGGACATCGTAACCGAGACATCGATTTGCTTGCCATCCTTCCGCAAACGGACGGTCTCGAAGTGTTCAACGTGCTCGCCCCTTCGAATACGATCTATAACAACTGAATATTCCGCGGCGCGACCTTCTGGCAGCAACCGCTTGGTGTAGCCGCCAAGCATTTCTGATTCCGCATAGCCGAACAGTTTTTCCGCTCCGGGATTCCATGCGGTGATGGTGCCATCCAGCGTTTGACTCACAATGGCGTCGTCGGAGGATTGCACCGCCGCCGCAAGACGGAGTGCAACGGCTTGAGCCCGAGTGCGTTCCCGGAGCGCTGTCTCCAGGTCCTCGGTTCTCTGCTTCGTGCGCCTCTCCAACTCGGCGTTCAGCCTATTAAGCTCGGTTTGCGCTCGCGCACTGATCCCGATTTCACGATTCACCGCAAGCCAAACCAGCAGCCATAGCGGCCTGAAGCCATAGAACGTGCCGTTCCCCTAAAAAAGAGATGCCCTGAGGCATAAAGTCCGAGTTGAATAATTGTGGGTAATGCATCATGTTTGGCAGGCCCTGTCAGTTGGAGTATTGGCAGGAGTATGGCCACTCTATGATTTGTAGGATTACTAAGGGGAGCGATGAGCCGCTCAGGAGAGTTCCGGCATACTCTCAACAATCGAATCCGGTCGCTTGTTTGCGCGCCGGGTCGGTATTCGCCGCTTCAAAGCAAGGACCAGTAGATGTGTGATCACGTATGCAGAGCACATGCAGACTCGGAGCCTTCGTGACGCGAACAGGTTTCGAGCTGGCTACGCAACTGCTTTACGAGGACGTTCACCGATTTCAGTTTCTCGGTCGCGCCCGGCTGCAAGGCTGGGCACTCCAACGCTAAGTCCACGGTCAGGACGAGCGCCGTCAGTGTGCCGTTGATCTCGCCATACAGTCTGTTTGCACTGGCACGCCGTGCGGCGGTTTCGGCTTGATGGCCGCGTTCGATCGCGCTTCGAACTTCGCGCACCGCCCGCTCTTTTCCTTGTATCGCAAAATTGACTTGCGCGAGAATTGCAGTATCGAGATGCTGCAGCATAACTTCGGTCTCATGAGGCTCCTTCTCAAGCAAGTGCTGGTCGAGCACCACAGCCGAGAATGAGCTCTCTCGTAACAGAGTTGTTGCTCGCAAGAGTGTGCCGGCTAAGATGGTCTGTTGGCCTGTTCCCGTTTCAATAGCCTGGCCGCACTCTGCCCCACGATCGCTTGCCGTCACCAGAAGAATCATGGGAAGAACGCAAGCAAGTTCCTTGCCAATCATCTTCCGAAAATTAGCAAGCTTTAATCTCTTTCGCCAGGACACGGAGTCGTCTGCTGCGGATCGCCGCACGGTCAAGCCGCGTCTCCACGCGTGTCTTTAGCCCGTGTCTCAGTGTTGCCCCGCGGAGAAGGCTCGAAATTCCGAAGTCGATTGTAATCCGCAAGTTCCTTTACGCTCCCGATCTGGCACTAAGACTTTGTGATTCGGTCCAAGTTTGAGACTCATACTCTTTTAATTTGCGGTATAGAGTGGTTTTTCCAATTCCCAAAAGTCGGGCCGCTAGCATTTTGTCACCATTGACCTGGACTAGCGCGTTCAGAATCGTATGCTTTTCCAGTTCGGCGATCGGAACAATGCCAAGCTTACTTCCAACGATAGACGACATAGGAGCGCTGTACAGCTGCGTGGGAAGGTCTCGCACTTGAATCTCATCAGCGCTGCTCATGGCGCAGGCCCGTTCGAGCGCGTTTTCAAGTTCGCGAACATTCCCAGGCCAGTCATAATTCTGCAGCGCCTTCAGCGCCTCGTCAGAAATGGCCCTCTCGTCACTCGCGTTCCGGCCTATGCGTTCGAGGAAATGGGCGACCAGCAGCGGGATATCCTGACGCCGATCCCTCAAGGGTGGCATGCGGAGCGTCAGTACGTTGAGACGGAAGAAAAGATCGCGCCGGAAGCTTCCGTCTCCAACCGCCTTTTCAAGATCGCGATTAGTCGCTGCCAGAATTCGCACATTGATGGGAACACGTTTCACGCTCCCCACCGGGCGAATTTCTTTCTCCTGAATCGCACGCAAAAGTTTGGCCTGCAAATCGACCGGCAATTCTCCAATCTCGTCAAGAAACAGGGTGCCGCCCTCGGCAATCGCCAACAGTCCATCTTTCGGATGGTTTGCGCCGGTGAACGCTCCACGCACGTGACCAAAAAGCTCACTTTCGATCAGGGTCGGCACGAGAGATCCGCAGTCGACGGGAATGAACGGCTTGTTCTGGAAATTTCCGGCCAGGTGGATGGACTTCGCAACCAGTTCCTTGCCTGTGCCGCTCTCCCCGAGAATCAGCACTGGATGCGAACTCAGTCCCGCTTTCGCAATCATCTTATACAGCTTTTCCATCTCAGGAGACCGCCCGATGATGCTGCCGAAACCTTGTCTGGATTTAATCGTCTCGCGCAAGGTGCGGTTTTCCGTTTTCGTCCGTAGATGCGTGGCGACCCGGGCAAGAAGCTGCCGGAGTTCCTCCAAGCTAAAAGGTTTGGTCACATAGTCAAAAGCGCCGTTCCTCATTGCCTGCACTGCAGATTCAACTGTCCCGTATCCGGTAACAACAACGACAACGACGTCAGGGCGATGAGCTCGAATGCTCCGGAGAGCTTCAATGCCGCCAGCGCCCGGCAGTTTAAGATCGAGGATCACCGCGTCAATAGACGAGCCATCGAGAAGGCGAAGGGCCTGCTCCGCCGACTCGGCAATTTCGCTATGGAAGCCGAGCGATTGTGCGATTTCGCGACAAGCTTCCCTTACCATGAGCGAATCGTCCACGATTAGAAGGTTGAGAAAATTTGCCCCTTCCATTTGCGGCAAGTGACTGATTTCGTCTGGCACGGCTGTGCTAAACATGGCGAACTCCTCGTGGTTTTTGGCATCGCAAAGCAGATTCATGAACAAGATCGATACCCGATACCGACGCCTGCTTCGCGGCGCGGGCCCGCTTTGAATTACGACTTCTCGATTGTGCCAATTCTTGTATAGAGCCTCCTGCTTCGAGTGCTCTGGACTCGCGTGCTCCAACCATCAGCATTTCCTTCTGGCGCACGAAATCCGGTCCCTCGAAATACTCGCCCGGGGAGTCGGCGACGAATGGCGGTAAAAATATTTCAAAGCAGCTACCCTGGCCGGGAGAGCTCGAGACCGAAATCAACCCCCCGAATTCGCCGACAATTCGGTGCACCGTCGCCAGGCCCAGGCCCGTTCCCATGCCGATCGGCTTGGTCGTGAAAAAGGCCTCGAAGAGGTGGGAGCGCGTCTCTTCGTCCATGCCCTGGCCATTGTCGGTTACGGCCAGGGCCATTGCCGGTCGGTTCGCTTGTTTCATTTCTCCTTTCGGAACGCCGACAACAGGCGGGAAGTTGCAAAGCCTGCTACTCAAAACGATGGAGCCGCCGTTTGGCATGGCATCGCGTGCGTTCAAAACAAGATTGATGAGGACCTGGCGCAATCGTCCCGGATCGGCGAGCACCAGACCAGCCCGCGGGTCCAAAACGGTAAGCAATTCGATCTGTTTTCCGATCAGGCGACTGAGAAGATTCGTCGTAGACATCACAAGCTCGTTGATCGCTACCGGAACTCGCACTGTAGCCTGCTTACGGGCGAGGGCCAGGAGTTGGTGGGTGAGGGCTGCTCCTTGCTCGCCCGCCATGCGCACCTCATCAATATGCTTCGAGAGTTGGCTTGAGGGCTGGTCATGCAGTGGGGCCAGTGGGGCGGCGCTCGCCTCAGAATCTGTTTCTGGTTTGTCACGCTTGCTGTTCTCGAGGTTGGCAGTGATCAGGTCGCAGTAGAGAAGGATTCCAGTCAGAAGGTTGTTGAAGTCGTGGGCGATCCCTCCTGCCAAACGCCCGATGGCTTCCATTTTCTCCGCTTCGCGCAGATGTTCTTCTAGGTTCCTTTGTTCGGTCACGTCGGCAAGCATGGCAATCAAAAACGTGGGCCTG
>JANYKL010000071.1 GCA_025361625.1 Acidobacteriaceae bacterium
CACTTTCGTGGTTTGCGTGAGGCCACTGCCGTTGATAGTCACGACGGTTCCAACCGGACCGCTGGTGGGCGCTATGCTACTGATTGTTGGCGTCACTTTGAATTGCTGGTTGATGGCTATTCAAGCTGCCGCTAGGACCGACTACCGTTACCGTACCCGTCTTTGCGCCGACGGGGACCTTGGCGGTTAAGTATGTATCGGACGAAATAGTGAATGAGGTGGCATTCACGCCCCCGAAAGAGACGGCGGTAGCTCCCGTGAAGTCTTGGCCCAGGATGTTAACCGTGCTTCCCACTTTACCGCTGCTGTTCTGCAGTCTGATGAACGGCGGAGCCCCAACATTCAAGCTATAGAATACCCCGCCCCCTTGCGCGTCACCGTTGTCGGTATCGCCATACAAAATCCCATTGGTATGTTGGACCATGGTGACTTCCGGAGTCGCTCCGTTCGTTTTGTCAAAGTTGTAAAGTACCGAAAACGCACCTGCCGAGGTGACTTTGAAAATGGTGCCAAAACCCAGGGTTCCACCTTTCGGGGTGCTGCCGTAGAAATTGCCATCGCTGGCTTGCACCAGGCCAGCATCGGGATTCTGTCCGTCGCTGCCGGTAAAGCTATGGAGGACTGTCAACGCACCCGTGGATGTCATCTTAAATACGACGCCCAATTTGCTCGTCCCACCCTCGGACGTGGTGCCATAGAAGTTGCCATCGCTCGCTTGAGTTACTGGACCGATCGGCCCTGCGCCGTCCGTCTGTACAAACTCGTGAAGGAATGTGACGTGACCAGTAGTTGACATTTTAAAGATCGTCCCGCAACTAAAGGAAGAAAACGCGGCGACACAATTACTCGACAGAGACTTGCCGCCCAGGGTCGTTGTTCCGTAGAAGCTGCCGTCGGTACCTTGAACGAAGGGGGCATTGGGGGTGTATCCACCACTGCTTAAGCTGAACACATGAAGGACTTTGTATTTGCCTGCCGACGTTATTTGGTACGCTATGCCGTCGGCGGTGCCATCTCCTGAGTGGGGCGTGGTTCCATAAAAGTTCCCATCCGTGCCTTGCACCGGAGGCGAGCTTGGAATAAAG
Organism: Acidobacteriaceae bacterium; assembly: GCA_025361625.1. Classification (GTDB taxonomy): domain Bacteria; phylum Acidobacteriota; class Terriglobia; order Terriglobales; family Acidobacteriaceae; genus Acidiflorens. Next base: position 1,086 of record JANYKL010000071.1, read on the forward strand.
CCATCCACACATGGAGATTTGCAAGTACCGAAGTTATAGAGCGTGGCAAGGGTTCCGCTCGAGGTAACCCGGAAAATCGTTCCCCAATTAAAGGTCCCTCCAGACCTTGTCGTGCCGTAAAAGTTGCCATCGATTCCGAGCGATACCCCGCTGAAAGGTGTATAGCCCATGCCAGTTGACTTGAAGTCGTAAACTGTAGTGAGGACTCCGGAGGGGCTGATGCTGAATGCCGCACCGCAGTAGGAACAAGCACCGAGCGGAGTATCGGGTGCGGTGCTGTACAGGTTGCCGTCGCGACCCTGAGTGATGATGCCGAGTATTGAGGGCTTTCCGGGTCTCCGGTTTTAGCCCCAAATTCGTAAAGAGCGGTGTAGGTTTGAGCGGGTGAATAAGTCGCGGTGAAGGCGATCAAAACAAACCGTGCAAGGGTTAGGCTACGGGACAGAGTGCGAAACGAAGAGAAGAGCTGGGAGAAGCCCTGAGCCAAGACATTTGATTGGTGCATATTTCTCCTTCAATTTGTGTGCATTTGGATTTTCCTGCTGGAACCCCAGTTAAGGAAAACAGAGACGCAAGTCTCACGTGAAGCTTACTCCTCTGTCCGATGGACAAATTTATACGATTCTGTGGCACAAAGTTTACATTTGGCGTGGCGAGCTCGCCTGCCCGGTGCAGCATGTCACTGCGTGCCGAGGATGCAGTCACAAAACCAAACGTTTCTCCAGTCGAGCGACTGATAGACATTGCTTCGACCGATTTTGAAGATTAGTATTCAGCCTTAAATTTCACAACACAATCATGACAGTGAAGGCTCAAGGTGGAGGAATGATCAGTTTGCGTTGGAGTGCCATCAGATTACGTCGGATTCTAGGTGCGCTGGCACTTTTTGGCAGTGCAGTGGCGGGGGCGCAAGATGCGGCTGCACGCCACCGGTCCGGGGAAAGCTTTGCGTTTGATCCCGTCACGAGCGAGCGAGCGGAGCCTGCGGACGTCGTAATTACGAACGCGCGAATATATACCGAAGACAGCTTTCGTCAGATGGTGGAAGCTCTTGCAGTGCGCGATGGAAAGATAATTTTCACCGGGTCCGCCAGCGAAGCTGCGAACTTTATCGGACCGAAAACGAAAATTGAGCGACTGAGTGGGAAGCTGGTCTTGCCGGGCTTGGTCGACGCGCATATTCATCCAAACGGGATCGTCGATTTTGGAGGCTGCAGTCTCGCATCGAAGGCTCGCACTCTGGCCGAGATAACGGATTTCGTACGTGGCTGCATTCAGACGGCGCCTGTTCCGGCTGGGCATTGGCTGGAGGTGAGCGACTGGGAATATGGCGGAGGAAATCAGGCCGACCCGGCTCATCCATCTTTGAGAGCTGCCCTTGACGCGGCTTCCACAAAAATTCCGATCGTGATGATGGGGTGGGATGGTCACCATGCGGCTTTCAATTCTGCCGCGTTAGCCTTAGCGAAAAATGCCAAAGGCGACGTCGTTGGTTATTCGAAGCAAACGCTTGCGAACGAATTCGCGCAGTACAAGACGTATGTGGGAGTTGACGCCGCGGGCGAACTTACCGGGGACGTCGCCGATCAGGGGTGGTTGCCGATTGATTTCAGTCAACTTTCTCGCGACGAACATCAGAAATTGGTTAACGCTCCGCAACGTCTGGCCGAACGCCTGAACCGTGCTGGAATCACGGCCGTGCAGGATGCGGACGCGAGGCGGGACGGCGGTTATGAGGTCTATGACGAGCTGATCCAAAGAGGGCAGCTAACCTTCCGACTCAACCTGGATCAATATTTTCTTCCGGAGAGCTTTCGCGGAGAGAACGGAAAGATCGACTACGACAAATTATTTTCTCAAGCGGAGCTGATTCGCCGGAAATACGCGCGAAACCCTTTAGTTCGAGCTGACGCGGTGAAGGTTTACGCGGATGGCGTTCCGGAAGCGAATCCTAATAATGTGCCGCCTACGCTCGGAAATTCACCGCGACCTGTTCCCTACCTTCAGCCCATCTTTGGCAAAGATGCAGCGGGATTGTTGACTGTAACCGGATACGTGGATGTGTCCTCTCCTGTATGCGTGCATGTTCGCGTCAAGCCTGATGATTATTCCTCACCGGCTGCAATCGCAAATTTCATGAAGCTATACGGGTATCATCCCGGACAGTGTGCCATCTCGTACGGAATTCCGGAGCATGCTCCGGAGATTTTTAACGAGTACATCAAGCGCGCCCATCTAGCCGGCTATACAATCCATATTCATTCGATCAGCGATCAAGCCGTTCATATGGCCATTGATGCTATTGAAGCTGCGCGCGCGGCTGACAACAATTACTCCCGGCCTGACACTCTGGCTCACGTCCAATTTGTAACTCCTGAAGATGTTGTTCGGATGGGTCGAGACAAGCTTTACCTGGCATTCACCTACAGTTGGATTTATGCCGAGCCCACCGGGTACGATCTCAGCATCGTCCCTTTTTTCGACAAAGTTTTGGGTAACACCTACGAAGCCTTTCACCAGCCGGATAGCTACTACGAAAAAACCACTTACCCGACCAAGACCGCCAAAGACGCCGGAGCAATTCTGGTCGCGGGGTCGGACGCGCCGGTGCTTACGAAAGACCCTCAGCCCTTTGTAAATATGGAGTTTGGGGTGACGCGCGCACGCCACGGACTACGCCCGATGAGCCCGCAACAGAGGCTTGATATCCGGGACCTGATTGATGCTTACACTCTCAATGGGGCGCGAGCCTTGAGCCGCGCGTCTGAAATTGGCTCTATTGAACCTGGTAAATCGGCGGATTTTATTGTGCTCGATCAGAACATCATCGGGCTGGCGGACGAGGGGCGTGCCGAGCAGATTGGTTCCACGAAAGTACTCGAAACCTGGTTTATGGGAAAAAGGGTTTACTCAGCTTCAACCGAGTGATGCTGTTGTGATAACTCGGAACGGACGAAGATATTGCCATAGGGGGCCTATGAAATTTGTTTGTCGACTAATCGTCATCACAGCGCTGAGTGCGTTTCTATCGATCAACAGTTGGAGTCAGACTGCTACGACTTCTTTGAAGGGGAAGGTAGCGGACTCGCAAGGCGGGCTGATCTCCGCGGCTAGCGTCACGCTGTCGGATGACAGCAAGGGCTATTCGCGATCTACCGTGACTGACGATCATGGCTTCTATCAGTTTGTGCAGGTTCCGCCCGGTATCTACGAACTGAGCGTCAAAGCGGCTGGATTTGCCGTCGAGCGACAACAGGCTTTGCAACTACTGGTGAACCTGCCTGCTACGTCGAACATTGTCATGCAGGTGGAAGGCGTGAAAAGCACCGTCGAAGTCTCGGCCAATGCAGCCCAGCTGAATACGGAAGATGCGACCCTCGGCACAGCATTTAATTCTTCTCAAATTGCTTCCTTGCCTTTTGAGGGGCGGGATCCGACACAAATCTTAAGCTTGCAAGCCGGGGTCACGTACGTTGGCTCAAACGTGAACCAGAATCGAGACAGCCGTGGCGGCTCGGTGAATGGAGCGAGGAGCGATCAAACCAACATCACTCTGGACGGGATCGATGACAACGATCAAGTGAAAGGGTACGCCTTTGAGGGTGCACTCCGTTCGACGTTGGATTCCTTGCAGGAGTTTCGGGTTACGACGACGAACGCAAATGCTGACTCTGGCCGTTCGTCGGGGGCCCAGGTGTCTCTCGTCACCAAGAGTGGGACCAATAAATTTCACGGCTCAGCGTATGAATACAATCGGACAAATTTAGGCCAGTCAAACGATTGGTTTAACAAGCGCGCGGAACTTCAGGCAGGGTTGCCGAATAGGCCTGGACAACTTATCCGTAACACGTTTGGGGCAACGTTCGGCGCACCAATATTGAAAGACCGGCTCTTTGTATTTCTAGCGTATGAAGGGCAACGAACCAGCGAGAACACGCAGATTACACGCACCGTGCCAAGCGATAATTTGCGGCAGGGCATCATCAGCTACAGTTGTGCGGGCGACCCAGCCTGCCCAGCAAGCGGAATTGAGAGTCTGACGACGCAGCAATTCGCTTCTACGGATCCCAACTGCACGGCGAATGGCACCTGCCCGCAAGGCGCGGGGGCAAACCCCTCCATTACCGCGCTTTTTCAACAGTATCCTCACCCCAATACAACCAGCGTGGGCGATGGTCTGAATTTTCAGGGATATACATTCGCGGCGCGCACGCCGGGGGTTCTCAACACCTACGTCGCGAAACTCGATTTGAATATCACGCAGAATCAGCATCTATTTGTGCGCGGAGGTCTGGTTGGAGACAAGAGCGGAGATGGGCCCGAGTTCCCCGGTCAGCCCCAAAGCACTACTTCTGAAGTTAACAGCAAGGGCTTGATCACCGGATACACCTACGCCCCGAGAGCATATCTCGTCAATAACCTTCGTTATGGCTTTGTCCGCCAAGGCACAGGCACGGCCGGTCAACTGACATCTCCCTACGTCTTGTTCGGCAACGGGCCTGACCCGCTCTACGCTCAAACCTTCGGATCGCGCATCAACGTTCCGGTACACAATATTGCCGACGACTTGTCCTGGATCAAGGGGAAACATACCTTGCAATTCGGAGGGAATTTTCGCAATATCACTAACAATCGGAGCTCCAACAGAAATTCTTACTCTTACGCCCGCATTTACACGACATGGCTGGCACCGTTCGGTGTGATCGCAGGGACCGGAGGGAGCCTGGACCCGGGAGCTTTTGGTCTTCCCGCCGTGGACCCTAATTTCGGAACGGGGTATGACTTCGCCGCCGCAGCCTTAGCTGGATTGTTGGACTCTTCGTACAGCCTGTATAACATCACCAAACAAGGCACGGCCCAGCCTCAGGGCGCACCGGCAGTGCGACATTTTCGCGCGAATGAGTTTGAGAGCTTCGTTCAGGACTCCTGGCACGTGACCCCACAGCTCGTGCTTACGTATGGGTTGCGCTATTCGCTTCTACAGCCACCGTATGAAACGACTGGCACGCAAGTCTCTCCGTCGATCAGCCTCGACAAGTTTTTCAATCAACGGGCGGCGGCTATGGCCCTTGGCCAAACCTACAATCCGACAATTAGTTTCGATCTCTCCGGGCAAGCGAACGGCCGTTCGCCTTACTGGAACTGGGATTACGGAGATGTGGCCCCCCGCGTATCGTTCGCGTGGTCGCCAAAGTTCGAGGGCGGGTTCTGGCGCAAACTATTCGGCAAACCGGAAACAACGTCTGTCCGCGGGGGGTATGGACTCTATTACGATCACTTCGGGCAAGGGATTGTTGACAGCTTCGATCGCAATGGCTCCTTCGGTCTAACCACTTCAATTCAGAATCCGGTAGGACAATACAGCGTCGATACGTCGCCACGGTTCACCGGTATTAACAATATTCCTTCGCAGTTAATCGCGCCTCCACCGGCAGGGTCGTTTCCGAAAACTCCACCGGCCGGCCTTCCCTATGGCGCGACAATTTTCTGGGGTCTTGACGACAAGTTGAAAACTCCGTATTCCCATGTTTTCGACCTTTCGGTCAGCCATGAGGTCAAGGGCAACTTCATCTTACAGGTGTCTTACATCGGCCGCTTCGGTAGACGTTTGTTACAAGAGGAGGATTTGGCCATGCCCCTTAACATTCGCGATCCGCAATCTCACCAAGATTACTTCACCGCGGCCGCGATGCTTTCGAAGGCCGCTGCCGCAGGTGTGCCAATTCAAAATTTGCAGCCCATTCCGTTTTTTGAAAACGTTTTTCCGGGCGCGGCTGGAACGCCATTCGATATCGCGGACGGCGCTTGCGCCCCAGGGGTTTCAAACTTCACGGGACCGCACACTGCGACCCAGTCCATGTACGCTCTCTATTCGTGCTTCCCGCATAATGAAACTGCCGCATTGTTCAGTACCGACATCCCGGGGGAAGCGGCGCTGGCTCTTCCCAATGCGGTGACGGGTCCGGGCGGTTGCTTCCCATCGTGCGCCACGATAGGGGGGAAAGTAACTCCTCAAGCGTTTTTTAATCCCCAGTTCACGTCCCTCTACGCCTGGAAAAATGCTGGTGACAGCTCTTACAACGCGCTTCAGGTCACTTTAACGCATAAGATGGCGCGCGGTTTGCAGGCTGATTTCAACTACACCTACTCAAAATCGATTGACATCGGTTCAAATGCCGAAAGAATCAATCAATTTGATTCGTACTACCAGGCTGACCAGGTGATCAATTCGTGGTCTCCCAATCAATTGCGCGCGGTCTCCGACTTCGACACCACTCATCAATTCAATAGCAATTGGGTTTACGAGTTACCTTTCGGACGGGGGCGGCGGTTCGCGTCTTCATCAAACCGCTTGGTCGATGCATTCGTAGGGGGGTGGCAATGGTCTGGCCTGGTTCGTTGGACCAGCGGCTTCCCTACCACTGTAACAACTTTCACCAGCTATCCCACAAACTGGGAGCTACCGTCGTCGGCGGTTCTGGTCGGCGCCAAACCTCAGACCGGTACTTACACCGATCAGAATGGAAATCCCAACTTGTTCAGGTCCCCTGCTGCAGCCCAATCCGCGTTCCGCTACTCCTACCCAGGAGAATCCGGTCAACGCAACGAGCTACGCGGTCCGGGATACTTTGGTATCGATACGTCGGTCAGTAAATCGTGGTCGATCGCGGAAGCGCAATCGATCAAGCTGACCTGGGAAGTTTTTAACGTCACGAATTCGGTTCGATTTGACGTGGCACCCTTGCCGCAGAGTACCGGACAACTAGAGCAGCCGGTAGACTCATTCGGAGTCTTCAGCAGCACTTTGACCAAACCCCGGGTTATGGAGTTCGCATTGCGGTACAGCTTCTAAGAATCCGACGGCTTTGCGATTCGCGCGTTCATGACGAATTCGGTCAGCTGCCTCGTGGCGTAAAGAGGGAGCGTGATGCATGAGATGAAAAACAGTTTTGCCACCGCCATCCAATTGAGCGATTAGGCGTTGTCCAAGTTGAGAAATCTGTAATACGGCCCTATCATGTTTGCTCGACGAAGCCAGTCTTATCCCAGCTTTGCTTTGGTATTTTGATAGTCTTAGAAAGCGGAGCGAATTGCGAATCACATTTGCGTACAAGCCATTCCCCCCCTCTAACCCGTGACCGCGACTGCGATTTGTCGAATTATTCAGAGGGGGCTCAGAAACCAACCTATCTCGGGCATTCAAGGTGCCAACATTAAAAGCCTCTGGAATCCGTTGACCCAAAAGTTTACCTTATGACACCAAACCCGCCCCCACCACACCTTATTGTTGCCTATCCTTAGTTATCTGGAGCTTAGTTGGACGCAATTAGTCCGACTATTTTATTGACAATTCCAAGTCGAACCAGCATACTGTCGTTGGCGAACAAAAGGCGAACATCAACTTTCGTTTGACTGGAAGTCTTTGTTCTCAGGGAAATACCAGCGTATGTCTGCCTCTCCGGTTGTTTCATCGGCGGCCACCAGCCGCCATTTTATTTTTCCTCCAGCACCCTCTCTGGATGTCCCGGAGAGATTTGGCGAGGAGCCTCCAAAAAAGCCGGCGGCGAAAGCTGCTCAATTGCTGGCGACGGTTGCGGGTACTCTGAAACTTGCGGGGATAGTTGCCGCCTCGCGCCTGGATGTACGTCCCGCGCCGAAGATGGTCTCAAGTGGGATTGCGCAACTGGATGCGTTAACCGGAGGCCTCGCTCGCGGTTGCCTTACGGAGATTTGTGGCGCGGAATCTTCGGGCAGAACGAGCATTCTGCTGAGCGCGCTTGCCCAGGCAACCGAGCGTGGAGAAGTTTGCGCGCTGGTCGATGCGAGCGACGCCTTTCATCCCGCCTCGGCCGCAGCGGCGGGAATCGAACTGAGCCGTCTGCTATGGGTGCGCTGCGGAGAGAAATCAAGAGAGCGCAAGCAGCCGATATTTGGCGGAAGCGAAGGCGATTCGCGGCGCGATATACCTGCAGGGGTTCGACTCGCCTCAGATCCGTATCATAGTCTGCAATCACGTGTGTCATCAGGCATGCCGAAAGCGGCTAAAAATGGACGCGGCTTTCGCCGCTGGGAATCGGCGCTCGGCCAACTTCTCAAGGTCACCGATCTCTTGCTGCAAAGCAACGGCTTCGGAATGATCGTGCTTGATCTGGGCGACGTTCCGCCGGAGAGCGCGCGACGCATTCCGCTGGCGTCCTGGTTCCGTTTTCGCCGCGCGGTCGAGCGTACGCCGACGGCGCTTCTAGTTCTAGAGCAGCGGCCCATTGCTGGAAGTTGTTCCTCTGTAATTCTGAACATATCTGCGGCGCACGCGCAGAAAAATCGAGGGCTACGGCCGAAGCCGGCGCACGCCGAATTGCTGGATCCATTCGCGATAACTGCCCAGGTATTGGGCTCGCGCCTGGAAAGACAAGCGCAACGAAAACCTATGCCATCGACGACAAGCTTTAAAAGTCGTGCGGCGTGGGCAGGATAAGCGTTTCGTTATCTGCTTGCTTCAGAGCGGATAGCTTCGAAACGGAGAGCAAGAGTGGAAACAAATGTTTGCCTGCATCTTCATTCCCGACTTCCCTGCTCAAGCTGTCATCCGCTTTGAGCCTGGGCTGCGCGACCGTCCTGTGGCAGTGCTTAGCGGACGCCCTCCGCTGCAAAAAGTCATGGCACTCAACGAGCACGCGCGTGCGGTTGGGGTTGATGTGGGGACTTCACAATCACAATTGGAGGCTTGGGGAAATCTGGAGCTGCGTCCGCGTTCGGAGGCGCTGGAAACCTCGGCCCATGCGGCGGTGCTCGATTGCGCGCAATCGTTTTCTCCGGAGATAGAAGACACCGCGCCCGGCACTACGCTTTTAAATCTTGCCGGGCTCACGCCTTTGCTCGGGCCGCTGCAGAAAATTGCCAGTGACATGGCAGAGCGCATTTTGCAGATGGGATTGGAGGCGCATATCGGGGTGGCTGCGAATCCGGATGCCGCTTTGCTTGCAGCTCGTGGCTTTCGGGGCACGACGTTCATTGCTAAAGGACGCGAAGCCGAGCGGCTCGGCGATTTGTCGGTCGATATTTTGCTGGATAGTTTTGCTTCCAACGTCGAGCAAGGTACGCGTTGGGTAGAGACATTTGATCGCTGGGGCATTCGCAAGCTGCGGGCGCTGGCTGCCCTGCCGGAAGTTCCGGTCATCGAGCGTTTGGGGCAACATGGGCTTCGTCTGCAACAGCTGGCGCGGGGCGCGGCATCTCGCGATCTGCGTTTATTTGAACCAAGCCGGAGGTTTGCCGAAAGTGTCGACCTGGAGCACCCAATCGTTTTTCTCGAGCCGCTATCGTTTTTGCTGAACCGTATGTTAGAGCAGTTATGTGCGCGACTCAGTGCACGGGCTTTAGCGGTGCAGGAACTGCGGCTTGATCTGGAACTGGCATCGATTGCGCCCAACGATTTCGATTCGACTTCGGCCATCGCTGAGCATGATCTGGAACAAAATTTGGACGGAAGCTCACGTCGCAGGTTCAGCCGAACGCTGAAGCTGCCAGTGCCGATGCTGGATGCGAAAGTGTTTCTTAAGCTATTACAGCTTGATTTGCAGGCGCATCCGCCTGAAGCGCCAATCGTGAAGATCCATTTGACGGGGGAGCCGGCGCGCCCTCGCTCTTTGCAGGGAGGATTGTTTCAGCCGGTGTTTCCTGAGCCTGAAAAATTGGAGCTGACGCTGGCACGCATAGAAGGAATCGTGGGCGAAGGGCGGGTGGGGTCGGTGGAATTGCTGGATACGCATCGCGAAGATGCTTTTGCAGTGCGGCATTTTGCCCCGATGGAGGGGGCGTCAACGCTCATGACGAAACTCAAATCAGAAAACATCCGCGAATCGGAGCGAGGTAGCGAAACCGAATTCAAAAACGCGCAGGAGTTGATGAGTGCGGTCATCGCGCTGCGATTGTTTCGTCCTCCTCTGGTTGCAAGCGTTGCCCTGCAGGCAACAAAGCCGGTGCGGCTGCGCTGTATAGAGCGCGAAGACATCGCCGGCGAAATCGTTTGGACGGCGGGCCCCTGGCGCTCTTCGGGCGACTGGTCAGAGCAGGGATGGTCACGCGATGAGTGGGATATCGCGATCTCATCTAGCTCCTCATCTACCTCTGGGTTGGTGCTGTATCGATTAGTGCAAGACAAGCTGAATGGACATTGGTTTGTGGAGGGTGCGTATGACTGACGACCCGCTGGGCTTCGATCCATACACGAGCGCTAGTTATGTACGTTGAACTCCATTCCCGTTCCGCCTTTAGTTTTCTCGAAGGCGCGTCCATTCCGGAAGAAATGATTGGAACCGGCGCGAATTTCGGAATGCCCGCGATGGCATTGCTCGATCGCGATGGATTATATGGTGCGCCGCGCTTTCATCTGGCCGCGCAAAAAACCGGGGTCAAGGCACACATTGGAGCTGAGCTAACGTGCGCTCCGTTTTCGGCGGTGCAGTATTCAGGCTTTCGCCTTCCGCTGCTGGCCGCTTCGCGCACGGGATACCGCAATCTCTGCCGCCTGATCACGCAGATGAAACTGCGGGTCGGGCAAAAAGAAGGGGCGATCGCATCCGAGCCGGATTTTATTGAGTATGCCAATGGCTTGATCTGCCTGACGGGCGGAGAAGAAGGACCGCTTGCCACGTCGCTTGCCGAGGGTGGGCCCGGCGCGGCGCTCGAAACGGTGCAGCGGCTGACAGAAATATTTGGGCGGGGGAATGTGTATGTTGAGTTGCAGCGCCATTTTCGGCGCGACGAAGAATACCGTAATCGGGTTGCAATGGAAATTGCGCAAGCTCTCCATCTGCCGCTACTCGCGACCAACGGCGTGAACTATGCCCGTCCGCATCAGCGCGAGTTGGCGGATGCATTCACCGCGCTGCAGCATCATCACACGCTGGCCACCGCTGGAAGGCTTCTGGCGCGGAATGCGGAGTGTTACATCAAGTCTCCCGCGGATATGCGATCGCTATTTGCGGATGTTCCGCAGGCAATTGCGAACACGGTCGAGCTTTCTTCGCGTCTTGAATTCACGCTCAACGATCTCGGGTACGAATTCCCGCGTTATCCCGTGCCTGAAGGCGAGACCATGATGTCGTTTATGCGTGAGCGCGCACGCGAAGGCTGGCAGAGCCGTTACGGCCGCGCCGATCCGGAAGTAAAACGCCGGGCGCGCCGGCAAATCGAGCGCGAGCTGAATTTGATCGAGCACCTTAATCTCGCAGGATATTTTTTAATCGTCTGGGACCTGGTTCGCTTCTGCCGGGAACAGAATATTCTGGCGCAAGGCCGCGGATCGGCCGCCAATAGCGTGGTTTGCTATTCACTCGGTATTACTGCCGTCGATCCCATCGGGATGGAATTATTGTTTGAGCGATTTCTCTCGGAAGAACGCGGGGAGTGGCCTGACATCGATCTCGACTTGCCGAGCGGCGACGAACGCGAGCGAGTCATTCAATACGTCTACCAGCGCTATGGCCAGCGCGGAGCGGCCATGACGGCGAATGTCATCACCTATCGAAACCGCATGGCGGCGCGTGAAATGGGTAAGGCGATGGGCTTTGATGCAGAGACTCTGAAACGAATTTCGGGGGCAGTAGCAACGTGGGAATTTAAAGACGAGCATGATGCCCTTGACCGACGTCTATGCGATGCCGGGCTCGATCTTACGCATCCGCGGATCCGCAAATATTTTGAATTGTGCGTAGCAGCGCAAGATTTACCCCGGCATTTAGGGCAGCACTCAGGCGGCATGGTGATTTGTGAAGGGCGCCTTGATTCAGTCGTGCCGCTCGAACCCGCATCGATGCCGGGCCGTGTGGTGGTGCAGTGGGATAAAGAAGATTGTGCCGACATGGGCATTATCAAAGTCGATCTGCTCGGGCTCGGCATGATGGCGGTGCTGAAGGATTCGATCGAGTTCATTCGCGATCATTACCATGAAGAAGTCGATCTGGCGCATCTTCCGGCCGATGACCCCGTAGTTTATTCGACGCTGCAAAAGGCGGACACGGTCGGGATGTTTCAAGTCGAAAGCCGCGCCCAGATGGCCTGCCTGCCGCGGCTTAAGCCGGTTCGTTTTTACGACATCGTGGTGCAGGTGGCAATCATTCGCCCCGGCCCGATCGTCGGGAACATGGTCAATCCGTTTCTCAAGCGAAGACAAGGGCGAGAGGAGGTCACGTACCCGCATCCATCGCTCGAAACCGTACTCGGAAGAACGCTTGGCGTGCCGCTATTTCAAGAGCAACTACTCCGAATGGCCATGATCACTGCCAATTTTACGGGCGGTGAAGCAGAGGAATTGCGGCGCGCTATGGGCTTCAAACGCTCCGAAACAAAGATGAAAGCCATTGGAGAAAAACTGCGCGCGGGAATGGCACGCAACGGCATCAACGGCGAAACGCAAGAGCAAATCATTCAATCGATCACATCATTCGCGCTGTATGGATTTCCCGAATCTCACGCTGCCAGCTTTGCCCTGATCGCATACGCCAGCGCTTATTTGAAATGCCATTACCTAGCCGCGTTTTTAGCTGGCTTGCTCAACAATCAGCCGATGGGCTTTTATCATCCTTCAACGCTAGTTCAAGATGCACAACGCCACGGCCTGAAGTTTCTGCCGATGGACGTGACCAAGTCAGACTGGAAGTGCACTTTAGAACCTATTTCTGACTCTGTCATCCTGGGCGAAGCGAAAGACCTATGCAATGGCGCTAATGAAACCACGACTTTTGTTCCCGATAAACAAAACACAGGAAGAAAAAAGGAATTCGCCGTCCGGCTGGGCTTGAACTATGCTCGGGGATTGCGCGAGCCCGCAGCCCAAGCGCTGGTGCGAGAGCGGAGCTTCGCTCCATTTACTTCTATTCAAGATTTGGCGCGGCGCGTCCCCGAATTGCGAACCGATGAATTAACGACTCTCGCAGAAATTGGGGCACTTAATAAAGTGGCGCGCGAAGATCGTCAAACGGCCGGCGAATATCAAACTCTCAAGCTGCATCGCCGCGATGCGCTCTGGCAAGTGGAGCGCGCCGTGCGCTGGTCGGGCCCATTATTAAATGATCTGCCCGAAAGGGACGAGCGATCACCGCTTGCGGCGATGAATTCCGAAGAGCGTCTGGTAGCAGATTTCCGATCGACCGGACTAACCGTCGGCCCGCATCCAATGCAATATCGTCGCGAAGCCATGAAGCGGTTGGGGATATTGAGAGCGTCTGACCTTACCCAATTTAAGAATGGACGCCGATTGCGAATCGGCGGATCTGTGATTACCCGTCAGCGTCCGGGCACGGCAAAAGGAATGATGTTCATCAGCCTGGAGGATGAAACCGGAATCGCGAACGCGATCATCAATCCCGATCTCCTGCAGAAAAACCGGGTGCTTTTAATTTCAGAAAGATTCTTGATGATTGAAGGAATTCTACAAAATCAGGACAACGTAATTCTTATCAGGGCCGAGAAGGTCTCCCCCCTCTACGTGACCGAAGCCCCGATGGTTTCGCACGACTTCCACTAATACCGCAGCCATGGGAACCGGGCAGACCGGTCTCAACATCACCCCCTAGGCAGTGGAAAGTTTTCTGGCGTTGTGACGCAGGGATCGGCCTTCGGTGAGTCCATACAATTCTTCGGCCAGGTTTTTAGAGTGATCGCCAATACGTTCGAGGGCTTGTGCCGCAAGCACGATATCGAAATTCTTTTGTCCGTTTGGAGTATTCGGCTCCGCCAAATGACGTTGAAAAAGAGCGTGACACAAACGATCTACCGCGGGATCCGATTGCAGCACGCTCTGGGCATACGAAACATCGCGCTTCACAAACCCCTGATGAATCTGCTCGAGCATAGTGTGCAGCAGCGTGGCCATTTCAATCAATTGCCGGGAGTCGGCCGCGGGAAGTTTTTCGCGCCGGGATTGCAGATGCATAACAGCGCTATATGCAAGATCGCCAATGCGTTCAAGATCGGTGATGAATTTGAGGCAGGCAAGCAATTCGCGCGCCTCTGCTTCTCCCACGCGCGTGATCGCTTCCGGAAGCTGTTCGTCAATCTTGCGCTCGATCTGGTCAAGTTCCGTTTCGCAGTCTTTGATTGCCAGCAAAGCCAGGCGCGATCCGTCCGCTAAAAAATCTTTTACATTAAAGACGGCATCGCGCGCGATCAGGCACCCGTGCAATACCAAGGCGGTAAGCTCCTCGTCTTCCGCATTATCAGGGCTTAACCCGCCGACACGAGGCTGCACGGCGAGGGAACGCTTCGAGGATGAGGATGAAGGCGACGATCGCACAGGTCTTCTTCCGGACGTTCGTCCTCGGGAAGGTGGTGCTTCGGAAGTTCGAGCTTTGCCTGGCATAATAAGAGCGGCATCAGCGCGGGATCAAGCGAGTGTCAGCGGGTAACTTTTCTGTCTTGGACGGGCGACGGGCGAAGCGTCCGTCACGACAATCATGCAGCTTCTCGCTCAGCTACTGATCGGGCATATAGAGGATACAGGAAAGCAATGTGGAGGATTGTTAGGGTACGAGGTGCCGACGACGGGAGCTTTGTTCTGACCAATCTGCGCCGCATTTTAATTCTGCGACGACGCTGCTGCCTTGGCACGTCCGGCGTCTTCTTCACGTCCTAGTCCGTGGTAAGCCCGCGCAAGAAGGCGATTGGCGACTGCGTTCCTGGGATCAGATTTCACGAGCAGCTCCAAATCGGGCACTGCCGCCGCGAAGTCCGATTGTTGTATCTGAGCCTCGGCAAGTCCCAAGCGTCCTTCAGTGTTAGTGGCATCTACGAGGAGGGCCGCTTCATATTGATCCGCCGCATTTTTCGCATCTTTCAACTGCAGATAAACATGGCCGAGCAGCAAACGTGCCGGCATCTGGCTGGGCGACAGTTTCAGGCTTGACTCCAGCGCGTCCCGAGCTCCAGACCAGTTCTGTGCTTTAGCCAAAGCTTCGCCAAGCTCGAAGGCTGCAGTCGAATCATCCGGCCGCAAATCGCTAGCTTTTTTCAAATGAGTCGATGCGTTTGAGAAATCGCCGACGGAATATTCCAGCTCTCCCAGCTGCCGAAGCGCCGTGGGTGATGTGGGATCGAGTTGTAACGCTTTTTCAAGGTAGCGCCGGGCGTCGTTCGACCGGTTTTCATCGCCCGCCAGCATAGCGTTGTGCAGCAAGTTCTGGACTTGAACTTTATCTTTTGGGTCAGGCAGATTCTCGCGTTTTGCAGCCTTCGTTGCTTCTGGCGACCTGGCTTTCCAAACCGCCATCTGCGTCTGCATGCTCTTCAGTCGGCTCGCATCCGCAGCGTATACATTCTTCCCTTCTTTAGGATCGCTTTGCAGGTCATATAGTTCCGGCCGCGGAGCGTCGATCAATTTAGAATTTGCAGTTCGCAGCGCCCGCAACGGAGCCCAGCCCCAACGCAATGGATAATCCGTTTCGCCAAAGAGCTCGCGATTCAGAGAAGACGGAGACGAAGATGGAGATGAGCCTGAGGAGGAAGGCGCTCCCATTCCCATCATCAGCGGATTCAGCGGCTCGCCGTTTAATTCAGCAGGAACAGCAACGCCGGCGATCGAGAGAATCGTCGGCAAAATATCGGTTGTACGCACTGCTGAATCGACTATGGCTCCAGGCTTGCCTGGAGCTGCTTTCGGCGTCTTTATAATCAGGGGAATATGAAGAGTGGAATCGTAGAGGAAGAGACCGTGCGTGTCTTCTCCGTGCTCACCCAAGCCCTCGCCGTGATCTCCGGTGACAATGATCAACGCATTTTGATATGCGCCAGACTTTTTTAGAAACGCGATCCAGTGGGCCAACGCCGAGTCAGCATAGGCAATCTCGCCGTCATACAAGTGGTCTTTATATTTCTCGGCGAATGGGGGCGGAGGCTCATAGGGATCGTGCGGATCGTATAAGTGCAACCAAACAAAGTGAGGCCCTCCGCGGTGCTTTTCATACCAAGCTTCGGCGTGCGCGACCACATCCATACCGCGGCGCTCGACTCTGCCCCATCGGGGCCTGGTTTTGCCGTCAGGCTGCTTGTTATCTTCTTTCGGGAAGTTGTCGTAAAAATCGAAGCCGCGATCGAGTCCGGGAGCGAGCGAGTTGCTGTCGAGAATCACGGCCCCGATGAAAGCCGCGGTGTGGTAACCGCGCTCCTTCAGAAATTCAGCAGCCGTACGATGCTGAGGCGATAGCGGAACTCCGAAATCCGTGACTCCGTGTACGCTCGGCAATAGGCCGGTCAGAATGGTGATATGAGAAGTATTTGTAATCGGACTATGGGTGAAAGCCTGAGTGAATCGAACGCCGTCAGCGGCCAACGCATCAAGGGCGGGCGTCTCAACTTGCTTGTAGCCATAACATCCGACGTGATCGGGACGGAGAGTGTCAATGGTGATGAGAAAGATATCCGGTGAAGCGGCGCGTTGAACGGGGGGCCTCGCAGTCTTCGGAGCGGCGGTGCGGGTGGCCTGACCGGAAGCGATCTCACACAATGCACAGCTGAAGACGAAAGCAGTTTTTACGAGGAAAGGCGCCCAGGCTTTCATAACGGCCCAGCCTATCACAATGGCCGCGTGGCGCAGGCGCGGTCGACATGCCCTTGTGCCTATCTGCGATAAACTTGAATCTGAAATGCATCCGGCTCTTTTTCGCTTAGGGTTCGTGTTGGCCTTGCTGAACGCGGTCAGCGTGCTTGCTCAGACAGCTACGAAGTCTCCGCTGAACGTGGTGCTAATTACGATCGATACCCTGCGCGCCGATCATCTCGGATGCTACGGCTATAAAAACATTAAGACGCCCAACATTGACGGACTGGCGGCGGAGGGAACGCGCTTCGAGCGCGCCTTCGCGGTGGTGCCCGTCACCCTGCCGTCGCACACTTCGATACTCACGGGTACTTATCCGATGTGGAGCGGGATGCATGATTTCAGCGGGAACAGGCTCAGCCCGCAGCAGCCAACCCTGGCTTCGGTCCTCAAGAAAGCAGGCTACCAAACGGGGGCGGTGCTCGGAGCGGCGGTGCTCGATTCGCGTTTTGGATTGAACCAGGGCTTCGATTTCTATTACGACCATTTTGATTTCAGCCGGCTGGACGAAGCGAATCTCGATGAGATGGAGAGGCCAGGAAACGTCGTTGCCGACACAGCGCTCGATTGGCTCGCAAAGAATTCACAGAACCCCTTCTTCCTATGGATGCATTTATACGATCCGCACTTTCCATATCGTCCCCCTGAGCCTTATGCGACCGAATATGCGTCGCGTCTTTATGATGGGGAGATTGCCTTTGCAGATGAGCAGGTCGGGAGACTCATTCGCTATCTAAAAGAAAAGAGAATTTATGACAACACAATCGTCGTCTTGAGCGGGGATCATGGCGAGAGCCTTGGCGAGCATGGCGAGAAGACACACGGATTTTTTATTTATAACTCCACGATGCACGTGCCGCTGATTATCAAGAGGCCGAAAGCTGCACCCGGCGTGGTGCTAGGCCTTGTATCGCTGGTCGACCTGATGCCGACAGTGTTGGATGCTGTCGGAGTTGAGATTCCATCTCAAGTACAAGGGCGCAGTCTTATTTCAGTGATGACGGAAAGCAAGAATTCCGGCGGCAAAGAAGACCGCAGTCGCGAGCATCGAGAACGCGTTCTGTATGAGGAGACTTACCTGCCCCGCATTCACTTTAATTGGAGCGAGCTTCGGGGAACTGAGAATGCAAAATATCACTTCATCGATGCGCCGCGACCGGAGCTTTACGACGTAACTAGCGATCCGGGAGAGCTGCATAATCTATTTAGCGACAAGAAAGCGGTCTCAGAAGAGATGCGCGCGAAGCTCTCACGCACGATTAAGGATTACAGCGCCGGCAAAGAACTGGCAGAGACAACCGGGCTCGATCCGGCACTCATGGAACGTCTGAAAGCGCTCGGGTACGCGGCTTTCTCGGGCGGAGGCAATCTCGGCATTAGTAACACGACCTTGCCCGATCCGAAAGACCGCATCGTAACCTACGAATTGATTTCCGACGCCATCGCGGCGAGCCAGCACGGACATTATCAGGAATCAATCGACAACCTGAAGAAGGTAGTTCAAACGGAGCCCAATTCGGTGCCTGCCCATTATTTGCAAGGGCTCGACTACTATCGTTTAAAACAATATCCAGAGGCAGTTGAGGAATTGCAGAAGGCTGTGCAACTGAGTCCGGATTACGCGCTGGCGGTATTTAATCTTGGAATGGCGCAAGCGCACGCTGGTGAAATGGACCCGTCGATCGTGACTCTGCAAAAGAGTTTGCAACTGGATGCGACGAATTTTGAAGCGGCTTTCAATTTGGGAGTTGTTTTTCTGCAAAAACAGCAGTTGGAATTTGCGGCGAGCGCATTTCGCCAGTCAGTCACGATCAACCCCGCTCTAGCTCGCGGGCACCGCGCGCTCGGGGAGACGTTGCTCTATGAAGGTAAAATTGACGAGGCCTTAGCTGAGCTTCGGCGGGCCGTAGACTTGGCGCCGCAAGAGGCGATCATGCATCAATCCCTGGCCAAAGCTCTTTCTGCCAAGGGTCTGTCGGCTGAGGCTGATCAAGAGACCCAGCGGGCGCAACAACTGGCTCCGCAATAACCCATGCTTCGTCGGCCCAATGTGGCGATCGTGTCGGTACTCTCGATCTCGTTCTTATCTTCATCTTCATCTTTATCTTTATCTTTCTCTTTATTTTTGGCGGTGGGGTCGGGTTTCGCTCAACCTGCCCGAACGACAACAGCTCCGTCATCTGCGCATCGAGCAACGCCCAAGCGCGCTGCCGCGGAGTCACCCTCCATTGCTAGACCGAACGTGATATTGATTACGATCGACACACTGCGCGCTGATCATGTCGGATGTTTTGGCGCCAAAGATGTAAAAACTCCCACGCTCGATGGGTTGGCCCAGGATGGCGTAATTTTTGAGCGCGCGATCTCACAAGTTCCACTGACTTGGCCTTCGCATGCTGTAATTCTTACCGGAACATATCCTTTTCAAAATGGCGTGCAGGACTTTACCGGGCAGCCGCTGGCCCCGGGAATCCGTTCCGTGGCGCAAACCTTTAAGCAATCGGGATACGCAACGGGGGCAGTTGTGAGTGCGTTTGTTCTTGATCGGAGTTGGGGACTGGCGCGAGGTTTCGATTTTTACGACGACTCATTTTCGGCGAAGACATTCGCAGAAAAAGACACCGGCCTGGTCGATCGCCGCGCTGGCGAAAGCGTTCCCCGAGCGATCGCATGGATCAGGCGCACTAAGCACCGCCCGTTTTTTTTATGGTTACACTTGTATGACCCTCACAGTCCTTACGATCCCCCTGAACCTTATCGCACAGAATATCGCGGCCACCTTTACGACGGCGAGATTGCCTATGCCGATCATGAACTTGGCAATCTCATCTCATCGCTCAAGCAGAATCATCTTTATGATTCGTCGCTTATTGTCGCCCTGAGCGATCACGGCGAATCCTTAGGGGAACATGGTGAAGACGAACATGGCTTTTTTATCTACAACGCGACGGTCCACATTCCTTTGATTCTGAAGCCGCCCGCTGGAAGCGGCATTTCAACCCAACACAGGCAGGAGCTTGTGGAAACGGCGGCCATTGCGCCAACCCTGCTGCAAGTGGCCGGGATCAAGCCTTCGAGGTCATCGCCGGACCTGATTTATTCCCAGTTCCAATCGCCTGTTCTGCCCGGCCTCAAGCCGAACGCCAATCGCGATGCTCAAGACAGCTCTTATAGTGAAACGTTTTATCCATTCAGCTCTTTCGGTTGGAGCCCTTTACATTCCATCGAGACTGCGCGATTTCATTTCATTGAAGCACCGAAGCCGGAGTTGTACGACCTACAGGACGATCCAAGCGAGACGCGAAATTTGGCGGACCAGCAACCCGCGACAGTTGCCACTCTGAGGGACAAACTGCAGAGCGTTCTGTCTCGCAAAGCTCTTCACCAGCCTCTTCACGACGAGGACAAATCGGCAGGCAATATCAACCCCGAGGCGCTGGCGAAACTTCGTGCTCTAGGATACTTCGGCTTTCGCGCCGCGGTTTCGCCTGAAGCACTGCAAGGCCTCCCCGATCCCAAAGAAAAGCTTTGGGAATTTAATTCGATCCTTAAAGCGGAAGACGCCTTTCAGCGTAAGGACGACGATCGGGCCGAAGCTCTTCTGACCGAGGTGCAGCAGAAAGATCCTGACATTTATGTCATACCGTTCTTGCTCGGAGAGTCGGCGCTCAGGCTGCAGAACTGGGAGCTTGCCGCAGACCAATTGAAGCGCTGCTTGAAGTTGAATCCGAATTTCGATAATGCCATGACGGCGCTGGCGCGAGCGCTGGCCAAACTGGGCCAGTTTAATGAGGCCAGAACCTGGCTCGGAAAGGCTGTAAGCAACAATCCGCAGAATTATCAGGCTCATTATCAGCTGGCACTTCTCAAGGGGGAGAGCGATTTGAAATCCGCGGAAGCGGAGTTTGAACAATCAGTAGCGATCCAGCCAAACTTTTCTGGCGGCCAACGCGAGTTGGGAATAAATTTATTTCAACAGCACAATTATTTGCAGGCTGCGTCACATCTGGAAAAAGCGATCGCTCTGGGTCTCGAGGATGCGAAACTCCACAATTTTCTTGGCATCTGTTACAACCATACGAATCGCTCCTCGAAGGCCGTGCTGCAGTTTCAATCGGCGATCAAGCTTGAGCCGAATCTCGCGGAAGCCCATCTGAACCTCGCTTTTGCTCTGCAGCTATTGCACCGGATGCATCAGGCACACGACGAATATTCGGCCGCCTGCAGGTTAGACCAGACGTTCTGCAAATATGTCCCAGCAAGCTAATAACTTAGACAATGTACGCGCGGCTTTGTGGGATCAAATGAGGCAAGTTTATTGCACCAAGTAAATCACTGGCCGCCAGCCGCGCGAAGCCGCTCGGCAGTGGCCCGTTCGCGATCCGCATCTGCTTGTTGCCCTAACTGCACGTAGGCATCCGCTAGAAAGCGGTGCGGCTCCGGAGACTTTGGCTGCAACTCGACTGCTCTCATCAAAAAGGGTAGCGCGCCTGCGGGATTGCCTGACAAGGCCATTGCCCTCCCCATCAGCAGGTGTGCGCTGTAATGATTCGGGCGAAGGGCAATCACCCTCTCATACTCTGCAACGGCGTCAGTCATGCGTCCGAGTCGAGCATAGGCCGTAGCGAGCGACAGATGGGCTTCCGGCCAATTTGGAGAGCGGGCGATTGAGGTTTGAAACTGCTCTGCGGCTCCGGCAAAGTCTCCGGTTTCAAACAATGCGGAACCCAACTGATATCGAGGAATTGTCAAGTCAGGGCGCATTTCAACGGCCTTGCGCAAAATCGGAACCGCCTTCTCGTACTTTTTCAGCGAACTCAAGGCTGTGCCCAATTGCAAATATGTAATTGGAAGATTCGGTTCGAGCGCAATTACCTCTTCCAGCAGGGGCACAGCTTCTTGAAAGCGCATGTCTTCTTTTGCCATTTCCGCCCGGTGCAGAAGGTTAACTACCTCAATCTTATTTTTCGGATCTGCACCCGATTCTTTGATCCCGGGCATAGCTGACGAAGTGTTGTCACTGGCGACGTATCCTAACGCGTTCAACCTTTCCTGAAGGCCAGGATCGGCAGATATTTTCGGCGCTTCTTTTGACGTAGTGGTTTTATCGCGCAGAGCTTCGAGTTGAATCCGGAGAGTACTGGCGACCGCGACCGACTTCGCGGATAGATTGTGTTCAGAGTTGGGATCCAACGATTCGTCGTAGAGTTCTTTTTCTGGCGCCTCGATAAATAAATACTTGCCAGTCCTTAACGATCGCAACGAACTCCACCCGAATGTACGATGGGGATAATCGCTCTCGGAATAGATGGGGCGCTCATGAGGCAGGGCGGCCCCAGACGCCAGGTTCGGCCGCGCGGACACTGATGCGGGGTTCGACCCTGAACTCTGCGAGCGAGGGGCTTGCATCTCCGGCAGGAGCGATTCGCCCTGCATCTCTTTTGGAATGGCTATGCCCGCAACCTGCAGGATTGTCGGCATCACATCGACCAGCCCGACGCGATTTTCAATTCGAGCTCCAGCAGACCGCTCTCGCGGCAGTTTGAACAACAAGGGTACATGAATTGTTTCGTCATAGAGAAACATTCCATGCGTGCTCTCTCCATGCTGGCCGAGGGCTTCACCATGATCGGCCATAACCGCAATGAGCGCATTTTCATAGAGGCCGCGCGATTTCAAATACGTCATTAATTGCCCCACCGCGAAATCCTGGTAGGCAATCTCGCCGTTGTAAGGGGTAGCGGCATAATTCGTTTTATATGGCTCCGGCGGATCGTAGGGATCGTGGGCGTCGTATAAGTGGATCCAGATGAAATAAGGACCCTTCGGATGCGCATTCAGCCATGCAATAGCGTGATCGACCACTTCAGTGCCGCGCCGCTCGATTGCCTGATAACGATCCTCGCCCTCCCTCCTGCGATGGAAACCTGAGTCGTAGGTGTCGAAACCGCGGTCAAAGCCGGGAGCAGAACGCGATTCGGGGTCAAGCACGAGAGAAGCTACGAATGCGGCGGTGTGGTAACCGTTCCCACGAAAAATGTAAGGACCGTACGGCAAATCCTCGGCGAGTGCGACTCCGAAGTCAGTGACCTGATTGAACTGCGGATAAGTGCCAGTAAGAATGGACGCGTGCGAGGCCGTGGTGAGAGGAACCTGAGAATACGCTCGCGTGAAGATGACCGATTGTTTCGCCAAGGCGTCGAGACTGGGGGTTAGACCTAAGTTAGAGCCCATGAACCCCATCCGATCGGCGCGGGTGGTATCGAGAGTGATCAGAATGACGTTCGTAGGCGCTGCTGGTACTGCTGCGGCAGCGGCATTCACACTGGAAAAGCTGATAACCAGGAGCAACAGTGGGCCAGAAACGCGCCATTTAAGATGCATAGGCTGTTTTAAAATTTTATCATCGGCGCGGGTGAGCAGAAGTTGTGGCTATTTCTGAGGGGCGGCACCGCTCGCCTCGCCTTGCAATCTCTTCAGCGATTCGCGAGCTTTGGGCGAAACTGGAGAATCCGGAAATATTTTCAGGTAGGCTTCGAGCTGCGCAATCGCTTCCGAAGTGCGCTTCTGCTGCAGATAGAGATTGACCAGTTGCAGATAGGCCTGCGGCATTTTGGGGTCGAGCTGAAGCGCGCTCTGCAGGCTCTTCTCGGCCAAGTCGAGCTTTCCGGTGCGCGAATAAAGCACGCCTTGCAAGAAGTGTCCAAAGGCTGAAT
The DNA here is from genome assembly GCA_025361625.1 of Acidobacteriaceae bacterium. Classification (GTDB taxonomy): domain Bacteria; phylum Acidobacteriota; class Terriglobia; order Terriglobales; family Acidobacteriaceae; genus Acidiflorens. Next base: position 24,396 of record JANYKL010000071.1, read on the forward strand.
CGGGACGGCGTTGGAGCCCTTCGTTGATCTCGCGCTCGGCATCCGGGTAGCGCTTGATCATCAAGAAGAGATTGCCAAGATTGAAGTAAGCCTCGACATCGTTCTGGTTGGTCTTGAGAGCGGCTTCGAATTGAGCCTGCGCGGCGTCGAAGTTCTGCCGTCCGAGATAAAGAGAACCCAGGTTGTTGTGGGCGGGATAAAAGTCGGGCGAATAGCTTAAAGCCTTTTCATAGTGGGCCATGGCGTCATCGGCTTGGGATCTGTGGTTGGCTTCGACTCCCTTCTCGAATTCTTTTACGGTCTTCTTGGGGAATTGTCGATAGTACTCGGCGGGATCGACGAGGTAGGGGTTGCTGCCGGGGACCCTCGCCTGCAGCGAATCTTCCTTTTTTTTGTTGTCGCGAGGCTCAAGCGTCAATTGCACGATGTTAAGCGGCGAAAACTGGGGGTTCACATTTACGCTGATGGACTGAGGTTTATAGGCATCATCATTTACCGTCACTCGATATTCGTTGGCAAGCAGGTTTATAAACCCAAAGCGGCCCTGATTATCGGTGTAAGCACTCTGAACAGGCGCGCCTCGAAATTCCAGTGTGATGAGTACAGCGACAGAGGTAAAGTCCCCTCGCAAAACTCGGACAGTACCAACGATTTTCCCCAGTTGCTGCGTTTGCTGGGACTGGAGGGGGGACGGCAACCATAGTGAGCAGGCGGTAATGAGAAAAAGGACGCGCCATCCTCTGCTCATAGTGCGACAACTCCTGCTGTAAAAACAACGAAGATATATTGTCAAAAATAAAAGAGGCTTGCTTCCGGTGGGAAGCAAGCCTCAAAAGCAGCGACTTCGGGCTAGAAACTCACCTTTACGCCGAACTGTAGTTGACGTTCGTTGAGTGTTCCTGCAGCTTGACCGAAGTTGGCAGTGCGCGGCTGGTTATGCGCTCCGCCACCGGCTGTCGCTAACACGAAGTTCGTGTGGTTGAAAACGTTGAAGCCGTTGGCGTCGAATTTCATACTCACCCTTTCGGTGAATTTGAATGTCTTCGATAGGGTCATATCGGAGACCCAGTTGCCCGGACCGACGAAGGTGTTGCGTCCCAAATTCGACGTGCAGCCTAGACACGGTGGCGAGAAGACAATGTTCGGACCAGTGGTCGCATAAACACCCGTACATACACCGGAGACGGCGTCGACTACGCAGGAAGACCCCCAGCCATTTGCCCAATTGGCATGGCTCACTCCGCTAACTGATGGCACACTCGAGCTAGGCCGATCATTTCTACCGCCGTCAAGGTTGTAGTCGCCGCGAATATTCTGGCAATTGTTGGGAATATCCGCAGCAGAACATGGCGTCGTGAGGTCGGTAATCTCCCTCAACCTAGGGGTAGCCGAGTTATAAGGCTCCCAGTGTGCTCCTGACTGGATGGAAAAGATGCCGTTATAGGACCAGCCACCGGCGATCGCCCCCAAGACGCCTCTCAGGTTTTGTCCGGGTAGCTGGTAGACATAATTGAAAGTTAGCCGATGACGGATGTCGAACACCGAGTTGCCGCGGTCCAGTCCCGGAAGCGTCTGGTCAGTCGTGAAGCCCTCACCTGCAGCGGCTCCATTGGCCGTAGTTGCGCCGCTGTGCCAAGTCGATCCGTCATCAATCGAATGGCTGTAGGTGTAGCTCACATTGAACAGCAGCCCGTGACTCATCTGCTTCTTCAATGAGGCTTGCAGTGAGCTGTAGTTAGAATTGACCTGGTTCTGCCAATTACGCAGACGCCCGTAGTTCTGGTTAAGACGCCCACCTAAACCAGGCCAGCTTCTTCCAAAGTTATCAGTGACGACACTACCGACAGGAAGATAAGAGCCCGGCTGGCGATTGATGTCCTCGGAACGGAATAATTTGTGGCCCGCCGTTCCCACATAGTCAAGCTGCATCACCATCTTGGCTGCAATCTCATGCTGCACGCTCAAGTAGAAGTTGTAAACGTAAGGATCCCTAATACCCTCCGGGAATATAATGCCCGTCAGAGTCGCCTGGTTGGGATTGCTTGGATCCCATCCGTTGATATTGCCCTGGTTCTGGGCTTGTGAGCATGGACCCTGATTTCCGGGGTTGGTCCCGCATCCAGTAAAGGTTACGGGCACATTCGACACTTGCTGACAAGTCCCCGTCGGCGGCAACCCAGTGCAGGTTGAGGGACCATAAACTACGTCGGCACCCGACACGCCTACGCCACCGATAACCTGATCAAACGAGTAGTACGGCAGATTCCAACGCGAGTTGGAGAGTGGGTTGTACAGGGTACCCTCGTAGGCCACCCCGAAGCCACCGCGCAGCGCGGTCTTGCCATTTCCGAAGATATCCCAGGCAAAGCCAACACGCGGTCCAAAGTTATGATGGTTCCCCTTACCCAATGTTTTGGCCGGTGCGAAACCACCCGGACCGCATACGCCAGCAAGCTGGGACAGCAAAATCGCGCTAGGCGTTGAGCAGTCGTAGGTTACTCCACCGATCGTTCCTACAGTACCGTTCAGAACATTTGCATTACCCACCCACCCGAGCATGTTCGTGCCAGGACCTTTGATAAAGGTGGTCGCAACATCTCCTTCCTCATTGTGACGTGAGTAAAGGTCGTAGCGAAGACCAAGGTTCAAGGTCAAGCGTTTCGTTGCCTTCCAGTCATCCTGGAAGTAGGCACCCATTTCACGATTGCGCCAATGCCGGATATTACTGTTGAGAGTCGCGATTGGTGTGGGATTGAAGGACGAGGCTGGACATGGAGCCTTGCAAATTCCAGGATCGACGCCAGCTACCTGCAAATAAGGCGCATCGGCTGCAAAGAAGATCTGGTCGTAGAAGTAGTAGGAGGGCCGCGCCACATTGAACTCAGAGTTCTCGATATTGCGCCGGAAATCCGCCCCGATCTTCATGTTGTGGTTCCCATGACCAATCGAAACCATGTCGGAATAGGTGTAGATGTTCTCTTTGAAAGCCTGCGGATAGCCGTTGTAGGAGCCAAAGCCCGCCGATCCGTCGGCAAATCCGATAGCCGGAACGCCACCGTCCTTAGTGGTAATAATTGTATTGTTCTGCAGGTAGCCGAGACGCAATTCATTTAAAACGCTCGGACTGAATGTATGCACGAAGCTCAACGACGACTGCGGCAAATTACTCCGGGTTGGGTTGGAGAAACCGCGCGTGCAAGCTGCATTGCAAGGGCCATATTTATCTGTTTGGCGGTTGTAATTGTAATTAATGTAGAAGCGGTTGTTGGCGTTCCAATTGTAGTCGATCCGAAGCGATCCTTCGTTGCCGTTAAACAGGTTCGCATTTCCCAGACCGCCGGTCTGCGTTTTGAATATTGCGGTGCTGCTCTCCTGGATACTGACGTCACGGTTGAGCGTGCCCGCTTGCTGAGGTATGCCGCAAATCGCAGATTCCGCTGGCGTGACACCAAAAATGGACGCCCATTTCTGCTCCTGTAGCGGGGTCCCAGCTGCACCGCAAAGATACGGTGTGAAGTCGCCGCCAGTGTAAGTGTTCGCCGTGAGCCCGGTGGGCGTTCCCGCGAGTGAGGGTGCGAAATTTGAATATAGCAGCGCGGCGGTCGAATTCAGTCCTGCATTCGCATTTGCCTGAATGACGGCATCGCGGAAAGCGGCCGATTCCTGAAGAACCGATTGGGGTGTACCTGAGCTCTTAAATCGGTCGCCCTGAAGAGATAAGAAGAAAAACAACTTGTCCTTTATCACTGGGCCTCCGAGGGTCAATCCAAACTGGTTAAAGCGGAGCGGAGGTTTTTTCGTAATCGGGACGGTCTGATTTAAGAAGAAGTTGTTGGCATCAAGAGCGTCATTACGAATGTACTCCCATGCGCTGCCATGCCAGGCGTTGGTTCCGGATTTGGTAACCAGATTGACGCTGCCGCCAGCACTACTGCCGTACTGGGCCGACATATTGAGTTGCAACTGTTGAAACTCTTCGACAGAGTCTTGAATCGGTACGTTGATCACTCCACCGCTCAGACCCTTGTTGGAGACGCCGTTGATGAGGAATCCATTAAAGTCTTCGCGTACGCCGTTGACGACTGTCCCGTGACCGCCCTCGAAGTCAACGCCGGTAACGTTTACGGCACCGGCACTCATCTGCATCAAGTCAAACACATTTCTACCATTCAGCGGAAGGTTTTCAATTTGCGCCGAACTGACGATCGTGGCCAGCTTCGAATCTTCGGTGTTGACAGCCGAGGCCGCGCCCGTCACTTCCACTACTTCCGAGGCTTTGCCGAGTTGCAGCTTCACGTCGAGGTGGGAAATGGTGCCGGCGTTTGCGGTCACGCCATTGTTCTCCACAATCTTGAAGCCGGCCGCCTCGACCGCGATCTTGTAACTACCGGGCGGAACTTCTTTCACCGTGTAGTTGCCGCTGCTATTGGTGGTCGCCGAACTGCTGAAGTTTGTCGCGGGATTCGTCACCGTAACCTTTGCGTTTCCAATCGAAGCGCCGGTTGGATCGGTGACGGTGCCGGTGAACTGGCCGTTTTGAACCTGAGCGAAGGCGCTAAAGGTGAGCGCCAGGATGGCGCAAGCTACGAGGCAGAACTGCAATCTTTTCATTGACCTACCCTCTGGGAAGCGATGGAACGGAAATTTTTTCTGTACGGTTGTTGCACGAAAACTCTTCGATCTCTGGGATACAAGTGTTCTTGTTTCCATTTTCAGGGCTGCACGGCCCACGATCAGTCTTTGACCGGTCTCAATCTCTGTCTAGGCAAACAATCTAGCTAGAGTGCGCAGCATTCTGCTTCATTCCAAATTGTTTTGTCAATTCAAAACATTGATTCTATTGATTGACCTCGTATCGCCATGCAACACTCTCACGGCAACGCGAGCTACACCTAACTCTGTACCTATGCCATGGCATTTTTTGCGCCAAAGGCGGAGATGCTATTTTTCTACTACTTACGGGCAAGGACTGGTGTGCGGTCTATGAGGAACGGAAGCTGAAGAGGAGCTGTTCTACGGAATTCCATAGAATTTAGGGTCTTGAGAGAGAAACATTGCATTGAACAGGCTGTGTCAATGGGCGAATTGTCTACGGGGTTCTGAGGTGCGCCGCTGGAACATCCACTTCTGTTTTTGTTTAGCGATTCGGTGGAACGCCGCTGCCGTCGAGCTTTGAGGGATGCGCTGCTCCGGAATGTCGCGCAGTCACTCCCTGGCCCTCGGTGAGAGTAATTTCCTGGTCGGCCGATTCGGGGGCGAGCTTCTCAACCCGACCGCTGGGCCAGTGAACCGTGATCGAATCGACCCTGGTGGCAGTTCCTAGTCCGAAGTGGAGGCGCGGATCGCTCGAACTCTCGAAACTGCTGCCGGCCCGGACCTCGGCCGACTGCGTTGATCCGGCTGCGGTGATCTCGACTCTTGCTCCGTAACCATCGCGGTTTGATTTGGCGCCTACGGTTTTGATTCGCAGCCAGTGGCCCGGTGACGCGGCTTCATTGCGCAGAAGGACTGGCGCGCCATCGAGATTGGTCATGAGAAGATCCTGCCGGCCGCGGTTCCAGAAATCGGCGGTCAGAGCGGCGCGGCCTACATATTTCTTCGCCAGCGCTCCACCGGACTTCTGCCCGACCTCCTCAAATTTGCCGTTGCGCAGATTGTGAAAGAGGAATGGGCGCTCGGCATAGCCGACTCCGAACGACTGCCCTTCTACTTGAGGGTCGACGTGTCCGTTGGCGATGAAAAGATCGGGCCAGCCATCGTTATCATAATCGAGAAATTTGGCGCCGAAGCCGAGGTAGGGATTACTTATCGCGCCGATCCCCGCGGCTCCCGCGAGGTCGGTGAATTCGCCGTTGCCATCGTTGTGGTAGAGATTGTTGTCGTCGTCGGAAAAATTCGTTTTCACCATGTCGGGCCAGCCGTCGCGATCGTAGTCGGCGGAATCGACGCCCATGCCGGCCTGCTCGTGGCCATCGGAACTGTAGGCGACTCCGGCCTCAGCACCGACCTCGGTGAATCCGCCCTTGCAGTTGTTGTGATAGAGAAGGCTGGGCGACGAATCATTGGCGACATAGAGATCGAGACATCCATCCTTGTCGTAGTCGAGCCAGAGCACGCCCAGTCCGTAATAGCTTTGCGTATCGATGCCGAGCTTTTCGGTGACGTCGGTGAAAGTGCCGTCACCATTGTTGTGATAGAGGCGGTCGCGTGCGCCCTTCAATCCGCGCGGGCCGCAGTTTACCGCGATACCGCGATACTGGCAGAACGGGCCGTCGCCAAATTTCGGTAGATTGTTCATATCGACGTCCACGTAGTTGGCAACATAGAGGTCGAGATTGCCGTCGTTGTCGTAGTCGCCGAA
>JANYKL010000079.1 GCA_025361625.1 Acidobacteriaceae bacterium
TGGATCGGCTTACGGCTTTCTTCAAGGCGCGTGGCCCTTTGGAATCGTCGAAGCCGTCTGGTCGCTGGTCGCCGTCCGAAGGTGGTGGATGGCGCGCTCGCACCGACGATTGCAAAGATAAGGGATTATTTGGTGAGTTGAATAATCTTTTTCTTCGCGGCAGGTTTCTTCGTCAACCGCTCGAGAACGGCGGCAACAATCATAGGAAGTCCGACGGTCGCGTCCACAAACACTTCTCCGAACTTTCCGCCTTCGGACGGCGGTACGAACTTACCCCACGATATCGCCTCACTGTAAGGGCTGCCCGAAAGGCCGCCCCAGTGAACCGGTTCCGGGCAAATGCGCAGACCGTAGTGATATCGCTTCAGCGGCAAGTCCTCCCCTCCCCGGCGATGGCGGAGTTCAATGAAAGGCCCAAACTGTTGTGACCAATTCCGAGGCACTCCTCCGCCGATGGTAAAAATGCCGATTCGCTTTTGACTTAGAAGAGTAGCCGCAAAGTGCTCGAGGTCTTCGAAAGGATCAAAACGAAAGCGCGCTTTCTTTTGTTTGTCGCGCTCACGGTTGGTCAAGGCGTAGTCGAGGCCAAGCTCGGAATCAGAAAATGCGGGAACGAAAACGGGGACATTCTGCTCATAAGCCGACTTCAAAATGCCGCGCTCTGATTTTGAACGTTTCGCGAGATGCGCTCCAATCGCCCGATTCAGTTTGTACGAACACATGGTTTCATCTGAATTCCATCCGCCAAACACAGCGTGCATCACGCGTTCGACGTCGTCGAGATTCTGTTCCGGCTCCAGCGTGTCGTAGACGCGGTTATATCCCGCCTCATATAGCTCTTCATCGCTGAATTCGGGATTATGCCTAAAATGTGCTCGCCCGGTTGCCTCAACCAGTCCATGCGCCATCAAGGCACCCGTGGACACGATAGCGTTCACGATGCCGCGATCGATCAATTCCGCGATGATGAGTCCCTGCTTGGCTACCGTCATCGCCCCCGCGAGCGTCATCACTACAAAACAGTCCTGGTCGCGAGCCATTGCTTCCAGCACGTCCGCCGCTTCGCCTAGCTGCCGGCCGGTGAAAGCGGTCTTCGCCATCGCGCGAATCAGGTCGTCGATCGATCGAATCTTTCGAAGGTCAAGCGGCTCTAACGGAATGAGGCGGTCGGCAACCGGATCGTGCAGTTTGCGGTCGATTCCCGCTCCTTCTGCCTGCTTATTATGTTTTGCGTTCCCGACTTTAGCGACAATCTTGTGCTTCAAAGGGTGATGCCTCCCAAAAAATGAATTCCGCCGAAGAAACAATGTACTAGATCAAGAACCAATACGCCGGGCACGATGCAACCTCGTCGTAACATCGGTGGAGCAGGGTTGACTTTGTTATCCTACGCAGTTGAAGTTTGTGTTGAGAATGGTGCGAAAACGATGGCGTTGGCATTGCCGGAAAAATTTAACGTTGCTTTGATCCAAATGTCGTGCGGATCCGAACCGGCCGACAACTTAGCCAAGGCGATCGACCGCATCGCCGACGCAGCTCGGCAAGGCGCTCACGTGGTTTGCCTTCCTGAACTTTTTCAAACGCAATACTTCTGCCAGCGCGAAGACGCGGTGCTATTTGATCTTGCTGAACCGATCCCAGGCGAGGCAAGTAGGACATTAGGTGAGGCTGCAAGAAAAAATAAAGTGGTGCTGATCGCTTCGCTTTTCGAAAAGCGCGCTCCCGGCCTCTATCACAACACGGCTGCGGTTTTTGAGAGCGATGGTTCGCTCCGCGGACTTTATCGCAAAATGCATATCCCAGACGATCCTCTTTACTACGAGAAATTTTATTTCACCCCAGGCGATCTCGGCTTTAGGGCTTTCGATACATCGGCGGGTAAGCTCGGCACGCTCGTGTGCTGGGATCAGTGGTATCCAGAGGGCGCGAGGCTCACGGCATTGCAAGGTGCGAGCATACTTTTTTATCCGACTGCCATAGGCTGGCATCCGGATGAAAAGGCTGAGTTCGGAGCGGCGCAACATGACGCCTGGCGAACGATTCAGCGGGCGCATGCAATTGCGAATGGAGTCTACGTCGCGGTGGTGAACCGGGTCGGCTTGGAGACGGGCAACATACGCGGCAATTCTGCTCCCGGCAAAGGGCTTGAGTTTTGGGGCGGATCGTTCTTTTGCGATCCCTTCGGCCGCGTGCTCGCCGAAGGCTCATACGATAAAGAAGAAATTCTTGTCGGAGAGGTTGATCTGAAGCATCTTGAAGACACGCGCCGAAACTGGCCGTTTCTCCGCGACCGGCGCATCGACAGCTACGCGCCCATCACCAGCCGCATGCTGGACGGTAAGTAGTTAGCAACTCAAACATTCGCAAGATGCCCAAAGTTAGACAATCGAACCGTACTAGGGTAGCCGAGGCGAGGGGTTTTCTTCCCGCAGCGCAGGGCTATCGCATGCCCGCTGAGTGGGAGCCGCACGAATCTACGTGGCTCGCATGGCCGCACTATCGAGCAGACTGGCCGGGCAAATTTGATCCGATCCCGTGGGTCTATGCGGAAATCATTCGTAATCTCTCGCGCCATGAACGTGTTGACCTGGTAGTTAACAACGCCGCTGCGGAAAAGAAGGTTCGCGCCGTGCTCGAAAAGGCGGATGCGCTCTCAGACAACGTCAGCTTTTATCAGTGGCGCACGGACCGCGTCTGGACACGCGATTCAGGATGCATCTTTCTGACGCCTGCCCTCACTCCCTCGAAAAAGAATTCCGATCCGCGGCTGCTGGCGCTGCATTTTCAGTTCAACGCCTGGGCGAAATATTCCAACTTCGCGGCGGACGAAAAACTTGGGGAACGCATGGCGGTTGAAGCCGGAGCAAATTTAATCAGGCCGCTTATAAAAGATGACGGAAAGAGAGATCGCACGGTCAATAATCGCGTGAGTAATGAACGCGTTGTCCTGGAAGGCGGATCGATCGACGTCAACGGCCAAGGCACCCTTCTAACCACCGAAGAATGCCTCTTGTCAGAGACTCAGCAGCGCAATCCGTTCATGGATCGCTCGGCCTACGAGCAGATGTTTGCCGACTATTTTGGAGTGCAATCGGTCATCTGGCTGGATAGCGGCATCGCTGGCGACGACACCCACGGCCACGTCGACGACCTCACCCGTTTTGTCGCTCCGACTGCCATAGTCACGATGATCGAGCTCGACGAGTTGAGCGAAAACCATGTCCGGCTCCGCGCAAATCTCGGTCGCCTAAAGAACGCTCGAACGTCGGACGGGCAGAGACTCGATATCATCGAACTTCCGATGCCGAGCCCGGTGAGGTTTGAGGGACGCCAACTTCCCGCCAGCTATGCGAACTTCTACATCGCCAACGGAGTGGTGTTGGTGCCGGTTTTCAATGATCCAAACGACCGGATCGCTCTGAACGCCCTGGCCGAACTCTTCCCGACCCGGGAGATCATCCCCATATACTGCGGAGACCTAATCTGGGGGTTTGGAGCCCTCCATTGCATGACCCAGCAGCAGCCGCTCTTGGCTCGAAGTGCGGGGCTGTGAATATCCTTTCTGTAACCCGTTTTCAATGAATAACTTAGTGAGTTTTTGCCCCGACTTGACAATCCCGCACGCACATTCTTATAATTAGCACTCGTGGCAATCAACTGCTAACAATCTTCCAGCTACAGGTACTTCATAGGTCGCCTGAGCCTTAATCAAACTCTTGAAAGGAGTATTTAACCATGGCTACTAAATTCACTCCACTGCACGACCGCATCCTGGTTCGACGCGTGGACGAGGCCAATACCACTCGTGGCGGCATCATTATTCCCGACTCCGCAAAAGATAAACCGCAGGAAGGCGAAGTTGTTTCCGCCGGCAAAGGCAAGATCAGCGAAGAAGGCAAGGTTCGTCCGCTCGACGTAAAAGAGGGCGATCGCATTCTGTTCGGCAAGTATTCAGGCACCGAAATCAAGATCGATGGAGAAGACTTCATCATCATGCGCGAAGAAGAGGTTTTGGGCGTTCTGTCAGGCGCATCATCCTCGACCGCGTCCTCGGGCTCAAACAAGAAAGAAACAGCAGGATCGCGCCGCTAGGAAGGGCGCCAGTGTGGAGATGGGGCTGGCCCCGTCTCCCGCAGGCAGTAGTGGCTGAGCTGCCGAAATGTGGCAAGCCGCGTATTTACAAAGAAACGAAGCGAAGAACAAGGCAGGCGTTATGCCTGCAGAAAATCTTAAGGAGTTAACTATTATGGCAAAACAAATTGTTCATGGAGAAGAGTCCCGCCAGGCAATTCTCCGCGGCGTCAACATGTTGGCTGACGCTGTGAAAGTCACTCTCGGCCCCAAGGGCCGCAACGTCGTTATTGAGAAGAAATTCGGTTCGCCCACCATCACCAAAGACGGCGTAACCGTTGCCAAGGAAATCGAACTTCCCAATGGCATTGAGAACATGGGCGCCCAGATGGTTCGCGAAGTTGCCAGCAAGACGAGTGACGTCGCTGGAGACGGTACCACCACCGCCACGGTTCTCGCGCAGGCAATTTACCGCGAAGGCGTGAAGACGGTGGCTGCCGGCGCCAACCCGATGGCCATGAAGCGCGGCATCGAAAAGGCGGTTCAGCTCATTACCGGACGCGTCGATAAAGATGGCAACCAGCAGAAAGGCGAGCTGGATAAGTTCAGCAAGCCGGTCTCTGGCGAAATGATCGCACAGGTCGGAACCATCTCGGCGAACAACGACGAGACCATCGGCAAGATCATTGCCGAGGCCATGAAGAAAGTCGGCAAGGATGGCGTCATCACCGTGGAAGAGTCAAAGACTCTTGAAACGCAGCTGGACGTGGTTGAAGGCATGCAGTTCGATCGCGGCTATCTGTCCCCGTACTTCGTCACTGACCCGGAGCGCATGGAGTCGGTCCAGGAGAACGCCTACATCCTGATCCACGAAAAGAAGATCAGCAACATGAAAGACATGCTGCCTCTTCTTGAGCAGATCGCAAAGGGCGGCAAGCCGCTTGTGATCATCGCTGAAGACGTGGAAGGCGAAGCGCTCGCGACTCTCGTCGTGAACAAGCTGCGCGGCACGCTGCAGGTCTCGGCCGTTAAGGCTCCGGGCTTCGGCGATCGTCGCAAGGCAATGTTGCAGGACATCGCAATTCTGACCGGCGGCAAAGCCATAACGGAAGACCTCGGCATCAAGCTGGAAAACGTTCAGCTCGCTGACCTTGGCCAGGCCAAGAAAGTGACCATCGACAAAGACAACACCACCATTGTCGAGGGCAAAGGCAAGCCGGGAGACGTTCAGGGCCGGGTGAAAGAAATTCGCAGCCAGATCGACAAAACCACCAGCGATTACGACCGCGAGAAACTGCAGGAGCGGTTGGCAAAGCTGGTCGGCGGCGTTGCGGTGATCAAAGTTGGAGCCGCAACCGAAACCGAAATGAAAGAGAAG
>JANYKL010000093.1 GCA_025361625.1 Acidobacteriaceae bacterium
AGAGGTGGCCGTAGCGGGTCGTGACTCCGTGCCCGTGATCGACCATGATGGCGCGTCCATAGCCCCCCAGAAAGTCGGCAAAAGTGATGGTTCCGTCAGCTGGTGCAATCACAGCAGATCCAACGCCAGCGGAGATGTCCACTCCGGAGTGAAACGCGCCTTCGCCGTTGAAGGGATCGATGCGCTCCCCGAAAGAGCCCGTTATTTGACCTTCGACTGGCCACAAATTAGGCGCCGAATTCGCGCGCACCCAGTCGGCAGTCGTTGAATTCTTGGTAAGGCCGAGCGAAATGCCTACACTGGCTGCTCCGCTCAACGCCGTGCGCTTCAGAGTGTAGAGCTGGTCTAGGGAAGAATTGACCTGCGCGGACTGCAAAGCGTCGCTTGCACCGGAGACCATGGCGGGATCGGACTTGAGACCATAAAGAGCGGACACTTCACTCGCCAGCGACCCCAGGGAAGCGACTTGAATGTCGCGTTCTTTGGCAACCTGTTCCAGTTGCGAATATTTATCTTTCAGCTGATCCTGCTCGGTGCGGAGCTCGTTATAATGCGCCACTTTCCGCAACATGCGCGTATAGGAACTGGCGATTCCGGTAAGGCAGAGCACGGATACAGCCACGCCGGCCACCAGAGCGTAAAGGTAGTGCACCGGAACGCTAATCTTGCGAAGCTGCCCAGCTTCGTCGCGGGTTACAAAAAAAATGTAAAAGCGTTTACGCAAAAGCTATTTCCACCCATTAAATTTCTTGTTGCACCGCCCTCGCGAGAATCATCATGCGTGGGCTGGAGTTTTAATCTAATGACCTGCTTATGATGCACGCCGACTTGCTGTTGTTTCAGCGCCTGAGTAACTTTCAACGCCCTGGCCGCTAACTCACTCATGCCTCTGAACTTTTTTTCTTCAGAAATTAATCTTTGGCGACCTAAAGTTAACAAAGCGACTAGAGCGTGTCAACCAACTGGCGCGGTTTCTTAGGGTTACGAAGGCAGGGTCACTTGCGATGCCCTTCTGGGCAAATTACTACCGTAAGGGACAGCTGTACCTCGACTGTATCTCGACGCGCAACAAATTCGTCGTGCCTAGCGCCCACGATATAGTGATTCGAATGCCACTTAGCGAGAAAAAATTGATCGCGCAAATTCGGCGAAAAGCGGGAGGAGGCGCATCGGTACTAAAAGGCATTGGGGACGATTGCGCAGTGTTGCGCGTTCCCAAGGGTCACCAAATATTGGTAACTACCGACTTCACCATTGAAAGAGTACATTTCTTGCGCCATTGGCATTCGCCCGAACTGGTCGGCTGGCGGTGTCTGACGCGTGGACTCAGCGATATCGCTGCCATGGGAGGCGAGCCTCTGGCAGTATTCTTGTCGCTGGCGATCGCGGGCGAGGTTTCGCAGGAATGGGTTAACGGCTTTATGAAGGGAGTTCTCAAACTGGCAAAGGACTTTGAGGTTCCTCTTGCTGGTGGAGACACAGCGCAAGCCGCTTCCGGCATTCAAGCCGACATCATCGTCGTCGGATCGGTGCCCAACGGCCAAGCGGTTCTGCGCTCGGGAGCGAAGGCCGGGGATAGGATCTATGTCACGGGAAGTCTCGGCGCTTCAGCTGCGGAAATATCAACGATGAAGTCCACAACGAATTCGCCGTCACGCAAGACTTTCCAAATTCGACAAATAGCTTCTCGCAGCGGACTTCGTCCAACCCCTCGATTGGCGGTTGGCCAGTGGCTGCGAAAGCACAGTATCGCGTCAGCGATGATCGATATCAGCGATGGTCTTTCCACCGACTTGAATCACATTTGCGAAGAGAGTTCAGTGGGCGCGGATATCGCCGCGGAAAATATTCCACTGGGCCGCTGGCCAGGCGCGACCGACGTTGTTGCGCTCCCGTTCGCGCTACACGGCGGAGAAGACTACGAACTTCTGTTCACCTCATCCAAGGCCGTCCCGAAAAAGATAGCCGGAGTCGCGGTAACGCCAATTGGCATGATTACAAGGAGCAGAGGAATGCGTCTGGTCAATGATGGGAAGTTTCGGCGCTTGCCCGTTCAGGGGTGGGAACACTTCAAGAAACCCTAGGCTCTTCGCCTACCGCTCGCAACGAAGGCCTGAGTTAGTCTGGTCTCTCCGCAACAGCCGGAGTAAGTTTATTCGCGACTTCAGGGGACGACTGAATGTTCGAAGTCGGCACCGGTGGCACGTTGAGCGGCGACACCGAGATGACTTTTGCATCGTGGCGGCTCGGAGCACGCTCGTCCCACTTTCCGAAAATCATCTTCCCCGCGGTTGTTTGCAAAACCGAGGTCACCGAAATGTCCACCGTCTTGCCGATCATTTTGCGCGCGTTGTCGACTACTACCATCGTGCCATCGTCGAGGTAAGCGACTCCCTGGTTGTACTCCTTGCCTTCTTTCAATATAAAGACGCGCATAATTTCGCCTGGCAGTACGATCGGCTTCAGCGAGTTCGCGAGTTCGTTGATATTGAGCACTGCTACGCCCTGGAGTTGGGCTACTTTATTCAAATTGAAGTCATTGGTGAGAATTTTGCCTTCGTACAGCTTGGCGAGTTCGATCAGCTTCAAATCAACCTCGCGAACGCTGGGGAAGTCGTCTTCGACAATTTTAATCTCAACCGAAGCCGTCTTTTGCAAGCGTTGAAGAATATCGAGGCCGCGACGGCCGCGGTTGCGCTTTAATGAGTCGGCCGAGTCCGCGACGAGCTGAAGCTCTCGCAAGACAAATTGCGGGATTACAATCAAGCCATCAAGGAAGCCGGTTTCCGCAATATCCGCGATGCGACCGTCAATGATCACGCTGGTGTCGAGAATTTTGTAACTCTTCTTGCCCGTCTTCTCGCCGCCGAAAACTCCGCCGAGCGCCGCCAAGTTGAGCAGGTCGCCCTTGTTCGCGCCGACCGCGAGCCCAACGTAGCTCATTGTCACCATGATCATAATCTGCAAAAAACTTTGCACCGGGCTCGGAGCAACGCTACTCCGAATCACGAGCGCGAAAAGGTAAGCGCCCAATATTCCAAGCAGGCTGCCGATGGCTGCCCCGATCAGGCGTTTCAAACTCGTAGCGCGCAGCCGCCACTCAAAAAGAATAATCGCGCCCCCGATGAAAAGGCCAACAACGCCATCCAGGTTTTTGGGAAGATTGAAGGGGTGGATAAGAAGGCAGATAACAGCAATTACAACAACAAACAGACATCGTATAAGTAGGACGTCCACGAAGCCATACCTCTCTTGGGGAGGGTTAACCGAGTGCACTTCTTGCCCCCCGCTGGTCATTTCAGGTGGTATGAGTCATGAACCCTGCGCCAGCGTCCTATATCCGGAGCGTATGAAATGACAATGCTCCGATTCCGGCTATGAACCGATCACTGCCGTAAGTACCGGGGAGCAGTATATACCTCGAAGAGAAGACGAACCAGCATTTCAAGCGTGACATTAGGTGACCAACTGGCTATACCATTTTGGGATACCTAAGTTAGTAAACCGGCTTTACGCAGCCACAGTGCCGCGGCGTTTAAACATCTGCATCACATGCCGTCGTAATTTGGGCCGCCACCGCCTTCTGGCGGAACCCACGTAATGATCTGGTAGGGATCCTGAATATCGCAGGTCTTACAATGCACGCAGTTCGCCGGGTTTAAGCTGATTCGTTTCCCGTTCGGAGCGGAAACATCGTCGATCATCTCGTACACGTTCGCCGGGCAAAAATTCTGGCAAGGGCTACCAAATTCTTTAATGCATCGGTCGTTGCAGATATTGGTATCGTCAATCAGAAGGTGGGAAGGCTGATCTTCTTCATGCCGTGTGCCGGAATGATAGAGGTCAGTGAGCTTATCGAAGGTCAGCTTTCCGTCGCCTTTCGCGGCTAAGATGAGTTGCGATGCGGATCCACCGTCAGCGGGAAGACCGGCAATCGGCTTCATGTTTTCATGCCCGGGATGCGACTTGACGCGATCGCGCAGCCCGCCATCGAAAAATTCCTGCAACCCGGTGTTGAAGATTCCCGCCACCATGCCGTGCTCGAAGCCTTGATGAAAATTGCGCACCGGATAGAGTTCATCGCTGATCCAACTGGTTTCAACGCTGCGCTGATATTTGGCTAGAATTTCGCACGAAGCATTTGATTTAACCAGGGCTTCGAACGCAGTTTCGGCAGCTAGCATCCCGCTCTTGATCGCCAGATGAATACCCTTCAAACGCGCCGAATTCAGAAACCCGGCGGAGTCACCAACGATCATCCATCCATCGCCGCCAAGCGGCGGCAGCGACCACCACCCGCCGTAAGGCAGAGATTTCGCGCCGTAACGAATCATCTTGCCACCCGCCAGTAAATTCGCAATGAACGGATGCTGCTTGAAGGTCTGAAGCACGTGCTGCGGATCGAGTCGCGGATCGCGATAATCAAGGCCAGTTACGAAGCCGAGCGATACGATGTTGTCCTTAGAGCCGTAGATCCATGCGCCTCCGTACTCTTTTGTCGTCAGCGGGTAGCCCATGGTGTAGATGACCTCGCCCGCCTCAATGCGCCCCGATGGAACCTCCCACAACTCCTTGACGCCGATGCCGTAGGTCTGCGGGTTGCGATCTTTCATCAGGTCGAGCTTCTTGACCAGTTGCTTGGTGAGGGATCCTCGGGTGCCTTCGGCAAGCACGACGACTTGGGCTTTGATGTCATAGCCAGGCTCGAAATTCGACTTTGGCTGATTCTGTTTGTCGACTCCCTTGTCGTCGGTTCGAACCCCAACAACTTTACTGCCGTCGTACAACAACTCAGAGCCCGCAAACCCTGTGAAGACGGTGATACCCGCCTCTTCAACTTTGCCAGCCATCCATTTCACGAAACGGTTAATGGAGATCACATAATTGCCCTTATCGTGCATCGGCGGGGGGATGAGCGGAAGCTTGTGATGTGCGGACTTCGTCAAGAAGTACACGGCTTCTTTATGCACGATCGCGTCGATCGGAGCTTCCGCCTCGAACCCCGGCAGCAACTCCTTCATCGAGCGCGGATCGAGCAGCGCTCCCGAAAGGCAGTGCTGGCCAGCCTCCCGCGCCTTTTCCAGAACGTAGACATTTTCCTTGCTCAACAAAGCTTTAGGATGACGCGCATTGTGACGGTCAATAAGTTGTGAGAGCCGAAGCGCGCAGGCCATGCCCGCCGGACCACCTCCAACGATGACCACATCGGCCGGCATTTCAGGATGTTGAACGTTTGGAAGGGGATTGCGGAAGATTATAGCCATGGTTGGATTGCCAATAAACGAGAAGTTTTATTGTACGACGATGGACGACGCCACCACTATTTCTTGAATGGACCGCAACCCCGAAAGTCGTGAGCGCGAAGCCAAAAAAATAATTTCACTTCGGTCGAGAAAATGTAGGCACAGGGATCTTCGACCTCGCTCGCCGAACCTCGCCGTGCGGCGGCATCGCTCCTGCGACAGCCATATCTAACGATGAATTTCCGCGATTGCCTCGCGAATCGCGATATGCACCCGCTTCATCTGCGACGGGGTTCCGACCGTCACGCGCACGCAACCGCCACAGCCAGGATGGCTGGAAGTATCGCGAACGAGAATTCCCCGCTGCCGCATAGACGTTACAAAATCGGACGCCCTGCCCACTTTGACCAAAACGAAGCTTGCTCGACTTGGCCAGAATTGCAGGCCTAACTCCTCGAACACGTGCTCGAGTGCATGGCGTCCCTCTTCCATCGCGGAAACATTCTGGCGCACGAATTCCTGGTCGTTGAGAGCCTCTTCGAGACAGGCGAGCGCAACGGAGTTCACGTTGAAGGGGACACACAGGCGGCGCAAAAATTCAATTTGTTCTGCGGCGCCAACGAGCACTCCAATTCGCAGGCCGGCAAGTCCATATACCTTTGAAAACGTGCGCCCTACAAAAAGATTCGGACACTGCGCCAATTCACCAAGCATCGTCTCGCCGCAGAATTCGAAGTAGGCTTCGTCGATGAGGGCGGCGGAATTTGGCGCGGCCGTTACGATCCGCAGGAGGTCTGAGTGGCAAGCTGCAAGTCCGGTGGGATTATTAGGATTTGCGATCGCGATCAACCGCGTGCTCGGACTGATGTGCGCCAACATCTTTTCTACGGGCAAGGACAAATCCTCGCCAGCACTTACTCGTACGAGATCGACCCCAGTTGCGTACCCGAGAGTGGAATACATCACAAATGTAGGGTCGGCAAACAGAACTTCGCTCTTATCTAAGCCGCTCGGATCCAAATAGGCGTTGAACATCAAGAACAAAGCCTCGTCCATGCCGTTCGTAAGCAAAACTTGATCCCGGGATACGCCTAAAAAATCAGCTACCAGCCGTTCGCCCGCCTCCCGCTGTGGATAGAGAGACACGTCCGCTGCTGTCAGCGAACGCAAACGCGCCAGCACGCGTGGCGAGCAGCCAGCCATGCTTTCGTTGAGATCGAGGCTGAGACCTTCCCGGCTGACGATGGGAGAGTGATAGGGAATGAGTTTTGCGATCGGGGTGCGCGGCGTCAGCATGAGTACACCATAGCGCGATGAGTCTACTTCATTGGGGTTCGCACATTGGGATTGCAGGAAGAACTTGCTGAAGAGAGGCGGCAGGGACCCGTCTGTACGGCAGATTTTGTCATCAAAGGCACGAGATGATTTTTATTGTTCGTTTCGGCGGGTGTATTTCACAAAGGCGAAAATCATGGTGCAGACGGCAAAGTCGACCAGCAATCCCCAATCTCCTTTGAACAAGCCGTGGCGGGCCGCGTCGGGCAGATGCGGCATGAGCAGATAATAATAGATGGCGTTGCCGGCCAGCACCGCCACCAAGGCATCGAGGAAGTTTTTCATCGTCCGACTCGAAGCTGATCTCGCTACGTTGCTGCCAGCGTCTGCTCTGACTTCATCCCGACAAAGTCACGCTGTTGAGGTCTCTGGTTGACATCACCCTGCTAACATCGTTTTGATGCTGGAACCCTCTACTCCAGTGCAGTTCGTTAAAGGTATTGGACCGCGCCTGGCCGAAGTACTTGCCGCCAAGGGGATAGCGACGGTTGACGACCTCTTGCACTATCTCCCATTTCGCTATGAAGACAGGCTAAACCCGCGCTCCGTCTCTGAGTTGCGCGCCGGCGAGATGGCGACGGTCATTGCTGAGGTCCGCAATTCTGGCGTATTTCGAACTCGGCGCATGGCGATTTTTCAGCTTACCGTCGGTCAGGGAACCAGCAAGCTGAAGTGCCTCTGGTTCAATGCCGCTTACTTACAAGACAAGTTTCAGCCGGGCCAAATGTTGGCGTTATACGGAAAGGTCGAGGCCGACCGCGACGGCCGTCTGCAAATCATGCAGCCTCAGTTTGAAGTTCTCGGGGACATCAATGAACCAGGGGGGGCCGACGAGGCAGAGAAAAAAGCGGCTGCGTCGTTGGAAGTTGGCCGCATCGTTCCCATCTATGAATCGACAGGACAAGGCAAGCTGTCGCCTCGCTGGTTTCGCAGGATCATTCGATGGACTCTTGAGAACCTCAACCCATGTCTTCCTGATCCCGTCCCGGCTGCGGTGCGAAAGCATTTGAGTTTGCTTTCCCCAAATAAAGCGCTATGGCAGGTTCACTGGCCTGATCCTGGTGAAAGTTTTACAGATTTGCAGACGTCCCGAACGCCAGCCCATATCAGACTGATCTTCGATGAGTTGTTCTTTATTGAGTTGGGGTTAGAACTGAAGCGGCGGGAGCAGAAAGCGCAGACTGGTATCGCTTTTCGCCTTGAAAAAAATGTCCGCGAAGCAATCAAGAAGATTCTTCCCTTTCACCCCACCGCGGCCCAGAAACGCGTTTTGAAAGAAATCGCCACCGATATGCAGGCGGCGAGCCCGATGCGTCGTTTGCTGCAAGGCGACGTAGGTTCGGGAAAAACGATTGTTGCCTTTCAAGCCGCGATCATCGCTATCGAGAACGGGTATCAAGCCGCCTTGATGGCGCCGACAGAAATTCTAGCGCAACAACATTATTTTTCTGCGCGGCAGATTCTGGAGAAGACTGGCTACCGCATCGGTCTGCTTACCGGGTCGCTCGATCAGGTGCAAAAGCGTAATGCCCGGCGTCACATCGCGCAAGGGAACGTTCAACTCGTGATCGGCACGCATGCTTTGATTCAGGATCGCGTGGAGTTCAAAAAATTGGGCCTGGTGATCGTTGACGAGCAGCACCGCTTCGGCGTGATGCAACGGCTAAAACTAATGCGGCGAGCAAGTGTGGATGACACTATGGGGGCGGGAGACTCACTCGCGCGTTCTGGCACAAAAGATTTACTGGACGCTGAGCCTGACGTTCTTGTGATGACGGCGACCCCGATCCCGCGCACTCTCGCTCTTACTCTGTATGGTGATCTTGACGTGTCGATCCTCGACGAACTTCCGCCCGGTCGCACTCCGGTCGTCACTCGCTCGGTCCCCAACGATCGCTCGCCCGAAGTTTGGGACTTCATGCGCAAGCAGATTGAAGCCGGGCACCAGGCGTACGTGGTCTACCCGGTGATTGAAGAGAATGAAGAAACCGAAGTCAAAGCCGCGAAGCAGATGCACCGGCAACTGCGCGAGAAGATCTTTCCGAGCCTACACGTTGGCCTTTTGCACGGACGCCTGGATAGCGCCGAAAAAGAGCATGTCATGCGCGAATTTCAGCAAGGCAAAATTGAGATTCTTGTGGCCACTACCGTAATCGAAGTCGGCGTAGATGTCCCGAACGCGACCATCATGGTGGTTGAACACGCTGACCGCTTCGGCTTGGCACAACTTCACCAACTGCGCGGGCGGATCGGCCGGGGCGCGGCCAAATCGTACTGCCTGCTCATCCGTGGCAACAAGGTTTCTGAAGAAGGAGAGCGCCGACTCGATGCCATGGTGCGATCGAACGACGGCTTTCAAATCGCAGAACTCGATCTCGAACTCCGTGGCCCCGGCGAGTTTTTTGGCACGAAGCAGGCCGGCATTCCAAGTTTTCGGGTCGCAAACATCATTCGCGACCGCGAACTTCTGGAGGCAGCCAAACGGGAAGCCGCGTTTGTAATCTCCGGCCCCAATACCGAAGTATCAAAAGACGAAATCGACCGCGCCCTGCGAGAGATGCGCGCGCGCTGGTCCCCTACCTATGGGTTGGTTGAAGTCGGCTAGCCGCTCGCCTTTCGTCGTCATGGTTCGCCTCTTCGCCAGACCCAAACGTGTGCCCCCCTCATGGCGGGAGCTTCCGCTGCCGATCTAATGAGAGAAAGGCATAGGTAATTCCAGCGAATATGATCGAGCAAAAAATCAAAAACCAATTGTCGATTCTTCAAAACGCGAACGACGATCGCGATGTGCAACGAACGAGCTCACTCGCGGTGAAAAGCGAAAAATCACACACCTTTGTCGGCCGGGTCGAAGCCCGCTATCCCTGTGCGGGCTCGGTCGGCATACGCTTGTCACGGTCAGGGCGATCCGAGAAGGGGGTAGTCGCGGATCTGAGTTTGGGCGGCTGCAACGTGAAATCAAAGTTCATGTTCCAAGTCGGGGAGAAAATTGAGTTGATCTTAGAGGTGAATGGAACTTCTTTCCACGTATCGGGGAAGGTCGCGCATGTTCCAAATAGGAACATATCCGCCATCGGCAATCGCCAGAATGCCGGTATAGGAGTCAGGTTCGAGAACATGACCGCCGGAGCGCTCGTTCGATTAAAAAACCTGATCAGAGAACTGGATGCCAAGGCACTCGGGCGTCAAAAAGTTTGAGTTTCTCACTGTTTTGCCGCCGAGATCTGCCCAACCTTGCTTCTGCTATGATCGCGGAAGGGCCTCGCATCTTGCCCGACACCTGGTAAAAGGGAGTTCTTATTATGGAAATGCCTGATCTTCCCCTCGGCTCCCGCCGCAACGAAGATATTGCACTTGATCTTATGAAGTTTGTCGCCATGACGACCGGGTACGGCAAGACAACGGGCGGCAGTGTGGGCTTTCAGGGCACGGGCGCTGCCGCTAAGCCAGAAGACTACGCGTCGCACCTGCTTGAGCTGTACGGGCGATGTCTGCAGTCGGTCAGCGGCGCGAAATCCGCAAAGTAGGCAACCCTTCGAATTTAAGTTAAGTCTTTATAGACAGAGCTGTTCGTTGACAGCCTCGCCGCCGCTAAGGTATCCTTGACCTCTTTGGAAGTCCTGCGGCTGCCCGCCTGGAACACCTTGCGCGTTCTGCGTGGATTGAATCTTTAATCAGGGCGCTCAGCGGTCTTCATAGTAAGTAGCGTTCTTTTAATTCCTGGGAGATTTCCGATGTCAACCTATTTCCCCAAAGAGGGAGATATTGTGCGTAAGTGGTTTGTGGTCGACGCAAGCGGACTGGCGCTTGGACGCCTTGCTTCGCGAGTCGCCCGTATATTGATCGGCAAAGAGAACCCTAAGTACACCCCGTTTATCGATACGGGTGATCATGTTGTTGTGATTAACGCCGAGAAGATAAAGATCACCGGCATGAAGGCCGATCAAAAGTTGTACCACCACTACACTGGCTATCCTGGGGGCATCCGCTCCGAAGAGATGAAGAAGCGCCTGGTCCGGAAGCCGGAGCTGATTATTGAGGACGCAGTGTCGCGCATGCTCCCCAAGAACAAGTTGGGCAAACAAATGTTCACCAAGCTGAAGGTTTATCGCGGCGAAAAGCATCCGCACGATGCGCAGAAGCCGGAAGCAAAAGTTTTTGCGTAAAGCGAGTGAATAGGCTTTCAGCTCGGGCAAGAGATCGAAACAGACTCAGAGAGACTTTGAAAGGTATATTGGCTGGCTGCATTTGCTTCCAAAGCTAGAAGCAAAGAGCTAACGGCTAAAAGATAAAATGGCTGAAAAAGTACAATACTACGGAACTGGACGACGCAAGACGGCGATCGCTCGTGTTTTTCTTCGTCCCGGAAGCGGCGAGTTCAAAGTTAACGGCAAAGAATGCGACGTGTATTTTGTGACGCCTTCGCAACGTATCGCCGCGAAGCGGCCGCTCGTCTCGACCGATCACACGGCCAACTTCAACGTGCTGGCAAACGTGTCCGGCGGAGGTGTTGCCGGGCAAGCGGACGCTGTAAGCCTCGGAATCACTCGCGCTCTCATGCTCTTCAACGGCGAACTGCGCAAACAGTTAAAGGCCGAGGGCATGGTAACGCGTGATCCACGTGCCAAAGAGCGCAAGAAGTACGGACAAAAAGGCGCTCGCAAGCGGTTCCAGTTCTCGAAGCGATAGTTTTCGTTTTCGTAGGAGACGGGGAGTGCCCCGTCTTTGGTCAAATGCAGCATTGGAGGGCCGGGCAAGCCCCGTCTCTACATACAGCGGAATAAAATTCATCCTCCCACCTTTACCGGCGGGGTGGACGGGAATGGTAATTCGGAGCAGTCTAGTCTCCGAATGCAGACCAACTGAGGAGGTTGTTTGGCAAATATTACGATGAAAGAGTTGCTCGAAGCGGGCGTTCACTTCGGGCACCAGACGAAGCGCTGGAACCCAAAGATGAAGGAATACATCTTCGGCGAGCGCAATGGTATCTACATTATCGATTTGCAGAAGACGCTGAAGATGTTCAAAGAGGCGTCGAAGTTTGTGCAGGAACTGGCTGCAGACGGAAAGATCATCCTGTTCGTAGGCACGAAGCGCCAGGCTCAGGACGCAATCGCCGAAGAGGCGCAGCGTTGTTCGATGTTCTATGTCAACCAGCGCTGGTTGGGTGGTCTTTTGACCAACTGGATCACGGTACAGAAATCCGTGAAGCGCCTGAAAGAACTCGACGAAATGGCCACCGATGGCCGCTATGACCTTCTGCCAAAGAAAGAAGTGATTAAGCTCGAGCGCGAGCGCAAGCATCTACAGGCAAACCTTGCCGGCATCAAGAACATGACGCGCTTGCCGGACGCGGTCTTCGTGATCGATTCCAACAAAGAACAGATTGCAGTAAAAGAGTCGCGCAAGCTGGGCATTCCGGTGGTCGCCGTAGTCGATACGAATTGCGACCCGAGCGAAGTGGACTATGTGATCCCTGGAAACGACGACGCGCTGCGTGCGATTCGCCTGTTTACCTCCAAGATCTCTGAGTCGATTGCCGAAGGCGTTCACGCGCGCGATGACAAGCAGATGCAGGACATTCAGGCTGTGGCCGCTCCGGAGCCGATTCCTGCTTCCAGTGAAGTCGGAGTCAGCGAAGAAGAATTCGGCGGCCAAGTTGCTGCCGAGCCGGAGACCGCGGCGGTTGCAGCGGGCGTCGGCGTAGGCGCGGAAGGCGAAGAGATTCGAATGGAAGACGTACTTGGCAAAGGCACGCGCAAGCGTCCTTCACCGGCCACCGAAGACGTAGACGAGTTGCAGGCCGAAACACGACGCTTCTAGTCCTGAGCGCATATTTCAAGGTTCGAGGTTGCACAATTCAGGTTAGCGACCTTGATGGGTCGTTTCGTCTGCCCTCAACCACCTCCCCTTGAAACCGATCACCTTGAAATTGAATACCTTTAAACTTTGAAAGCAAACTGCAGAGGCATTTATGAGCACTACTATGGCTATATCCGCAACCCAGGTAAAGGAGCTTCGCGACAAAACCGGAGCCCCAATGATGGACTGCAAGCAGGCTTTGACTGAAGCGAAGGGCGATCTGGAGCAAGCCGTCGTTCTGCTGCGAAAGAAGGGCGTTTCCGTGGCCGCTAAGAAATCGAGCCGTGCTACGAGCGAGGGTTCGGTTGCACACTACATCCATGCCGGCGGCAAGATTGGCGTGCTGGTTGAAGTGAATTGCGAAAGCGACTTCGTCGCGCGCACCGAAGACTTCAAGGAACTGGTGCATGATATCGCCATGCACATTGCGGCAAGCGATCCGAAATTTGTTCGCAAGGAAGATGTTACGGCGCATGACCTCGAACGCGAGAAAGACATCTATCGCGCTCAGGCTGCTGCCAGCGGCAAGCCGGCCAACATCGTGGAGAAGATGGTGACGGGAAGAATGGAAAAGTTTTATGAAGAAGTTTGTCTTTTAGAACAGCCGTTCATCAAAGATCAAGCCGTCAGCATCTCGCAGTTGATTGCCACTAAGATCGGCAAGCTCGGCGAGAATATCGCCGTGCGACGCTTTGCCCGCTTTAAAGTTGGAGAAGCGCAGGCGACGATCGCGTCGGTCAGCCCGAAAAGCGAAGGTGGCGAGGATTCAGTTCCGGTCGCAAAGTAAAAGCTACCAACATTATTTGGGGCGCTGCGGCGCCCCTTTTTTTGCTCGCGTTCTCTGTTTGTGTCGGGGACAATCCTGCCAACGTTGGTAAAAAGTGAAGAATGCGTTTACCTTGAGCTAGGGCAACACTACGCCTTTATAATTTGGAGACTCGATGCCGACTCCCATATTTAAACGAATTCTTTTAAAAATCTCTGGCGAGGCGCTCGCCGCTGGTCAGGGCTTCGGGGTTGACACGACTCGAATTCATGAAGTCGCGGCCGAGCTCGCCGATGTGCACAGCCTCGGCATCCAGATGGCAATTGTCGTGGGCGGCGGAAATTTTTTCCGCGGAGTAGCCGATCAAGCGCGCAATATGGACCGGGTCTCCGCCGACCACATGGGCATGCTCGCGACCGTAATCAATGCCCTCGCGTTACAAGACGCTTTGGAGAAACAGAAAGTCTTCACCCGAGTGCAAACCGCCATTGAAATGAACCAGGTAGCCGAGCCTTTTATCCGCCGCCGTGCGATTCGCCATCTAGAAAAAGGACGCGTCGTGATTTTTGCCGGAGGCACCGGCAACCCCTACTTTTCAACCGATACCGCGGCTTCGCTGCGCGCCATGGAAATTAAAGCCGACGCGATTCTAAAAGCCACGAAGGTTGACGGCATCTACGATGCCGACCCAATGAAAGTAAAGGATGCCAAAAAATTCACCCAACTCACTTACATGGACGTTCTTCGGCAGGGCCTGAAGGTGATGGATTCGACTGCAATCTCGCTTTGCAAAGATAATAATCTCCCCATCATCGTGTTCAATCTCAACCAGAATGGAAATATTCGGCGGGTTGTTCTGGGCGAGAAGATTGGATCGTTGGTCAGCGCGTAGTCCTCAAATTTTGTGTCCTGCAATCAGCCAACGGCCAATGATGAGCCGGAAAGTTTATAATTTTGTTTCGACAGCAATAAAGCGGAGCGCCAGAACAAATGCCCCATCCTGCCCTCAAAGAAACTTACTCGACTTTAAAGATACGCATGGACAAAGCGGTGGAAGACTTCCGCCGCGAGATGGCCTCGACACGTACCGGGCGCGCCAACATTCACATGCTCGATACGGTTACGGTCGATTATTACGGCGAGCAGATGCCGCTCAACCAGGTCTCTCAGATTCACGCTCCCGAACCGCAGATGATCACGGTGCAGCCCTTTGACACCTCGCAACTTGGCGCCATAGAAAAAGCTATTCGCGGCTCCAGTCTCGGGCTGAACCCTATGAACGACGGCAAGCTTGTGCGCGTGCCAATCCCCGCTCTCACTGAAGAACGCCGCAAGGAGATGGTGAAGCATCTTAATCGCATCCTGGAGGAGCACCGTACCGCCATCCGCAACGTGCGGCGTGATGGGAACGATTCGATCAAGAAAGTTTTCAAAGACAAAATGATTTCTGAAGACGACGAAAAACGGGCGCTCGAAGAGATTCAAAAGCTTACCGACGACGAAATCAAGAAGATGGAAGAGATGAGTAAGACGAAAGAAAAGGAAGTGTTGGAATTCAAGTAGTCGGTTCCATCATTGACGTTTTTGATATTGTCATCGGCGCATTCCATGAGTCATGGTGAATCCCGGTCACCCAATCTGCCTGCTCCCCGAATTGCCATCCCCTTGCCGCATTCGGAGGATCGTGAGTACGCCGAGCGCGCCATTCCTCCGTATGAAGAAGCCGTGCGCTTAGCTGGGGGCGACCCCGTCCGCATCGAACTCAACCTGACAGCAACTGAAATTCAAAAAGAGATTCAAGCCTGCGCTGGCTTTTTGCTGCCCGGGAGCAAGGCGGATGTCGATCCCCGGACCTACGGAGCCCTGCGCCATGCAAAGACCAATCCCGCAGATACGAGGCGTGACGATGTTGATCGACTGCTGTTGGAAGAGGCCTACAAATTGCGCAAGCCCGTGCTCGGCATCTGCTATGGACTTCAGTCGCTGAACGTTTTCAGAGCGGGCACGCTGATTCAAGATATCGAATCGAAAATCAATCATAGCGTGGGACGAACTGTAGCCAAAGCCCACACCGTTACGGTCGAACCCCAGTCGCGTCTCTCGGAGATCATTGCCAATGGCTCGCCTTCTGGGATCGTTGGAGTAAACTCATCTCATCATCAGTGCGCCGACGTCGTTGGCGATGGCTTGCGAGTCGTGGCCCGTTGCTCTGAAGATGGAGTGGTCGAAGCTTTGGAGGGAACCGCGTCTGACCACTTTGTGCTGGCGGTGCAGTGGCATCCGGAGCGAAGCGTAAACGATGCGCCCGAACTGTCTGGTTCGGCGCAGGCGATTTTTCGAGCGTTCATCGAAGCGGCACGGGCAAATCATCGCGAACCGGCACCCGATGTCGAATTTTCCTAAATCCTCAAGGTAAGCCGCGGAGTAGAGGCTGAAGCTTACGGAGCAAAGGTAACTCCCGTTCTTGCCCGCGCTCGTCCGTGCACCTTGTAATTTAAAAGGCGCTTCTCAACAACACGGCAACATTGGCGATCGCGGCATGATCCGTCCCAATGCCTTCTGGAGTCTTCGCTTTAATTCCAACGCAATCCGCGGGGATACCGCACAACCGTGCAACGTGTTTTCTCATATTGTCCGCGTGAGGACCAATCTTCGGTGTCATCAATATCAAAGTCGAATCGAGATTGACCAGTTCGTAGCCTGCGTCTTTCACCCGCTTCAAGGCTTCCTGCAAAAAGAGAGCTGAGTCGGCATTCTTCCACTGCGCGTCGGATGGCGGAAAGAGCGATCCGATGTCGGGTCCGGCAATTGCTCCAAGCAGAGCGTCGGTGATCGCGTGCAGCAACACGTCGCCGTCCGAATGCCCACCCAGGCCCTGGTCATGCGGCAGCGTCAAACCGCCGATTTTCAGCGGTATGCCTGGCTTAAATTCGTGCGAGTCCCAGCCATAGCCGATACGCATCTCGGGTTTCAAGACTTGTTCCCGTCTTCATGCTGCAAATAGAATTCCGCCAGTTCCATGTCAGCCGGGGTCGTGATTTTCATATTGCAGTGCGAGCCCATGACTACAACGACGGGCAGACCGGCGCGCTCGATCAAGGACGCTTCATCGGTTCCGAGAAAGCCATCGACGATTGCGCTATCAAAGGCTTTCTTCAGGATGGAATATCGAAACCCCTGCGGAGTCTGTGCCATCACGACACTCGCGCGGGGGATTGTGGACTTAATCAGCGCGCCTTCAGCGGTTCTCTCCACCTGCTTCACGGTATCGACCGCCGGCAATCCCGCGATGGCAGCGCCATGTTTGTTCGCGGCCTCGATCACATTCGATATGATCTCCGAAGTAACGAATGGCCGCACGGCGTCATGCACAAGAATGATGTCATCCGAATCCGCCGCAGTGCGGGCGAGTGCGTTAGCAACGGAATTCTGGCGATGCTCCCCACCTTCGACAATCTGAAATCGTTTATTAAGTATCTCTGGAAATTGTTTTTCGATCTGATTTTCAAACCCGGCAATTTCGTCGCGGCGCAGTGCGACGATCATCTCGTATACCTGTGGCGTCGCGGCAAACTTCCGCAGCGTGTGCACGAGAATCGGCACGCCGCCAAGCTCCTTAAACTGCTTGGTTCGCGGCTTTTTCGCTTTCGCGGCCGCTGGAGAAGCCATGCGCGTGCCGAGCCCGGCCGCCGGAACAATCACGAAAACCTTCATAGGGGCGATCAGTATAGTATAGCGATCCCCTTTGAGGTGTGACTTTCGTTACCTATTGATGGTGACCCCGCATGGCTAAAGTAGGACCATGTGCAAAATATTTTTTCGCCTCTTCCTGGCACTCTGTGTTGTTCTACCTTCTTTGGCTGCGGCCGAAGCGCCCTCCGAAAATCGCAAAGTGGATGCAGCTTTTGTGCACGCGCAATTTGGCGACGATTTTACGATCCTTCCTGAGATTCCAGCCGTCTATGGCGATCTTGATGGCGACGGAGTTGAAGATGTTGTGATCGCGGCGCGCTGCAAAAACCCTCTGCCCAACCAAGCCGAGCACAATTACACCGTGATTGATCCGTACTACGACTTCTTTGGATTTGGGGACCCCAAGATGACGACCACATTCAGCGAGCCTGACCCGGCGCGGCGCGGTCTGGTTGTGCTGATCATTCACGGCCAGGGGCCGAAGGCATGGCAATCAGAGACTCCCAAGGCAAAATTCGTGGTCGTAAATCTTCCGTACAAGACGCTAACAGTACGAAAGATGAGGACGAAAAAGAAGGCCATTGAAGCGGTCTATATTGAAGAATCAAGCGAAATGGAAAACAGCTCCGCGCTATTCTTCGATGGCAAGAAGTTCCGCTACGTTCCTATGGGCGGGAGCAATCAGTAGCTGGATGTAGTAACCTCTGGAACTTGTCGCAACTCCTAAACTTCTTTGTCCTTCCGGAGACGTTGGCTATCTCGCGCCTGTCTCCTGAAAAGGACATCCCAGACTGGTCAGTCCAGTCTGACTTCTTCTGCGTGACGCGGACCCGGGAGGAACTATCCATCGTCTGTCCCGAATCGTCGCTTCCACCCGGCGCTTCTGCCGAACGTGGCTGGATCGCGCTTAAGCTTGCCGGGCCCTTTCCCTTTACGCTGACTGGAGTTTTAGCGGCTTTCATCCAGCCGCTGGCGGAAGCGAAGATCGGCATATTTGCAATCTCCACTTTCGATACGGATTACGTTCTAATCAAGCGCGAGAACGTCGATGCGGCGATCGCGGCTCTCGTCGGCGCCGGCCACGAGAAGGTCGAATCCCAAGACTAAACGCCGCTGGGCTGATGTCGCCATTCGACCCGCTTTTTGTCCCAAATACTGGCCCAAGTTGGTCAAAGCAAAGGTTATGTGGTGAAATAGGCTTATCGCCATGCCCATCGAGTCTCAACCCGTCCCGAGGTCAGTCAAGCTGCGCCGTCAGATTAAAGCAGCCGAGCGGAACCTCCACGGACTTTGGCAGATAGCAAAGGCGCTCGCTTCCACCGACCATCCATTGCTCGCGCACCTGATTCCGATTCGGCGCTGCAATCTGGCTTGTACTTATTGCAACGAGTTCGACGACTTTTCAAAGCCCGTGCCGACCGACCAAATGATCCAGCGCGTCGACCAGTTGGGCGACTTGGGCACGTCTGTCATCACCATCAGCGGCGGTGAGCCGCTCCTGCACCCGCAGCTCGACGATATCATCCATCACATGCGGAAGCGCCGCATCGTCTCGGGGCTGATCACCAATGGATACCTGTTGACTCCCGACCGGGTACAAAAGCTGAACCGCGCCGGCTTGGAGTGGCTGCAAATTTCGATCGATAACGTAAATCCTGACGAGGTTTCGAAAAAGAGTCTGAAAGTTCTCGACAAGAAGCTTCAGGTGCTGGCCGAGCATGCCGATTTTCACGTGAACATTAATTCGGTTGTAGGCAGTGGCGTGAGCCATCCGCAAGACGCGCTGACCATCGGCAAGCGGGCGCTCGAACTTGGATTCAGTTCGACGATCGGAATCATTCATGACGGTACGGGACAGGTTCAGGCACTGAACGAAGAAGAACAACGGGTTTACCACGAGATGAAAGGGTTGGAGAAAACCAGCTTTACCCGCATCAATTCTTTTCAAGACAACATTGCTCTCGGCCGTCCCAATCAGTGGCGGTGCCGCGCTGGCGGGCGTTACTTATATATCTGCGAAGATGGGCTGGTTCACTATTGCTCGCAGCAGCGGGGGTATCCGGGCATTCCTTTAGCGAAATACACGGTTGCTGATTTGCGCCGCGAGTTTCACACAGAGAAATCGTGCGCTCCCCACTGCACCGTCTCGTGCGTGCACCAGGTGTCTATCTTGGATTCCTGGCGCGCACCACAGCACGCCGCGCCGACGTCAGGCGCCGGAAACGGCCTCGTACAGATCGTCTAGTACGTTCTTTTGTGACAGTGCGCCCGTCTCGTGAACAACCCTATTGAGTTGAAAAAGAGTTATTCCGATCTGACCGGGCCAACACCATCTTGAGGTATAACCCAGCTGTCGATGGCAAGAGAGCTGTCGCGGCTAGGGCGGCTGAAACAATGACCTCAACTGTGTGTGAAGTCACTCGCAACATTCTAGCCTTAACCTCCACGAGAACAATCGGGCCGTCGGCGGTGCGTAATCTCAGAGGACAGCGATGACGCTGGCTTTAGAACGTCGTTGCCACCGAGAAGCGGAAGGTTTTTCTCGGCTCGAGCAGGCGGTACGATGATCCAAGAGTCGAGAGCGTTGTGTTGTAACTGTAAAGTCCGGCGGCGTTATTTGGGAACATTCCCCTTGTGATCGGGACTGGCGGCGTGGCGCTGCCATCCAGACGCAACGCGTTGTACGCGTAATAAATTCGGAACGGGGCATTTACGATCGGCAACATTGTTTGAAGTTCGATGCCGGTGGACATGCGGGGCACCCAATTCGTCCCCGGCACTGGAATCAAATTATGCGAGAACTTGGTGTCGGTCGATCCGCCGGTACAGGTATACGCCGAGGTCAGCTGCGGGCACCCGAATTGCGTGTTTACCAGTGTGTTGAATTGCTGAGGATTGATCTGCAACTGCGACGTTCGGATAATGGGATCAACGCCTATATCCATGAAAGGCGCAATCGCGACCGGTCCCGCAATCGTAATACGGTATTCGAGGTTGCCGTGAAGGCTCAGATCGCCGCCAGGCGTTACTAGTTGCTGGTAAGGGACGGGAATGTTCCAGCAGTTGCTGATGCAGCTTCCATTTGAACTGATCGAAACCGGAAATCGCGGATTGGCCGGAACGAACGAGCCATCAGGGTTTCTAAGCGAAACCGCCTGAGCACTGGGGAGATACGCAATAGGCGAGACAGTTCTGATATCGAACCCGCGCAAGTCGTTTTCGCCTCCGAGATAGGCGCGTTCAAATGGAGGAGCGACTATTCCGCCATAACCGCTGATGAACGATGCCTGCACGTTATAGCCGAGAGCGTTGCGCCGCTTTTGCATGGGGAAGAATTGCTTGTATTGCAGAATCGGCCGGATGGTGTGTACGGTGCCGCCGAGGCCGGAAAATTCCCCGCCGATGAAGAGACTTTTTCCATGATGGGGCGCATATGCGGCGTCCAGCGTGTTCATGGTGAAGCTCGGAGTAATTTTGCTCGTGACGATTCCGTTGAGCGCATTCGGACCGGTGATGCCCCGGAAGTTGAGATTCTCAAACAACAACTTCGATGCGTTGCTGACGGCGATGAGTGAAGAGCGGTCGAACGAATAGCTGATGCCGAGGCGCTTAAAGGAACGTCGCAGCGGATAACTGAGGCTCAAAGTGGCGCCTGTGCTCGATTGCGAGTAGTTCTGAAGATTCTGTAAATAGGCGGACGGCAGATTAATATTTTGACCGGTCAAAATAGCGTATTGGCGAGCTTGGTCATAGCTCGTCTTGCGGGTGTAGACGTTGAATCCGGCCTGCATTGGACGGTCAAAAAAATAAGGCTCGGTAAACCCGAACACGAGATCGCGCTGGCGACTGCCCAGGCTGGCTTGGACGGAAAGAGTCTCCCCCAATCCGAGGAAGTTATTCGTACTGTAGTTAATGCCGACGAAAGCTCCGGCCAACCCACTGACGCCGCCCTGTAAGCCGATGGTGTTCTTGCCTTTTTCCTTCACTTTCAGCGTGAGATCGACCGTCCCAGCTTTTTCGTCGAGATGACGCTCGGTGGTGTTCGGGTCGTCCGGCTTCAACTGGTCGAAATAGCCAAGCTGATTCAAGCGAAGCAGGCTGACTTCCCAGAAACGTGAGTTGTAAATCTGCCCTTCTTCGAGCGCGATTTCTCGGCGAATAACCTTGTCTCGCGTTGTCGTATTGCCGTTGAACTCGATACGTCGTACATAGAACTGTTTGCCTTCATCGACGTCAACTTCGAGATTCACGATCTTTTTTTCATCATCGAATTTCGTGTCGGGCACGGAAGTGAAGTTGATGTAACCTGCCTCGCCATAAGCTTTGCGAAGATTTTCCAAGCCTTTCGCTACTTTTTCGCGGCTGAAGATTTCACCATCTCTCATCGGGAAGAGGCTGCGCAAAGCGCTGACGTTTGAAATGGCTTTATTGTTTTTGAACGTGATCTTGCCGAGATGGTAACGATCACCTTCCTGAATCGGCATGGTGATATCGACGGACTTGCCTAAGCCGGGTTGCAGCCCGGGAATATGTAGTCCCGTGCGGCCAGTATCGTGGATTTCCGTCTTGGGTTGATCGACCAGAACTTTGAAGTAGCCGCGATTCTGGAATTCGGCGCGCACGCGTTCCGTGTCTTCTTCGAGCTTGGTAGCGTCGTACGTTTTCGCGAAAATATTTTCGAGGAAAATGGAGTGCGGAACGCCGATCGGCTTCAGGTTCTTCATGGCGGCGCGCAAGGTGCGGTCATTCACATGTTTATTGCCGCGAAATCGAATGTGTCCGACTTTTACCTTAGGCCCTTCGCGAACGACAAACGTCACCCCAACGGCGTTCGGGGGGATGGGCCGAACTTCAGTGCGGATGGTCGCGAACTGGCGCCCGTGCTCCGCGAGCAGATCTTTTAAAGTGACTTCAGCCTTCTTGATCTTGGTCGGATCATACTGGTTTTCGACCGAGAGTCCGACCTTGCGTTCTTTGAAACGATCCAGCACGTCGCTCGTAGACACGGCATTCAGGCCAGAGTAGCTGATCTCTCGAATTGTCGGCCGCTCTTTCAGATAGATGTGGAGGATCCAGCCCTTGGCGCTCTGCTCTCGCTCGAAGCGGATGTCTTCGAAGTAGCCCGTATTCCACAGCGCATTGAAGTCGCGTTCGACCGCGGATTGGTCGTAAACGTCGCCCACCTTGCTAAAAATTCGTGCTTTTACGGTGTCGATTGGAATGCGTCGGTTGCCGTGAACCTTGATGTCGACGATCAAGTCCTGCTGACCGCTGAGAGGAAGTACTGCGAACAAAAG
>JANYKL010000120.1 GCA_025361625.1 Acidobacteriaceae bacterium
GTCGGCCAGCCGGACAATCGATATCGGCTTTCCCGGATATGCAATTGGCGGGTTAAGCGTTGGCGAGCCCCGCAATTTGACGCGCGAGGTAGTTGAATCGACACTCGAGCATTTACCTTCGAATCAGCCCCGCTATCTGATGGGTGTCGGGACACCAGATGAGATTGCGCAATACGCGCAGGCTGGCGTCGACATGATGGATTGCGTGCTGCCGACGCGAGCGGCGCGACATGGATTGCTGTTCACTTCCGAAGGGAAAGTCTCGATCAAGCAGGCCCGCTATGCGCAGGATGAAAGCGCTCTAGATCCAGCCTGCGACTGCCGCGTTTGCCAGCGATATTCGCGGGCGTATCTGCGGCACCTTTATGCCGCAAACGAGTTGCTGGCGCAGGTTTTGAACACCATCCACAATCTTTATTATTATCTGGCCACGATGCGCACGGTGCGGGCCTGGATTCGTGCAGGGCAAACTTCCAGAATCGTGGCTACAAAAATGTAAATTCCTACCTAAAAGCGCGCTCGCCGCCTTGACACGTCACGAACCGTACGGCATTCTATTGAGCTTGGGGATAAGGTGCGTTTCTTTTCTGTGTCCCAGTCGTAGCTGAGGCGCGGCATCGCCGGTTCTAACCCGCAAGAAAGTGAAGTTAGGAACCTCCGGCTTGAGAAGACAGATCCCGCAACTGGAAGAAAATTAAAAGCCAGCCTGAGATGAAGCGAAATTGCGCCGCCTCGCGTCCGGGTTTGCAAAAAGGCTTGTTATCTACTTGCTCGTATAAACAGGATTGAGACTGGAATGATAGTGGCAGAACCGATGTTGGGGATGGGGCGAAGTTTAGCGGTCTGGCTGCAATTTCCGGGTGGGTCAAGCCTGCTTAGTCTCGCTCCTTTGCTTTTTATTTTCGCTATTTTTTATTTTCTTCTGATCATGCCGCAGCAGAAAAAACAGAAGAAATGGCAGGCGATGCTCAGCGAATTGAAGAACGGCGACAAGATCGTAACGAGCGGCGGCTTGCGGGGCACGATCATCAGCCTCAAGGAGGATGCGGTGGTCTTGCGCGTCCCGCCGGATAATTTGAAAATGGAAGTCAGCCGCGCATCGGTTGTATCGGTGACAACGGCGGACGAATTGAAATCCTAAGTTCGGTTTGAGCTCATAAATCCGAGCTCTCGGCGGTAGCTCTACAAAGCGTCTTTGGTGCAGTTATTCATGAATAAAAATTTAGGCTGGAAGTTAACCGTTATCGTCGCGATTCTGCTCGTTTTTCTGTTCGGCATCTTCGGCGTTCCGAAGGATTGGTCGGGCAAGGGGATGATTGCGGCGATCACCGACCGCATTCACTTAGGGCTTGATCTTCGCGGCGGAACTCACCTTATTCTGCAAGTACAGGTCAACGATGCAGTGAATGTAGACTCCGACAACGCCATCGCGCGGCTGAAGGAAGACATGCGGACGCGCAAGATCAACTACGCGGACATCACGAAGCCCGATCCCGTGAATCATCCTGACATGATCGTGATTAAGGGAGTTACGCCCGACCAGTCTGCCGACTTCAAAAACATCGTGGCCGACCGGCTGCCGGATTATTCGGCCAATTCCGGGACAGAGAACTCCTTCACCGTGGCGATGAAGGGGCAGAATCTCGCCGACCTAAAAAACCGCGCCGTCGCGCAGGCGATTGAGACCATCCGCAATCGCATCGACGCGCTCGGCGTCAGTGAACCGGTGATCCAGGAGCACGGTCTCGGGCAGTATCAAATTCTCGTACAACTCCCAGGCGTCGACGATCCAGGTCGAGTTAAAGAGATCATGCAATCGACTGCCATGCTGGAAATCAAGCAGTCTTTGGGCGGACCCTACGCGAGTGAGCAGGCTGCGCTGCAGGAGAAGGGTGGAGTTCTGCCTCCCGATGCCGTGCTGATGCAGGGCAAGAGCATCGGATCCCGCAACGGGGAAAGCGGGGAGGAATGGTTTTTGATTTCTCGGGCTTCAGCGGTGACGGGTCGTGATCTGCGCACCGCTGACCCGACGACCGATGAAAACGGGCAGCCAGCGGTCAGATTCATCCTGACGAGCGAAGGCGGCCGGAAGTTCTACACCTTTACCAGCGCACATGTTGGCGACAACCTCGCAGTCGTTCTCGACAATCGGGTGCAGGAAGTTGCGGTGATCAAGGAAGCGATCCGCGATACCGGCACGATCAATGGACGATTTACGCAACAGGCGACCCAGGATCTCTCGATGACTCTTCGCTCGGGCGCCCTTCCAGCGGGCATCAAGTATTTGGAAGAACGCACCGTCGGGCCATCGCTCGGTGCAGATTCGATTCGTTCCGGTGTTCGAGCGGCTATGGTCGGAATGCTGGCCGTCCTTATCTTCATGCTGGTCTACTATCGCTGGGCGGGCGTCAATGCCGATATTGCGCTGATCCTGAATCTGGTCATCTTGCTCGGCTTTATGGGCTATTTCGGGGCTGTACTGACTTTGCCCGGAATCGCTGGCGTGATTCTTACGGTCGGTATGGGCGTCGATTCCAACGTGCTTATCTTTGAGCGCATTCGGGAAGAGTTAAGGAATGGTAAGACACCGCCGTCTGCAGTCGACCAGGGCTTCAGCCATGCGTGGATCACGATCGTCGATACTCACGTCACCACCATCGTGTCGGCCGCTATTTTATTTTTGTTCGGTACCGGTCCGGTAAAAGGTTTCGCTACAACGCTGGTTTTCGGCCTGGCGGCCAACCTCTTCACCGCCGTCTTCGTTTCACGCGTGATCTTCGATTGGGTGTTAAGCCGGAAGCAGCGCGGCGAAGCATTGAGCATTTAGTAGTCATCATGGTGTAGAGACGCGGCTGGCCGCGTCTCTCAGCAAGAGGAGACCGGATCAAGTAAGTCTCCACGGGGTTTGAATGGAATTTTTTCGCAATACAAATATCGATTTTCTCGGGAAGAAGTGGTACTTCCTGGTTTTCTCGCTGGTCTTCAGCGTCGCGGGATTGCTTTCGATGGCGTTCTGGCACGGCATCCCGCTTGGCGTCGACTTCCGCGGCGGCACGTTGGTTTACGTGAAGTACGCGCACACGCCTGATCCTTCCGCGATTCATGATGAGATCGAACGCGCCGGGTTGAAGAATGCACGCGTGCAGCGCTATGGGCAGGTCGGAAACAATGAAGTCCTGATTGCGCTCGATATTCAGGAGACGAGCGAGCAGGCTCTCGATAACGGCAAGACGAAGATCATTCAAGCGCTTGAGACGCGTGCCGTCGGTGGAAAGCAAGACCTGAACAATTCCAGTTCCCTGGGCATCAAGAAGTGGCTGGTGGAGAAGGACCCGCTTCACGTCGGGTCGAGCCCTGAGGCTAACAATCGCTACACTGCTGCTGCGCAATCCGTGGTTGATTATCGAGACAAAAACAAGGGCGGAGTTCTCAGTTCGGTTGATGACCTCAACGGCGCCGCCGATCCGGCGGTCGTGGGTTCGCTGAAAGAGAATTACTTCACCAGCGATTTCGGAATTCGGAACGTTGAGATCGTTGGACCGCAAGTCGGCCAGCAACTGCGCAAGCAGGCCGTGCTCGCGACCCTCTATTCGCTTTTAGGCATGCTGATCTACCTGGCGCTCCGCTTCGAATGGATTTACGGCGTTGCCGCGGTCTTGACGGTGTTCCACGATACTCTCATTACTGTAGGCGCATTCTCTCTGTTGAATTGGGAGATTTCGCTTACGGTCATCGCCGCCATCCTGACGCTGATCGGCTATTCGAACAACGATACGATCGTGGTCTTCGACCGCATCCGCGAAAATATCAAATTGCTACGCCGCGATAGCCTTGCCGACATCGTTAATCGCAGTATTAATCAAACTCTTAGTCGAACTATCTTGACAGCGGGCCTGACTTTCCTTACCGTGCTTGCTCTGTTTCTTTTCGGTGGCGAGGTGCTTCATGGTTTCAGTTTCGCTCTCGTCATTGGAATTTTGATCGGAACGTATTCTTCGATCGCCATCGCAGCG
Organism: Acidobacteriaceae bacterium; assembly: GCA_025361625.1. Classification (GTDB taxonomy): domain Bacteria; phylum Acidobacteriota; class Terriglobia; order Terriglobales; family Acidobacteriaceae; genus Acidiflorens. The sequence continues at coordinate 4,014 of JANYKL010000120.1, forward strand.
CCGATTCTGGTTGCATATCAGCAATGGCGCGGCGAAAAGGGAAAAGCGCCGCTGGCCATGCCACTGAGACCTGGAACAGGATTAAAGCCGAAGGCAAAAGAGAAGGTGAAAGCCTAATCTGAGGCTTGCTGCGCAAAATAATTCACTGCCCGTCAAAGACAAGCAAAATGCTTATACGGCTGGAGGCATCAAACACTGGGAGCAAAGCCGATGTTCCCGGTGTCTAAGGTTTCGTAAGGGTCTTGTGTTGGGAGAAGCCCATGTTTGAAGACAGCCTGATTGAATCCGGCAATAAACTGAAGACTAAGCGATTGAGCACAACCATCCTGTCGTTCTTATTACAGGTGGGGCTAATCGGAGTCTTAATTCTAATTCCGCTAATTTACACAGACGCGCTGCCGAAGACGCAGCTGATGACATTCCTGGTTGCGCCCCCGCCACCGCCTCCGCCCCCGCCGCCTCCCGCAGCTGCTCCCGTCAAGGTTGTGAAGGTGCAAAGCGAAGTTATCAACGGCCAACTGCGGACGCCGACCAAGATTCCACAAAAAGTTCAGATGATTAAAGAAGAAGAGGCTCCGCCTGATCTCGGAGCGGGCGTCCCCGGCGGCGTTCCGGGAGGCATCCCCGGCGGTTCAACTGGCGGCGTCATGGGCGGCATCCTGAGTTCGACTCCAGTCGCTGTTCCAAAGGTAGCCACTCCGCAGCGCGTGCGGGTATCCACCGGCGTCGCAACTGGACTTCTATTGAAGAAAGTTCAGCCGAATTATCCGCCGCTCGCAAAATCGGCGCGCATTCAGGGCCACGTTCTGTTGACGGCTGAAATCAGTAAAGACGGCACGATTCAGGGCTTAAAGCTGGTCAGCGGCCATCCCATGCTGGCTCCGGCAGCAATTGAAGCGGTGAAGCAGTGGCGCTACAAGCCATATTTGCTGAATGGCGAACCCGTGGCAGTAGAAACGCAAGTTGACGTGATCTTCAGCTTGTCCGGAGGCTAGACTCTTCGGCGACTTCGATTCCGAATGACGATGTTGGAATCGAATGCGGATGTTGTTGTGAGGCTAGTCGCGTCGAACCTTTGGCCGGGAACGCGAACACAAAAGCATTTCTGAAAGTTTCGGGCTGTCTGCTTACTTGGCTTTTCTTGCATCAAACGTTGTGCTACCTTCCACGATTCGGTGCTTGGGAGGTCGTAAAAGGCAAAAGGTTAGTCCGGTGAGAGATGCCGAACCGACCGCCTTAGATTTGCTAAGACGCGCAAAGTAGCATGTGTTGAGCCAGTTGTGGTAGATGCAAGACCGCGCCACTTGGCCGGCGTCGGCTAAAACTTCTAATTTTTTGAAACGGTTCTGAGGAGGAGAAGCAACTCATGGTAGTTAATCTGGCAGCAATCGCATTTAGCAATTTACACATTCTCAACACCTGGCTCCTGCAAGATCAGGGTTCGGTTGGTTGGGATCCGATTTCGCTATGGAAGCAGATGGGCCTTCTGGCGAAAGCCGTCGTTATCATTCTATTCATCATGTCCGGGTGGTCGATCGGCGTGATGATCGACCGGTGGATGGCTTTCAACGCCGCGCGCAGTCAGTCCCGTTCTTTCGCTCCGGCAGTCGCTGGCGCGTTGCGCGAAGGTAAAATTGACGAAGCGATCAAGGTCGCCGAGCGCAACAAGAAAAGCCATTTGGCGAAAGTTGTCACCGCTGGCCTGATGGAGTTCAAAGCTCACCAGGATAGCCCTGGCGAAATTCCCGGAGAAACCATCGAGGCATCGAAACGCGCTCTCGAGCGTACCGAAGCCATTGTTCATGCCGAACTGAAGCGTGGGTTGGGTGGACTGGCCACGATTGGTTCGACCGCTCCCTTCGTCGGACTGTTCGGAACCGTGGTTGGTATTTTGAACGCCTTCAACGGCATCGCGAAAGAAAAGGCAACCGGATTGGCCGCTGTAGCTGGCGGTATTTCGGAAGCGCTCGTGACCACCGCAGTCGGACTGTTCGTCGCCATTCCGGCCGTCATGATGTTCAACTACTTAACCGGGCGCGTGGAAGCGTTTGACGTCGAAATGGATAACTCATCGAGCGAATTGATTGACTATTTCCTGAAGCGCCGCAGCATGCGTCGCTCCTAGTTTGTGGTCGTCCTTCGCAGTCGATGGTTTGTAGTTGCGGGTAGTTTGCGGTAAGAGTCAACCCATGAGTTGCTTTCCAGGAGGGACGGGCGTCACGCTCGTCGAAGCCGGGCCGGATGGCCCGGCAAACTCCAGAAAGCGATTGCGGGAGAGCGATCTGGCAGTTTTGCGGCAGCAGCTAACGCCGCAGGAGACACAAATTCAATGGCATTAGCAAAGCGAAACGAAGCAGCCAACGTTAGTTCCGACATCAACGTCACCCCGATGGTCGACGTGATGCTCGTGCTCCTGATTATCTTCATGGTTGTGACCCCGATGTTGCAGCACGGGCATCAAGTGGATATGGCGCAGGTCAACAACCCTACGGACATGCATGACGCCGATAAGGAAGACGCGTTGCAGGTCGCGATCACTCGCGATAACCACGTCTTTTTTGGCACCGATCCGATCAATCCGGACGATCTTACACAGAAGATTAAAGATAAACTGGCCAACCGCACCGACAAACGAGTTTTCCTCAAGGCCGATGCGCGCGCAAAGTTTGGCTGGGTAGTCGAAGTCGTCGATAACGTTCGAGCCGCTGGCGTCGATCAGCTCGGCCTGCTGACCGACCAGAAAAAGACTGGCGCTCCGCCGCCCACGACTCCGCCACCTCCGACGGGCGGGCAATAAAAGTTTAGAAGTTACTGGAGATCGATTATGGCTATGGCAGTCGGCCCCAAAGGGGGCCAAAACGCAAGCATGAACGTTACGCCGTTGATTGACGTTCTGCTCGTCCTTCTCATTATTTTCATGGTGATCACGCCTCTGACTCCGAAGGGGTTGGACGCGCTCGTGCCGCAGCCCCCACCGAAAGATCAACAGAAGCAACCACCTCCGCCTGATCGCACGATTGTTGTTCAGCTGATCGATCATGGAGCCGGAAATCCTCCCGGCATCAAGATCAACCAGGATGACGCCACTTGGGAGACGCTGCAAGGCCGGTTGGAAGATATCTTCAAGACTCGCGCCGAGAAGGTGATGTTCGTAAAGGGAGATGACAACGTTCCGTTTGCGGACGTCGCCAGCGTCATCGATATTGCGCATTCCGCGGGTGTGGATAAGGTTGGACTGATCACCGCAAAGATTGAGGCCGGCGGTTAGTCGATTCGGATTGCAAACTGGCAGCGACCTAAAGAAGCCTGCATTTCAAGCGCGGGAGGTGTATCACCTCTCGCGCTATTTCGCTGAGATGGTTCAGAGATACTTCAACCCGTTTCAAGGGAGATTCAGATAGCGATGAAAACAAGTCAACGGATTATTGTGGTGCTCGCCGCCATGATGGTGATACTCGCCGGCACAAGTTGCAGCAAGCTGCAGGCACGCGATCACCTCAACAAGGGCGTGCAGGCGTATAAGAACTCAAAGTTCGAGCAGGCGATTGGTCATTTCCAGCAAGCCGTTGCGCTCGATCCGACGCTCGTCAACGCGCGCCTTTACCTCGCGACTGCTTACGCTCAACAATACATTCCCGGAGCCGACACTCCTGAAAACAACCGCTTCGCCGAGCAGGCAATCGAAGCGTACAAGCAGGTTCTAGAAAAAGATCCCAAGAACATTAACAGCATCAAGGGAATTGCTTATCTCTACCTGCAGATGAAGAAATTTGATCTCGCCAAAGATTTTTACAAGCGAGCTTCCGAAGCGGACCCGAACGATCCCGAGCCCTATTATTCGGTGGCCGTGATTGACTGGACGAAAACGTACGTCCCTCGCCAGGAAGAGCGCGCAAAACTGGCCATGAAACCGGATGATGCTCTGCCGGCTAAAGATAAGAAAGTTTGCGCGATGCTAAAAGACAAGAACACCCCGGAAGTTCAAGAAGGAATCGACAATCTGACCAAGGCCCTGCAGCTTCGTCCCGATTATGACGATGCCATGGCTTATCTCAACTTGATGTACCGCGAACGCGCTGACATTCAATGCACAGACCCCGCAGCGCGCGCCGCTGACCTGAAGACGGCCGACGAGTGGGTAGACAAAACCATGGCGACCAAGAAAGCCAAGGCAGAAAAACAGCCGGGAGGCGCCATCGTAGTCGAGCAAAAATAGGCGCTGCAGAGACGGGGGCCTGCCCCGTCTCTGCAATAAGTCCCCGCTCAAGTTGTTCACTCCTCGCATTGTTCGTTCCTATTAATTCTTAATTCCGCTACATTTGCTTGCGGCACGCCATTTGTTAACTTGTAGGGTTGTCGCAGGCACGATTTCTAGTCGTCCCTATCAACATGTTTAAGAAAATTCTCATTGCCAACCGGGGAGAAATCGCTGTACGCATCATTCGCGCCTGCCGCGAGCTTGGCATCGCCACCGTCGCCCTTTACTCCGAGGTCGATCGTGCCGCTTTGCATGTCCGCAATGCGGACGAAGCTTATGCAATTGGCCCTGCGCCAGCGACTGAATCTTATCTGCGCATCGATAAGGTACTCGAGGTTGCTAAGCGCTCGGGTGCCGATGCTATTCATCCTGGCTACGGGTTTCTGTCCGAGAATTCAATGTTTGCGCAGGCATGTACCGACGCTGGAACCAAATTTGTCGGTCCAACCGCGAAGAGCATGAACATAATGGGGTCGAAGACGAGGGCGCGACAGCAGATGGAAAAGGTTGGGGTTCCCTTTGTTCCGGGAACATCCAGAGGAATCGTTTCCGCGGAAGAGGGGGAGGAGGTTTCCGAGCGCGTCGGGTACCCGGTGATGCTCAAAGCCGCAGCTGGCGGCGGAGGCAAGGGCATGCGCCTCGTGCACAGCCGCGATGAACTCCGCTCTGCGATCGAGTCGGCACAGAGCGAGGCCGAACGGTCATTTGGGGACCGTGAAGTCTACATAGAGAAGGCGATTCTCAATCCGCGCCATATCGAGATGCAAGTACTGGCCGATGAGTGCGGCAACACGGTCTGGCTCGGCGAGCGCGAGTGCTCCATTCAACGCAGGCATCAGAAGGTATTGGAAGAAGCTCCCTCGCCGATCGTCGATCCCGACATGCGGCGGCGCATGGGCGAGGTCGCGGTCAAGGTCGCCCAGGCATCGAACTACACGAATGCCGGCACCATCGAATTTTTGGTTGATGAAAAAAAGAATTTTTATTTTCTGGAGATGAACACTCGGCTTCAGGTGGAACATCCGGTGACCGAACTAGTCACCGGCCTCGATCTCGTGCATCTGCAGATCCGGATCGCCGCGGGAGAGAAATTGCCGTTCACGCAAGCTGACGTCGGAATTCGCGGGCATGCTATCGAGTGCCGCATATATGCTGAAGATCCCGACAATAATTATTTCCCAAGTCCCGGCAAGATCAACGTACTGGTGCAGCCATCAGGTCCAGGCATTCGCGAAGATGGGGGCGTGTATGAAGGATGGACAGTTCCCATCGACTACGATCCCCTGCTCTCGAAATTAATCGGCTACGGCGCGGATCGAGCCCAGGCCATCATGCACTTGGAACGCGCTTTGGGAGAATATTTCGTCGGCGGGATCAAAACCAACCTATCGCTTTTCACTCGCATTTTGAAAGACGCCGACTTTCGCGATGGCAAACTCGACACTGGCTTTCTGGATCGCCTGACGCAAAAAGAAGACGCGGGGGCTTCAGGATTGGCAAGCGCGAAGAATTCCGAGCTTGAAACGGTCGCAGCAATCTCTGCCGGTGTGTTTGCAGCGCTCGACCGTAATGTCTCTGCGTCAGAAAACGCTTCGGTTAACGGCGGCACAAACGCAGCTTCTGACAGCCAATGGAAGCGAGAGGCGCGCAAAGAGTCGTTGCGTTTCTAGCTAAGCAGTTTTATCCCAAGCGCAATTTTTATGATTTTTGAAGTGATGGTGGGCGGGAAAGACAAAGCGCATCGCCTGGAAATCGAAAAATCCGGTTCCGGCTGGAAATGCCGGCTAGGCGGTAGTGCGATCGCGATTGATGCGATATCGCCTCGACCAGATGTTTTATCCCTTATCATCGCTGGCCGCTCGTATGAAATCAGGCGTGAGCATACCGGCACCAATCTCAAAATCTGGATCGGGAGCACGTGCTTGCCAGTCGAGTTGCGCGATCCGCGTTCCTTGCGCTCGCGGTTGAAGGCGGCGGGCGACAAAAAAGGTCCGGCAAAAATTGTTGCGCCCATGCCCGGCCGCGTTGTCCGTGTGCTTGTTGGGGAAGATCAGGAGGTCGAAGCGGGTCAGGGAATTCTCGTGGTCGAAGCAATGAAAATGCAGAACGAGATCAAGTCACCTAAAAAAGGTCTGGTCAGGAAAATCTCGACCACCGCGGGCGCGGCGGTCAATCCGGGAGATGTACTGGCCACGATTGAATGACTTCGAGCGTATTCGGCGTTTTCGCGATTTAAATCTTGCTTGTCCATGTTGCAAGCCCTGGGACAAAAGACTTTTTTGAGCAGGGGCAAAAAATGCAGCCTGCGGTGGACGGAATTATTTGTAAAGCAGAATTTGCCGCTAAAGTCACACTATAGTTTCCCTCCCTATGAAGTTTCTAATCTTCATCTAATCCAGTTCTAATTGCCACTAATTCAAATGGGCGGATGACGAGCTATCCCATTCCGCAAAGCGAAGTATTACCACCATTCTCTGGAGGCCATGTCCTCATAGCCAGTTCAAATATTCTGATGCGTAAGCGCGTGCTCGAAAGCCTGGTTGTGCCAGTCCAGAGGTGCGAGCAGGCAAATGGAGGGGCGGAGGCGCTGCTGCGACTGGAAAGCGGTTCGTGGCAGACATTATTTCTCGATCGCTGCTTGCCCGACCTTGACGCGATAGAGTTGAGCCAGACCGTGCGAAGGCTGTATCCCACAGTTGAAGTGGTGCTGCTCGATCCGGAACCACTTGCGGAGCAAGCGACGGATCGGGCTGTGGACGGGGCACCCTTCTCATCGGGTAGTGTGATCCCTCATACTTCGCCAGTTGCGTTTGCGCAAAAATCGGCGGAGGCGATTCCGCGTTCCTATGCTCCGCTCGATAAGGCATCAACTTCGTTCGATCCGCCCACGGAATCATACGGCTTCCGCCCGGGGGCGGATACTAAACGCGGAGATACGTTAGACGGTCTGAGGGACCCGCTTCCTGCCCCCGACCCGCTTCCCGGCATGATCGGTAATTCCGCCGTCATGCAACCCGTCTACCGGATGGTTCGCCTGCTGGCGAAAAGAAATACGGCGGTGCTCATCACCGGACCGACGGGCTGCGGTAAAGAATTGGTCGCTCGCGCCCTCCATCAATTAAGTCCGCGCTCCGAGCGAGGTTTTGCGGTAGTGAATTGTGCCGCCATCCCGGAGACCTTGCTCGAGGCCGAACTCTTCGGATACGCTCGCGGCGCGTTTACCGGCGCAATGCAGGCTTATGCGGGCAGAATTCAGGCGGCCCATGGAGGCACACTCTTTCTCGACGAGGTCGGTGAAATGCCGCTGAGCCTGCAACCGAAACTGTTGCGCTTTCTGGAACAGAAAGAAGTGCAGCGCCTCGGCTCGAGTGAGGTAATTCGGGTTGATGCCCGCATCGTGTCTGCCACCAACGCGCATCTTTTAAGTTTGGTGAGAGAGGGCAAATTTCGCGAGGATTTGTATTACCGGCTTTGCGGATTTCCCATCGACATCCCGGCGCTGCGCGACCGAGGCGAAGATGTGACGCTGCTTGCGGAGCATTTTCTCCAGAAATTTTCCCAGGGACCGGGGCTGCGCCCGAATCCAGCGCAGCTATCGATCGCTGCGCGGCAATTGCTCGAAGCGCAACCGTGGCCCGGCAACATTCGCGAATTGCAGAACGTGATGGAGCGAGCTTTAATACTCGCCGAGAACCGCAGCGTGATCCGTCCCGAGCACCTGATGCTCAATCCTGCGCATGCGCATAACTTCAACTGAGTGCTCCGGAAAAGGGACACCTCCGTCCGGGCAACACATGAGACGGTTCTAAGGCAAATTATGCCGCACTGGCATCCTCCTTGCTTCCATTCGATGCATGTCAAGTACTTCTGCCATACCGCGTGAGGCCGCACGAATCGCAACATCCTCTGGCGCGCGCCTTTGCCTCCTTCACCGAGGCGGCGGGTTCGCTCGAGCGCGCTTACGGGCAGTTGCAGAGTCAGGTCGCACAACTGCGTCAGGAACTAGCAATGACAAATAGCAATCTAACGTCGAGTCTCGAAGAAAACCGCCGCATGCGGGAACGCCTGAGGCGCATTCTTGAGAGCTTGCCGTGTGGCGTGCTGGTTGTCGAGGCGAGTGATGCCCATGGACTGGGAGGGCCGATTTCAGAGCTTAATCCGGAAGCGGTTCGACTCCTCGGTCGCAATATCTCCTCATTCGAAGAGTTGCCTGGCGGTTGGCAGACAGCCCTTGCTAGCGTGTGCGGTCGAACGGAAGAAATCGAGTTGCCTCAGGTGGGGTTGATTCCGACGGCGGACGAAGGCGTTGATCCGGCAAACTGGGTGGCGATCCGGCACGCTTGGCTCGAACACGCGGAAAGTATGCCAACATCCGTTTTCATCTTGCGCGATATCAGTGACGCAAAACGCATGGAGCGCGAGCGGGAGAGTTTGCGCCGGCAGCAGGCACTGGTCGAGGTTTCAGCGTTGCTTGCCCACGAGATCCGCAATCCGCTGGGCAGCCTCGAGCTTTTCGCCGGGCTGCTGGCGGAGGCGAATCTTGAAGGCGAGAGCCAGCGCTGGATCGAGCACGTGCAGGCCGGACTTCGCACCCTCTCCTCGACCGTGAATAACGTGCTCCATCTACACAGCTCGCCCCCGCCAAATTTTACCGGCTTCGACGTCGGGGAATTGCTGAAATGGGCTTACGATTTTCTGCTTCCACTGGCAAAGCAAGCGAAGGTGGAAATGCAGATTGTAAACGGTCTCGATCGCGTTTTTATCGCTGCCGACCGGCATCGCCTAGAGCAGGTTCTGCTCAATCTTGCGCTTAACGCCTTTCACTTCATGCCAAATGGAGGGTGGCTCTCATTTCACGCTCGGGCTGATGCGGACAATGCCAACGCCATTTTTATCGAGGTGCGGGATAGCGGGCGTGGCATTCCCATGTCCGACCTGCTGCGTATATTTGACGCCGGGTTCAGCACTCGCCCGGGCAGTTCTGGACTTGGCCTGGCCGTGTGCCGCCGGATTCTTGAACAGCATGGCGGAACGATTCAAGTCCAGAGCAAGTTCATGAGCGGCTCGACATTCCTGCTCAAGCTTCCCCGCCAGCAAGTCACTCCGCAGGTTTTGTCCGCGGCGCCTTCGCAAGACCTCAAAAGCGTGTCGTTGAGGGATGCAGCATACCGCGCGCCCGTCCGCGCCAATATCTTAGGTTCGGTTTCTCAAAACGCAGAAGCGGCGGGTTTATGAAGCGCTTGCTGATCGCCGATGACGATGCGGGAATGCGTGCCGCGCTCGAAGCGCGCTTCAGCCGCCGCGGGTGGTTAGTGAATGTTGCGTCGAACGGTACAGAGGCTTTGGAGAAATTTCGCTCCGGCTTGCATTCGCTCCTTATTACGGACGTGCGCATGCCCGGACGCGATGGCTTTCAGTTGCTCCGCGAGGTGCAGAGTTGCGCTTCCCGCACGGCGGTGATTCTTTTGACGGCCTACGCGTGCGTGCCCGACGCGGTCGATGCCATGCGTAATGGGGCTTGCGATTATCTCGTCAAGCCGGTCTGCTTCGAGAAGCTCGAACTGGCGGTCGAAGCGGTCATGCGGCGGGCCGATCAATTCGGCAAGGCCACGGAAAGCATGGTCGGAAGTTCGATTGGCTGGCGGCAGGCGCTCGAGCGCGCCCGGCAGGCATCCGCCACCGACGCCGATGTTTTGCTTGAAGCCGAGAGCGGCACCGGGAAAGAACTCGTGGCGCGCCTGATCCATCGCCTCAGCGCGCGAAAAGCCGGGCCGTTCGTTGCCCTTAACTGTACGGCCTTCCCGGAAAGCCTGCTGGAGAGCGAACTGTTCGGCCATGCTCGCGGCGCTTTTACCGGCGCGACCGAAGCGCGTCCGGGAAAATTCGAAACCGCTAACGGCGGCACGCTGCTACTCGACGAGGTTGGCGAGATGCCGCTTGCGCTGCAGCCGAAGCTGTTGCGCGCCCTGCAGGAGCGCGAGTTTGATCGCCTGGGATCGAACCACACCGTGCATGTCGACATACGCGTCATTGCCACAAGTAACCGTCCGCTCGAAGCGGCGGTCGCCGAGGGCCGCTTCAGGGCGGATCTTTATTATCGTTTGAATGTCATCCCCCTTTGCCTACCGCCGCTGCGCGGACGCGCCGGCGATATACGCGAACTGGCGGAACATTTTGTTGGGCTTTATGCTTCTCCCGGAACCACACCGCGTTTTTCGCGAGCGCTCATGGATGAACTGGAGAGCTCTGCCTGGCCCGGTAACGTTCGCGAGTTGGCAAATTTCGTGCGGCGCGCAGTGGCCCTATCCCCCGGTGGCGAGATCGGGCGGGAGGCGCTCGATCACGGCAGACGACCTTCGGAAAAGGCTGCGAAGTCTGTCCCCGACCAGCGCCCACCGGTGCTGCGCTTCGAGCCCGGGCACCCCGACGCCGACGCTAAAGGGTACGTGGCTTATCCGCAGGTTGATCCCATCGAAGAGATGACGGACCTGCTCGGAGCGGTGCGGGCCTATGAGATGAATGCCTCCGCCGTGCAGGCGACCAAAAACATGATCACGCAATCGCTTAGCCTGCTGCAGTAAGCGGACGAAATAGGCTGCGCTGAGAGGACTAAGGGCATTACGAGGTTCGACTCGAGGTTCAATTTATGAATAACGTCATTTCAGCGCTTAGGATTCTGCCGGTGGAAGCGGCCTCCGCTTCTAACGCACTCCCCGAAGAGGGCAAGTTTCTGGAGGCGCTGCAAAATAGCATCAGTCAGGCGGAGGGAGCGCAAGGCCACGCTGCGAGCCAGGTATCGGCGATGCTCGACGGGCAGGGCACCGATGTGCACAGCGCCATGATCGCGGTTGAAAAAGCGGACCTCTCGTTCCAGCTGATGATGCAGGTACGAAACAAAATTGTGCAGGCCTACCAGCAGATTTCCAGCATGCAATTCTAGAAGCCGGAACTCCTGTGTGAGCCCGCTTAGAAAGCGCGACAATTTTATGATCTCTACCACGTTGCAGGATTTTCCAAGCCGGGGTTCCGGGGAGTTCTAGAATCTGAATCGCACTTTGCAGCAAATTCAGGACTTCCTGCACGGTCTAACCCTCGGGCAGAAAGCTTTACTTGGAGGGGGAGCCGCAGCCGTCGTGCTCACATTGTGGCTCTTTGTCGGCCTGATCGATCACGGTAAAAATGTGGTTCTCTACAGCGGCCTCAAGCCGCAGGACGCGCAGGCGATGGGGGCGCGGCTCGCGGCAAAGGCCATTCCCTACGAGATTTCTGCGGATGGAACAAGCCTTCTAGTACCGGCGGAAAAACTGGACGCGGCGCGGCTCGAAACCGCCTCGCAAGGACTGCCGCGCAATGCACGCCTCGGCTTTGAACTGTTTGACACGCCAAACTGGGCGGGATCCGACTTCAGCGAACGAGTCAACTACCAGCGCGCTCTCGAAGGCGAACTGGAGCGCACGCTGCAGACTCTCGCAGAGGTCGAAGCGGTACGAGTGCACCTGGTTTTGCCGCGCGAATCACTCTTCACCGAGCAGGAGCGCGATTCGAAGGCGGCGGTCATTATCAAGACCCGCGGGGGGTCGTTGTCGAAGGAAGCGCAACACGCGATCCCGCAACTGGTGGCGAGCGCGGTTGACGGATTGAAGCCCGAAAACGTCACTGTGGTTGACGCGGAGACGGCGACGCCGTTTCTCTCGCGACGCGGACTCTCCGGCCGGGGCTCGTTCGATGCCGATGACGAACTCGCCGCAGCGGCAGTCCACGCCATCGAACCGGTTGTCGGCGCTGACCACGTGCGCGCCAGCGTGCATGTTGACTATGATCTCAGCAGCAGCGAAGACACATCTGAAATTTACGATCCGAAAGCGGCAGCAACGTTAATGCAGCAGCACAGCGAAGAACTCGCTGGCGGCGGCAGCCCGGCTGGGGTTCCCGGAGTTGCGAGTAACGTTCCCGCAAGCACCACTGCGGTTCCTCTTATTCCATCGGTGATCGATAACCAAAGCTCAAAAAACGAGAGCACCACATTCGCGGTGAGCAAGAACACGCGGCACACGACCAACCCCGCAGGCCGGGTGCGCCGTATCACGGCATCGGTGCTCATCGATGACGCCTTCGACCAGCCGGACGCGGCTACCGATAAGAAGACCGGATCTAAAACTACATCCAAGGCCGAATCCAACGCCGCATCTACGGCCGAATCCAAAACTGAAAATCAAGGAGGGCTGGGTCGGGCGCGGCCTGTCCGCAGGAAGCGCACGCCTGAGGAACTGGCGGCCATTGAGAAGCTCGCGCGTGCGGCCATCGGAGTCGACGAGCAACGCGGCGACCTGCTCGTAGTCGAAAATCTTTCCTTCCAGTCGCTCCCGATCGAAACCGTACCGCTCCCGGGATGGGTTGAACGCTGGCGCCTGCTTCTTCAGCCTTGGCTTGGCGCACTGCGCTAGCCTCGAGCTACACGTCTCGGCTAAGTCCAAGGCAGGTACGTATGAGCCGCGTGGGCCGCTTCATATGGTTGCGGTTTGACCGCGAGTTCAAGCCGAACACGAACAAGTCCAGCGAAGACAGTTCAGAAGCAAAGAAGAAAAGGAGGCCGAATGAACTGGTTAACCGCCGACCAACTCAGACTGCCACGAATCTTGTTTTTCGGCTGCCGCACGAAATCGCGAAGGCTGTTCCAATGACCCGTTCGATCCGCGATCTCTATTTTGCAAATTAAGAACAGAGAGTCTCGTGAAACTCGTTAAGGTTGGCGGCGGAGCAGGTCACGCGCGGCCGGAAGCCAGCCGGCGCAATGCGCTTGGAATTTGGACGGTGATGCTCATAAGATCTTCGGACCTCTATCCCTATCTATCTTCTACCCTTCGCGTTCGAGCGGACGTGTAATTACCACTAAACCCTTGGCTTGGAGACGTGGCTGTCCGCGTCCCTACATCGAGTTTTAGCCGGCTACGGCAACCTCTTCAAGTGCAGCGGGCGCGTTTGCCGCTTTGGCTGAAAAGTATGCTTCGAACTCGACCAGCTTTGGAGCGATTGGAACTTCTGCCTGATATTTATCGGACAGAACGTCAGTCGTCTTCAATCCGTTGCCGGTGATGCAGAGCACGGTTGTTTCATCGGGGAGGATGCGATCTTGCGCGATGAGCTTGCGCGCACATCCGACGGTCACGCCGCCTGCGGTTTCAGTGAAGATACCTTCGGTCTCGGCGAGCAGCTGAATGTGGTTTATGACTTCGGCGTCCGACCCATCTTCCGACCAGCCGCCGCTCTGCGCAATGGCCCGGATCGCGTAATGGCCGTCGGCCGGATTTCCAATTGCGAGGGAGCGCGCAATTGTATTCGGACGTTGGGGCTCGATTTCAGAAGCGCATTGTTTTACGGCGGTCGAAATCGGGGAGCATCCGGCCGCTTGCGCGCCAAAAAATCTCACTGCTTTCGGATCGACCAGGCCAAGCAAAATCAATTCATCGAATGCCTTCTTGATTTTCGTGATTAACGAACCGCCCGCCATTGGCACAACGACGTTATCGGGCAAAGTCCAGCCCAATTGCTCGGCGATTTCGTAGCCCACCGTCTTCGAGCCTTCCGCGTAGTAAGGACGCAGATTTACGTTTACGAAGCCCCAACGATGTTCATCAGCGATCTGGGAGCACAGGCGATTCACGTGATCGTAGCTGCCGTTGATGCGCACGAGTTCGGCTCCAAACACCTGCGTGCCGAGAATTTTTGCCGGCTCTAAATCGGACGGAATAAAGATCCAAGCCTTCAATCCGGCGCGAGCCGCTTGCGCCGCCACGGAGTTTGCCAGGTTTCCGGTAGAGGAGCAGGCGACAGTGTCGAATCCAAAACTGCGCGCATTCGCCAAGGCAACTGCGACCACGCGGTCTTTGAAGCTCAAAGTCGGCAAACACACAGCGTCGTTCTTCAGGAGCAGCTTGCGCGACCCTATTCTCGCCCCTAGTCGCGGAGCGTGAAGCAGCGGAGTGAACCCTACCGGCAGAGTAGGCTCGAATCCCGCTGGAAGCGGCAAAAGCTCGCGGTAGCGCCACATATTCGGCGCGCGTGACGCGAATAAATCGCGCGAAATGAGCGGCCGAATGGACTCGTAATCAAAATTGACTTCCAGGGGAGAGAAACAATCTTCGCAGATGCTGCGCGGCTGGTTGCCCCAGGCTTTGCCGCATTCGCGGCACCGGAGCTCGTAGGTGCTAGTCGTATTTAAATGCGAGGCATTTTGCCCGCTGCTCGGCGTAGTCATATATCTGCCTTCTGTGACTGACGGGACGAGCCGGGAGAAAATACCCCAGTTAACACAAAACCCCTTTTCCTGAAATGGGAAAAGAGGCTCGGGAAGTGCGAATCAAATTTTCGCGTACCCGAATCTCATGGTCCCCGTTACCGGGCGAGAGTTGGCACCTGCGATGGAGATATATGATCCCGATCCGGTTGCCGTGGCGTCCTAGGGCTCGTCCCTCAGCCACTCTGCATGAAATTCTAAGCTTGCCCGATTGAGGAGCAAACTTGAGCAAAGCTTAATACCGATCCCTGCGGCATGTCAAGAGGACCGCATAGTATGGCCTCTTCCATCGTTACTTTAGATGGTCTACAACGGTTCTATGTCTTCGATAAGTCTACGAGCTTTTTCACCTGCTACTAAAGGCTTCTCCTGATCACAGATATTGCCGAACTATGGCTTGATAGAGAAACATATACACATGTGAATTAGAGCATTACAAGTTTGCGCAATTCTTAGCGCACTCCGGTATGAACCGAGGTGTGTTTTTCGAGTCTCAGAGGACTCCTTTTCAAGGCGACGTTCAACGCCTTCAATTTCCCGCAAAGCCTCGCAGGAGGGCAAGATGCTTAAAAAACAATTCTTTTCACTTTGTGGCGGTTGGCTACTGTGCGTCCCCTTGATCGCGTTGCACGCTCAGAACGATCAGCCACAGTCGAATGACGCGCCGCCTCCTACAGAACAAATGGGTCAGACGCCGGTGTTCCGCACCGAGGTCGTCTCGAGCACTACAAAGGCGGTCGACTACCGGCACCGCGGAGGTTCCACAGAAGTTGATATAGCTGGAACCGACCTGATGCCTGAGGTTCGTGGCGAAGCCAAGGTCGACAGCAAGAGCGGACGCCTCGAAATCAAAGTAAAAGCGAACGGCTTGGAACCGGCTGACAAGTTTGGACTTGAATATCTGACGTATGTGTTATGGGCGATCACTCCAGAAGGGCGCGCTAACAATCTTGCGGAAATTATCCTTGATCACGGCAAGGCTGACGTCCACGCCACGACCGATCTGCAGGCCTTCGGCTTAATCATTACAGCGGAACCTTACTTCGCAGTGACGCAACCGAGCGAGCTTGTGGTCGCACAAAACGTCATTCGCACCGACACCAAAGGTCGCGAGGAGTTCATCAACGTCAAGTATGAACTACTTCCTAAAGGACTCTACGCATCACAGGTGGAACCGATTGGCGATGTTATTTATGGAAAGGATCGCAAGGCTCCTTTGGATTTGTTCGAAGCTCGCAACGCGGTCAGAATCGCACGTGCTTCGAGGTCGGAGCAGTATGCGGCCAGCATATTCGCCAAGGCCGAGGCCGACCTTAAGCAGGCGGAAGATTACTACCGCAGGAAGCAGGGAAGAACTCCGATCGGTACGGTTGCCCGCGAAGCGATACAGACCGCGGAAGAAGCCAGAGTGATGTCGCTCAAGCGTCAGGAAGACGAGCGAGCTCAACAAGACAGGGATGCAGCCGCGGCGCGCGAAGCCCAGGCGAACGCGCAAGCAGAAGATGAGAGTCGTCGTCGAAGCCAGGCGGAAAGCGACCGGAGCGCCGCAGAGCAGGCCCGCGATGATGCAGATCGAGCGCGCAAGGAAGCAGAGCTAGCGGCGCAAAAGGCCTCGCAAGAAAAGCAGGAGGCCCAGGCTGCGCAAGCTGCGGCGCTTGCACAGCAGCAGGCGTTGCAGGCTGAGAACGAAAAGGCCCGTGCCCTGGCCGATGAAGCACAACGCGGGCGTCAGCAGGCAGAATCGGATAAAGCTGCCATGAGAGCCCGGTTGTTGCAGCAACTTAACGCTGTTCTGGTTACACGAGATACCGCGCGTGGTTTGATTTCGACAATGCCCGACGTTCTCTTTGAAAATGCCAGATATACGTTACGGCCGGCAGCGCGAGAGAGCTTGGCTAGGGTTGCGGGAATCCTGTTGGCCTATCCCGATCTACGACTCGAAGTCGACGGCCACACCGATAGCGTGGGTTCAGATGCCTACAATCAGGAACTCTCTGAAAAGCGCGCCGCCGCAACGCGGGATTATCTCGTGCAGCAAGGCCTTCCGCTGGCTTCCGTCACGACTATGGGTTTCGGTAAGACGCAGCCCATCGCGTCAAATTCGACTGCTGCCGGGCGGCAGCAGAATCGCAGGGTAGAAGTGGTGGTTTCGGGCGAGGTTATCGGTGGCCAGATTGGTGGAGGCACAGCTACGGACTCAGACTCAACGCAAGGCCCTGCTCAGAATCCTCAGTAGTGCAGATTTGGATTTGAAACTCTCAGAGTCGTCGCAGGGAACCGAATGTGGCTTTCCTGCGATTTTTTATCTGACCAGCGTTTGAGCAATCTTCTTCTCGGCGAGCCGGGCCATGATTTAGGTCGTGACCGCGAACGCAGTGGAACAAAGTCGAAATTAATCCGGACGTTCTGCTTCTTGCCTTCGGCAATCATCTGGTCAAAGTCAGCCAGCGTTCCGTACATCGGATCGATATATTCTTAGTCGGAAACGTAATAGCTGAAGTCGACTTGACGACTTGAGGCGAGGGGAAGCGTGGAGCAACTTCGTGCCAGGCAAGATGCTCGCCCCTAGCGTTTGCAAAATTTACTTCGATGGCAAGGGAGGTGGGGACTCTGCTGACTGAGCCAGTCGCTCAACTTCTGCCTTGGGCAGCGCTTGTAACAGCTCAAGAAAAGCGCCGTTGGTCCAGCCAAAACCGATCACATTAGCCTGATATCCGACTCGAACAGGCGATTCGGACGACCGGGTCACGACGTTATATTTCTCGCGAATCGTGCCGTCGCGCTTGAAATTCTCGAGCACTGTCGAAAGAAACTTGGATGACACGCGGTCAGCATCATCGTTAAAACCATAGCGTCGCAAACCTTGAATGGATAGCATTTCGACCGGCGGCCATCCGTAGGGATAATCCCACTGCGCACCAGACTCTTCAGGACTCATATCCAAGCCGCCCGGCTGTTCAAACACATGAAGATTTTTCTCCAGCGCCTTCGCTTGTTCCGGAGTAGCCAACCCCGCCCACAGCGGGTAGTAAGTGGTCACATAGCGGTAGTCAGAACGCTTTCCGGAGGTGAAGTCGTAGTCGAAGAAGAAGCCACGCTCGCCGTCCCAGAGATATTGCTGCATATTCTTACTGCGCGTTTCGCCGCGCGCCTTCCATGCCGCCGCCTCAGACTTTTTCGCAAGCAACTCGCTAATTTCTGCCATGTCTTTTTCAGTCTTGTAGAGCAAGCTGTTCAAACAGACCGGAGCGTAGTGATGGGTAGCCGCCCCATAGGCTCCAAAGCGAAACGAGATGTCGAACCCCGACTCACGCATAGATCGGTCGCCCTTGTAATAACCTTCGCTGAGGCCAACCTCATGCGCGGGTTCGCACTTGCCGTCCGCCATAGTGTTGGATAGATCGCAGACGGTAATGGCGTAGTTCGACCCGAGCGTGGACGGGGCTTTGCCGGCTTCGTGCTCCACCAGGTAATGATCGGCCTGCTCCGGGTGAACCATAAAATAGCTCACTACCTTGCGGTAGAAACCGCTCTCATCTTGCAGGCCTTCGGGCGGGGGACCTTCCCCGAAATCGTAGTAGCGAGCGAGGCCAGTTGAGCCCGCAAGATGCGGCTCGCGAGTCCACATCGAATAATCTTTTTCAAGAAATGGGTAAGCGTTCGCCAACCACTTGGTGTCGGAGTGGCCCGCGCGCTTTTCTGCTTCGTAAACTGCCAAGACCATTGAGCTCAGAAAAGGCGGTTGTGCACGCGTCAAGTAGTAGGTGCGATTGGCGTTGAGGACGGACCCGTAGTTCTCAATCTCAAAAAAGAAATTCTCAACCATGCCGCGCGCTAAATCAGTGCGTCCATCGCGCAACAGACCGACGATGATGAAATAGCTGTCCCAACCATACATTTCGTTGAAGCGGCCGCCAGGGACGACGTATTTGTTTGGAAGATAAAGCAATCCATGTCGCTGAATTGACTTGAAGTCGAACTCACCGACCTGATGAATTGAGGCAGGCAGGTGCTCGACGGCCACATTGCACGCAGTGTGGAGTTTCTCGACCGCCGCGGGGATGATAAATCCGGCTGGCACATACAACACCGGAGCGTCTTTCATCTTGGGGTCAACCACGGACGCGCAGTCCGCCATAGAGCGGGTGAGATTGTCCCATCCAGCCGCGATGTAATGACGAATTGGGGCGAGGCCGGTTGCGGGGGACTGTGCCGCCGCGACGATGGTACAACACTGCATGGCCGTCAGAAGGGCGATAAGCCGCAACCAACGAGAGCCGAGGCCGAAGGCGGGACGTAGCATTCTGCTCACTTGCAGTTTCACTCGGAGATATCACTGAATGCAGCGGGGAAATTACAGAGTTAACTTCGCGGGTCGTCGCCAAAAACTGCGCAACCGAGAAAAGCCGCGCGAACCACTGTCGCGTTACTTCTTTTCCGCTGCTTCGCGTTTTCGCAATGCCGCCATGGTTTTTGCAGCGACATTTTTACGCTTGCCGCTTTTGGGGCGCCTCTTGGCTTTACTGACGTAATGATTTTGAGCCATATTGCTCCTCGACGAATCGGCGGTTCGGGACGCCTGCCCTGAATTCGTAAATTCAAGAAATGCTCAGCGCTGGTCGTTTGCTGCGCTGGTTGCCAGCGCCAGTAGCTGATGCTACGCGGTTGCCGCGTTTTCGCCACCGAGCGGCAAGAAGTACTGCGTACCCTTGATCGGGGCGGAAACTTTTTTCAGCAGCTCCTGCAAGTCTTCATTGCGATCGACAAAATCGATCTCAGAAGTATTCACGATCAACAGGTCCGACTGCGTGTAGTGAAAGAAAAAGTGTTCGTAAGCCTTCACAACTTCCATCAAGTAATCTTCGCTGATCGCCTTTTCCCCGGCGGCGTTTTTCTTCTTCAACCTTTTCTTCAGTACCTCCGGCGTCGCCTGCAAATAAATCACAAGGTCGGGCGTCGGCACCTGCTCGCGAAAGTAGTTGAAGTATCGATTATAGATGTCCAACTCCTGATCGTTGAGGTTCAGGCAGGCAAATAATTTATCTTTTTCGAATATATAGTCCGAAACCACGGTTTTATTTGAAGTTGCGCCCAGATCGAGCGCGCGCAACTGCTCGAACCGTCGAATCAGGAAGGCCAATTGCGTCTGAAACCCGGCGCCCCGCTCGCCCTCATAAAATGATTGCAAGAACGGATTATCTTCAGGTTCGATGACGCGCTGCGCCGCAAGTCGCTCGCCTAGAACCCGCGCCAGCGTGCTCTTTCCCACTCGTATGGGGCCTTCAACCGCAATGTAACGGGGAAGTTCGAAAAGCTTGGCCATGGGATAGTAGTGATCAGTTTGTCGAGAAGAAACTGGGAAGCAGAATATATGGGTTCAGCCGAACACGCAACGTCGCAAAACTGTAGGTTGCCGCTTCAGCATAGTCCGGCCAGCCTCTCACAAGCCGCCGGCGCTGCAAAAAGCGAGCTTTTACAGTTGCAAGTTCGACGTCCGCAGCGGTTCAGTTACCCTGCATTTACAATCTCCGAATGTTTGCAAGACTTGCCGGACTGACCGCCGCGGTCGCTGCGACGGCAGGCTATCAATCGATGTCGCCCACAGGACGATGGTACGGTCCGACCTTCGCTCGGGGCATTCGAGGCAGTAAGCAAGTCGCGCTCACTTACGACGACGGTCCCAACGACCCGCACACGCTCCACCTGCTCGACGTTCTGGCCAAAAATAATGTTCGCGCGACCTTCTTTATGATCGGACGCTTCGTGCACGAGCGCCCCGACATTGCCCTCGCCGTGGCGCAAGCCGGCCACACCGTCGGCAATCACACTTTCAATCATCCTCTGCTCACCTTCAAATCCGCGGCCGAGACGCGCGCTCAACTTCTCGACTGTCAGCAGGCTTTGCAAGATGCGATCGGCGACCATTCGAATCTCTTTCGTCCTCCATTCGGAGGAAGGCGCCCGGCAACATTGCGGGTCGCCCGCCAGCTTGGTTTGCAAACCGTAATGTGGAACGTTACTGGATACGACTGGAACGCGCGGCCCGCCGGCGTGATCGCGCAAAGGGTCGCGGGTCAAATGCGCGGCGGTGATGTCATCTTGCTGCACGATGGCGGACATCGCGACCAGGGCGCCGATCGCGCTCAAACAGTGGTTGCGACGGAGAACCTGATTCACCGCTATCTCGATCAGGGATCAAACTTCGTGACGATCGATGAAATGATTTTAGCTTCCAGAAAAAAACAGAAAGTTGAACGCGCAAAAGCGCGACGTTAGCGTAGGGCGCCCCTCAAGTTTTTTACTACACAGCCGCCACAGCGAACGCCTGCTTCGCCGCCGCAATTGTCTGCTGCACATCGTGCTCGGTGTGCGCCGCTCCTATGAATGCCGCTTCAAATTGTGATGGCGGCAGATATACGCCACCGTCCAACATCGCGCGGAAGAAACGTCCAAAGGCTTGTGTGTCGCACTTGGCTGCGGAATCCCAATCAGTGACCGGACCTTGGGTGAAGAACCAGGTAAACATCGAGCTGACACGGTTGTGGCAGATGGTGACGCCGGCATCTTTCGCAGCGGCTGCGACTCCGGCGACCACTTCGCCCGCCAGTTTGTCGAGATTCGCATAAATTCCTTTATGCTCGCGGAGGTAGCTCAGCGTCGCGCATCCGGCAGCCATTGCTAACGGGTTTCCGGATAGTGTGCCAGCCTGATAGACGGGGCCGAGTGGGGCGATCAGGTCCATGATTTCCGTCGGACCGCCATACCCGCCGACGGGCAGGCCTCCGCCAATAATTTTGCCCATGGTGGTGAGGTCGGGCTCTATGCCGTAGAGTTCCTGCGCTCCGCCATAGGCGAGCCGGAATCCGGTCATAACCTCGTCGAAAATCAGCAGGGTTTTTTCATTCTTCGTAATGGCGCGCAGGGCTTCAAGATATCCGCGAGCGGGAGGCACGCATCCCATGTTGCCGACGACCGGCTCGACGATCACGCATGCAATCTGGTGCTTGAATCTTTCAAATGCCGCGTCGAGGGCGCAGATGTCGTTGTAGGGAAGCGCAAGCGTCAACTGCGTAAATTCCTCGGGAACTCCCGCCGAGCCGGGGATGCCCAGCGTCGCAACGCCCGAGCCCGCCTTCACCAGCAGTGCATCGGAGTGTCCGTGGTAGCAGCCCTCGAACTTCACAATGTACTTGCGCTTCGTGTAACCACGAGCGAGACGGATGGCCGACATGGTCGCTTCCGTGCCCGAACTGACGAAGCGTATTTTTTCCATGTGCGGGAAAGCGGAGATGACCAGTTCGGCCAGATCTGCTTCGGCGGGGATGGAGGCTCCGAAGCTCGTCCCCTTGCGGGCCGCTTCGATGATTGCGTCGATTACTGTAGAAGCGGCGTGCCCTAAGATAAGCGGCCCCCACGAGCCGATGTAGTCGATATATTCGTTGCCGTCGGCGTCCCAGATATGGGAGCCTTGGCCGTGGGCGATGTAAAGCGGATCCGCTCCAACGCTGCGGAAGGCGCGAACGGGAGAGTTGACACCCCCGGGGATTAATTTTTCAGCGCGTTGTTGAAGCTTGCGGGATTGTTCAATGCTTCGCGACATTAATTTCCATTTCTACGAAAGTTAACCTCGTCGACCGATCGCAACCGCGGCTTAAAATTGTAGCGCGGTATCTCTTCGGCAATCAGAGCAATTTCGGTGACGCGATTTCGCATCATTACTCTTTAGACAGATTAAAAATCCATTGTTCTGCGCGGTGCGCTTCGCGCCGGCGGCCCGCCCGGCCTACCTGTGCCTAATAAATGTGGTAATAGCCGCCGCGCTTTCCTAGTTCAAGATTCAAGCCAAACAGGTCGCTCAGTCGCCTCGTTTGCAAAACCTCTTCTTTCTTGCCGTCGGCTATGATTCGGCCCCTCGACATCAGCACGACGCGTTCGATCTCAGGCACGATGTCCTGGAGTTCGTGGGTAACGAGGACGATGCCGATTCCTGAGTTTGCCAAATTGCGCATGGTCTCGCGAAGTTCATGCTGGGCGCGGATATCAAGAGAGTTACTGGGCTCATCAAAAAGCAGCGCCTTCGGCGTGTGCACGAGCGCTCGCGCGATTAAGACGCGCTTGGCTTCTCCCGACGACATGGCTTCTACCGGGCGCCCTGCCAAATGAGATACACCCAAACCGGATAGCGCTCGCTCCGCCAATTCTTTAAGCTCCGGATCAATTGTGTGGTTGGGGAAAATTCGGGTGCTGCTGAAGAAACCAGAAAGCACCACATCGAGTCCGCTGGCCTCGCCTGTGCATGAGGCCATCAGGTCGTTCGACACAATTCCCATGAGCGAACGTAGTTCGAAGACGTTCCAGTTATTCTGGCCAAGGATTTCCATGCTCGATCCGTCTTGCACCAGCGGATAACATTCACGGGTAATGGTTTTTATAAGCGTAGATTTCCCGCAACCATTCGGACCGAGGACCGCGACGTGTTCGTGGAGATTGATTCGAAGATCTATCTGGTCGAGGACAATTGTTTCTCCGCGCATAACGCGGATCTTTTTTAAATTCAGCAGAGGCAACGGGTTTCGGAGGCAATTCGAATTCATCCGACATTTACCGGGTTACAACAATTCTGCAGCCTCATGCGCTTATCTTAGCAATAGTAACCTTCGTACTGGGAAGGTCTGTCGGGGATCGCCAGGGGGGGCTCCGTGACCGTCCTTTTTTTGTGTCGGCCTCTTTTACTTGAGATAGGATCGCACGATTTCGACCAATTCATCGGTGGCCAAGGCTTGCTCGGAATTTAAACGTTTGGGATTCACGACGTGAAAACGAATGTGACCTTCGAGCAATTCAGCCATTAATCCATTCATCGCGCCGCGCGCCGCGGTGATCAGTTGCAAAACGTCGGAGCAGTCCTGGTCCGCTTCGAGCGCTCGCTCGATGGCGGCGATTTGCCCTCTTATCCGCTTGATCCGAAGAATAAGTTTGGGTTTTTCTTCGACGGTATGCATGCGTTCTCCGAAACGGATAGTATACCCCCCTATAGTATGTACCCTATAGAATAAGCCGAGGAGCAATTCAGCGTAATGTGTTCGCCGGGGTCCAAGCCCGTGAGAAGACAAACCCAGATGTCGGCTGCACGCGGGCCCCTCTTTTTCGCGACTTTTCTGCTGCTCTTCGTGGCGTCGCAAACTGATTTGATTTGGGCACAAGCGCCTGGTGACCCTGCCACGAAAACCGCAGCGGGTTCGGAGAATGAACCCGAGGAAAGTGGCGCGGCCGACCCGGAGACGATGTTTCCGCACTTCAAGAACTTGCGCTACTGGCTTTCAGGCCAGGCAAACTTCGTCTTTCAGATTCATCCTGGTTTTCACGCGGATTACAGTGGGCCGCATAGCCTCAGCCCGAATTACGAGAAAGCCACCTCGCGAGTACTCACGCTCTACACGGGCGTGCGATTGAATGCCTCCACCGAGTTGTTGGTCGATATCGAAGAGGCTGGAGGCGCAGCTCTAACCGAGGGCTTCGGGCTTGCGGGCAATACGGATCTCGATATTGTTCGCAATCCTTCGCTCAGCAAGGCGCCGTATCTTGGTCGTGGCATGATCCACAAAGTTTTTGCGCTCAGCAAAGACAGAGTCGAAAATCACCGCAGCTATGTCTCCCTTTTTGATGATTTGCCGCGACGCCGCCTTGAAATTCGTTTCGGAAAGTTCAGCATGCCTGATTTTTTTGACGCCAGCTCCGTTGGCACTGACACCCATTTTCAATTTTTGAACTGGACGGTCGACGACAACGGCGCGTGGGATTACCCTGCCGACACGCGCGGCTATACCGTCGGTCTTGTAGCTGACTACGAAGATCGCAACTGGGGACTCCGCTTCGCCGAAGGGCTCATGCCGAAAGTGGCGAACGGGACGGACCTCGTCTGGCGGCCGTGGCAAGTTCATTCTGAAAACTGGGAGTATGAGTTGCGCCACGGGTTGCTGCCCAAGAAATCCGGTGTCATCCGGCTACTGGCATACATCAATCACGCAAACATGGGTGTGTACCGCCACGCGAACACGCAAGTCGCAGCGGGAATTCGTCCGATTCCGGATATCACGAATCATCCGTGGCAGATCACGCGTAAGTATGGATTTGGAGTTAACGTCGAACAAAATCTTTCACGTAACTTCACTGCTTTTGCGCGATGGGGCTGGGATGACGGCAAAACAGAATCGTTCGCTTATACGGAAGTCGATTCGACCTTCGACGAAGGCGTCGGGGTGAACGGCGCGCTGTGGCATCGCAAAAGAGACCGAGCCGGAACGGCTTTCGTGTCGAATGGCATTAAGAGAGACCATCAGGTCTATCTGGCTTTGGGAGGGCAAGGTTTTCTACTCGGCGACTCGGGACTAAGTTACCGGCGAGAAAATATCGTGGAGGCTTATTACACGGCTCACATCTGGCGCGGAATTTATCTCGCGCCCGGCGTGCAGCACATCAACAATCCGGGCTATAACCGAGATCGCGGGCCTATCGTCGTGCCGACGTTTCGAGTGCATGTGGAGTTCTAGAAATTCTCCTTCGGCGACGGCGTAAAATCCGATACTGAAGGGAAAGACTTATTTCACATCGCGCTGGATTCCGGCTTCCTGCTTTCCCGATGTCTGAATCGCCCAAGCCATGCGCGGCGTGTTGTGGGCGATTCCGAAGCGCCCTTTGGCGTCGAGCAGAATGATTCCACCGTTGCCGTCGAGCCTTTGCTTCAAATAATTCATCGCTTCTTGCGCGATCCACTCTGGCAGGCTGCCGGACTGCACACGGTCGGCAGCCCATTTTGCGAGCACTAATTTCATGATCGGTTCGCCCCATCCGGTGGTGGAAGCGGCTGCGCTTAGGTTATCCGCATAGCATCCACAACCGATGAGGGACGAATCTCCGAGTCGCCCTGGAGCTTTGTTGAGCGTGCCCCCGGTCGAGGTTGAAGCGGCAATGTTGCCCTGGCTATCGAGAGCAACCGCGCCGACGGTGTCGTGCGAGAGCATTTCACGCGACCCCGAGGGAGCGAACAGATCCTTACCGTTGCCGTCCCCCGCATATTGAGCCTGGTACGCCTTCAGCCGTTCGATTTCTTTCGGCGTCACCAAATCTTCATTGCGACATAGAGTTATGCCGTGAGCCTCGGCAAATCGCTCCGCCCCTTCAGCGACAAAATACACATGAGGACTATCGCTGAGAATTTTGCGCGCCGCCCTGACGGGATTCCGTAAACGCTCGACACAGCCAACTCCACCGCCGCGCAAGGTTGCGCCGTCCATGATGAAAGCGTCGAGCTGAACTTTGCCATCGCGGTTAAGAAAACTACCGCGCCCGGCGTCGAACGTTTCGTCGTCTTCGAGCACGACTACAGCTTCTTCGACAGCATCGAGCGCTGAGCCTCCGCGTCCAAGTACGCGCCACCCGGAAGTCGCGGCATTGCGAACGCCCTTAAGATGTGCCTCGACCATGTCGTCGGGAATGTCCCAGGCGCCGCCATGAACGACCAGCACGGGGTTGATTGGCACTTGTGATCCTTGGGTGAAGTTGCGGATTTAGTCTAGCAGGGTGGGACGGACTCACCCCGCCCCGCAGTGAGCCGAGTCCCGATCCCTGACAAGACGAAACTAGGCGGCCCTGGCGCGCACATCCAACTCAGAAGTGCGCTGCCAGGTATAAATGATGCGATGGATGACGGTGATCGTTGACAAGACTGCGATCACCCAAAGTGCCGGAGCCATTACGTTGAACAGGGCTCCGATAATGAGTAGAACCAGGCGTTCCGGGCGTTCCATGAATCCCACGCGGCACGTTCCTATGAGCGACTCAGCACGCGCACGGGCATAACTTACCATGATGGTGCTGATCATGACGAGCGCGGTCAGCACAACATAGAAGAAACGGTTGCCGCGCGAGTAATAGACAAGCAACCCAAAAAAGAGCGACGCGTCGCTGTAGCGGTCAACGACCGAATCAAAGAACCCTCCGAAACGCGTTACTTGGTTTGAAAGGCGGGCCACTCGCCCGTCAACGAGATCGAAAAATCCTGAGCCGATAATGACGAGTCCGGCGTAGAAGAACATGCGGCGCTGGTTCTCGCCGTTCGCGTAACCAAATAAGAAGGCGGCGTAGGTGTTAACGACCAATCCCATCACGGTAAGAACATTGGGATTGATGTGCGAAAGCGCAAGCAGGCGGACGATTGCATCCAGCAATACTCCGCAGGCCCGCCCCACCCCCCTCGTCCAACTTATTTTTTTGTGATCAGTCACTTTGCGTTTGATTTGAGTTGCACTGCTGATTTTAGCTGCAATGCGGACTCGGCTTTGGCCTCTTCGGCAATGTCATGCATAGTGGTAAGTTTCAAAATCTCCATCTCCCGGCTGCCCCCCGGAGTCACTACGGTAGCGGCGTCGCCAACCTTTTTATTGAGTAAGGCGCGACCGATCGGCGAGGTGGTCGAGATTCTTCCCGCGGCTACGTCCGACTGGTCGCTTGCCACGAGTTCATATTTCATCTCTTCATTTTTCGTGGAGTCGAAAACCGTGACGAACGAACCCAAGCCGACCTTATCCTTGGGAATATTATTCATGTTTACAAGGGAAAGATCGGCAAGCCGCTGGCCGAGTTGACGCACGCGAGCCTTAAGATATTCCTGCCGCTGCTTGGCGGTGTGATATTCGGCGTTTTCGCTGAGGTCGCCCAGAGCAGCTGCCTTTTTTAGTTCTCGAGGAATATCGAAGGCCAGTTCGTGTTCCAGCGTGTTCAATTCGTCCCGCAGCTTCTTTTTGATTTCTTCCGTCATGCGTCTGAATTATAACTCCCTCTGGCGACCCGGATAATGCTGCCCGGCCAATCTTGTTTCATGCCTCGCCAACCGCTTTGACCAGAAAGACTTAAGTGCAGTTGCAGTCGCTCAGCCTCCCTTGTTTCTCGTTGCCTTTGGCACCAGGGTCCAGTAGACTAAGAATGGATTCCTGCACCCTCGGGCGAGGGCCCTCACTTCATGAACGGCAGCCAAGTTTTCCACATCGGTGACAAGGTCGTTTACCCTAATCACGGCGTCGGCATTATTGAACAGATCAGCAGCCGCACGACCGGGACTACGGTCGAAAGGTTTTACCTGCTCAAAATTGCGGCGAGCAGCCTCAAAGTGATGATTCCATTCGCCAACGCCGAAAACGTGGGCATGCGCCCCGTGGTTCGCAACGGCGAGATTCAGAAAATCGTGGAGTATCTATCTTCGGGGGAGTGCATCAATTCCGCGGATTGGAAGGACCGTTTTAAGGAAAACTCCGACCGCATGCGCAGCGGTTCACTTTCGGATGTGGCGGCTGTACTGAAGGGCCTCTTAGTCTTGGCGCAGGAAAAATCGCTTTCTTTCCGCGAAAAAAAGATGCTGGAGCGCGCCCGCTACTTACTGGTGAGCGAGATTGCGATTTCGCGCAACTCCCCCGAAAGTGAAATTGAAGAGTCTTTGGACAAGGCTCTGATCAAGGCCAATCTTCGTTTTCCGGAACTGACAGAACTCGCTTCCTAGGCAACCATCTCTTCAAAGGTCCTGGTTCTCGTGGCTGGTTGCTTCATCCAGGCTTGCCGCTCCATGGCGTGCCTGCATCCAGGATTGCCGCTCCATGGCGTGCCTGCATCCAGGATTGCAAAATTAAGATCGCCGCCATCCGGTCTACAGCCTGTCCTCGCTTCTTTATAGAAAGATCCGTTTCCCGCAACAGCCGGTTTGCTTCGGTCGAAGTCCAGCGCTCGTCCCAGAGATGAACGGGTAGCTTGAAATAAGATTTTATTTCCGCGGCAAAGGACCGCATTTTCTCGGACTGTGTACCTTCTTCACCGCTGAGCCGCAGGGGCAGCCCAACCACAATTTCTTTTACTTCATATTGCTTCAAGACCGCAGCCAGAGCAGCCAGATCGCGACGCTTGTTCTGGCGTTGGATCGTGTCCAGCCCTTGAGCAGTGATGCCGAGTGGGTCCGAAACCGCCACGCCAATGCGCCTCGATCCCACGTCAAGAGCAAGAATCCGGGGATGAGCGGGATAGGGATGAGCGGGATTTCCAAGCGCCGGCATCGTTTAATTATAGACGGCTCTATCGAGGTAGGGCAGAATTGTTGCCCAGCCCGGTGGGAGGAGACTTCCGCTGCGGCCGAATTATGGAACCGGCGACACAAACCCGAATCGAACATCATTGGTCCCTGACCTTGCTCGGCGTCGGCCTGATCGCAATGTTCGCCTACTACGGCGAGCCTGTGCTCGCGGTACTGTTCTTTGCCGTGCTTCTCAGCTTCACACTTTCTCCTGTAGTAGAGGCGCTCGAATACATAAACGTTCCGCGGGCAGCGGCCGCACTGGTTGCGGTGGTGGCGCTGCTTGCGTTGGTATACGGGATCAGCGTCGCCTCCTACAAGCAGGCTGTTGTCTTTGCCGATAATCTCCCGAAGTATTCTCAAAAGATTCGTTCCCTCATTCAGCCCTTCGAGCAGGACGCGGAAAAGATTCAAAAGACGCGAGACGTCGTCGCCGAGCCCGAGTCGTCAAACGTGATTCAGGTCCGGCAGGTGCAAAGTTGGTCTGACTTTCTAACCCACGGAGCGGGCACCTTCACGGACGGTGTTTTGGCCGCGTCTTTCATCCCTTTCCTGGCCTATTTTCTGCTGACGTGGCAAAGCCATGCGCGCTCAGCGACAGTCATGCTTTTCCCGCTGGAACATCGTCATACCGCTTTCGTCACCCTGGGGTTGATTGGCAAGATGCTGCAGAGCTTTATCGTGGGCAATATCCTCATCGGGCTACTGATCTCTGCTCTAAGCGTCGGGATTTTCGGACTGCTGCACGTCCCATTTTTTTATTTCGTAGGATTTTTGAGTGGCTTCCTCAGCCTCGTTCCCTATCTCGGAATCGTTCTGGCGATGGGTCCGCCGATCCTCGTTGGTTTTGGACAACTCGAAACCGGAGACCTGCTCATCGTCGTAATTTGCGTAGTGGGCATGCACCTTCTCGCGTTGAACGTCCTGTACCCAAAGCTGCTGGGCAGCCGGTTGCGGATCAATCCGCTGGCGGTCACGATAGCGCTGCTTTTCTGGGGAGCGGTCTGGGGTACAATTGGATTGGTTTTGGCCATCCCGATTACCGGGGCAATCAAAATTATCTTCGACCATGTCGACTCGATGAAGCCTTACGCGGATTGGCTTGGCGAATAAACGCCCGAGCCTAAATAAGCAATAGAGCGCACCAAGCTTTGCTCCTCGGTCACTTTCTGGCGATTCGAAAACCCTCTACACTAGAAGCTTGCGCACTTTGTTTACGTTATTCTTAGTCGCTCTTCTCGCGGTCGGCGGCTGGGTTGCCTGGCAACTCTACGTTCCGGTCACGCCTCCAGCAGACACATCTTTACTTTTGCGTCCCGGATTTTCTACTCACCGCATTGCGCTAGAACTTAAGAAGGCTGGAGTTATCCGCAGCGCGCTGGCATTTCGTGTTTTTCAGGCGGTTCATCCAAAACTTACGCTCAAGGCGGGAGAATACCGCTTTGACCACGAAGCCCGCATGCCGCAGGTTTACCGTCGCATTGCGCGGGGGGACATCTATTTTCATGTCGTCACTATTCCCGAGGGTTACACCATGTTCGACATCGCCAAGGCGATGGAGGACGCAGGACTGGGATCGAGACTGGACTTTTTGAAAATTTTTCAAACGCAGCTACAACTCATTTCAGACTTGGCACCGCAACCGAAATCGCTCGAGGGCTATCTCTTCCCGAATACTTACGAATTCACCCGGACTCAAACGCGGATTGAGATGGCGGCGGCGATGGTTCATCAGTTCCGCCTGACTGCTCAGCAAATTGGCTTAGTGTCGACTCCCGACTCAGACCTCAATAAAGTCGTGACCATGGCATCGATCGTGGAGAAAGAAACAGCGGCGCCGGAAGAACGGCCGCTAGTAGCTGGAGTCTACTTCAATCGCCTGGCTCACCACATCCCGCTGCAGGCTGACCCGAGCGTGATCTACGCCGAGGAACTTGAAGGGCGCTACCAGGGCGGGATTCATCACAACGATTTGGAGTACAACTCTCCTTAC
Source organism: Acidobacteriaceae bacterium (assembly GCA_025361625.1). GTDB lineage: Bacteria > Acidobacteriota > Terriglobia > Terriglobales > Acidobacteriaceae > Acidiflorens. The sequence goes on from JANYKL010000120.1 coordinate 34,672, forward strand.
AATACCTACCGCTTCCCTGGATTGCCTCCCGGCCCTATCGGTAATCCGGGGAAATCCGCGTTGGAAGCGGCGCTTCATCCACAAACCACGGATTATCTATACTTCGTGGCGGATGGCAGCACCGGCCACCACCGCTTCGCGCGCAACCTGGAAGAGCACAACAAAAATGTCGTAGCCTACCGCCACGCCATGGGTGTCCGCTAAGGAACCAAGGCAATGGCGGCGGCGTCGGGCGAAGTCTGAGGAAGTGCGCCCGCCCTTACCCGTTCTAGCGCAATGGAGCTACTTCAAACACTTCTGCATGAAATCCACTAAGTCCTTCTTCATCTTGTCGTGTTCCGCGCGGTCGACATAAACCATGTGCCCCGATTTATACGTCGCATACGAAACGTTCTGCCGAAGCTGCTCTCCAAGATTCAAATGATCCATGGTCCAATTCGCTGCCGCGAACGGAGTGGCGAGGTCATAGTAGCCCTCCATGACGAGCACTTTCATATATGGATTCTTCACCATCGCCGAACGCAATCCACCGGCGGTCGAAGGGAACCCCTGCTCGGCGTTGCCCCACTCCCAGTTCTGGAAGCCGGGTTCGTCATAAGCGAAGACTCGGTACGGCATATCTGATTTGTAGTTGAGTTCGGTGCGCAGGTAGTTGTTGAAGGCAGACGTGTATGGCGGCAAAATCGCCGAACTAGTCGGATCGTAAAAATTATCCTCGCCGGGACTAGGGCTGCTGAAGCGGCCGTCCAGTCGTCCAACTACTAATTTTTGGTCGAGCAGCAATTCCTTCGTGAAAGTCGGAACATCGATGCGCAGATCGTTCGCTTCAATAACCTCGGGGCGCAATCCCAAATAACGTGAGAGCTGTTCAACGATTTTCTTACGCTCGTCGGGCGTAAGAGCGTCCCCCTTGCCGAGAGCCATCGCGTAATCGTTTAGCGACCAGCGCACGACTTCGTCACGGGTCTTATCCATATTCTGCGAGACATCTGACGCGAGTTTGTGATGGTAGGCGGCAATCATGTTGAAGGTCGGCACCAGCAGGAAGTACGGTTGGTCGTTCGAATGGCTCCATTCGAGCGTCTGAAAATCCACTGCCATCGATAGCAGCGTGATTCCGTTGAACGCGATTCCGTGATCCGCCAAATACCCCGCGATGCCTGCTGCGCGTGTCGTACCATAACTTTCTCCGAGCAGAAAAAGAGGAGAACCCCAGCGATCGTAGCGTGAGAGATACAGCCGGATGAATTCTCCGAATGCCTGGACATCCCCTTTCAATCCTAAAAACTTCTTGGTGAGTTCGGCGTTTGCGGCGCGTGAGTAGCCGGTCGCCATAGCGTCCACCATGACGATGTCGCTGCGATCGAGCAGAGAGTCTGGATTTTCTTCCAAGCGGTAGGGGGCAGCAGGCATGAATCCGTTCGCCTGCATCACAACGCGCTTCGGCCCGAGTGCTCCCATGTGTAACCAGACCGATGCCGAACCGGGGCCTCCGTTGAAGGCGAAGGTCAGGGGACGGCGGGCGCTATCCTGTCCGTCGGCGGTATAGGCGACGAAGAACATTTCCGCCTCGATCTTTCCATCGCCTCGCTTGATGGGCAGTCTACCCGTAGTGGCGGTATAGCTCATCGTCTTACCGTTCAGCGCGAGCTGATGATGCGTCACGATTGGAGCGATCTCAGAGATGTCGAAGTGTTCGTCCTTATTTTCTTTGTCGGAGGCGTCAAGCGATGGGGACTTGGGTGGCTCGCTCGGCTTCTCGGTCTCGGCGAACGGCTTGTCTGGGGTGGAAGATGAAGATTCTTTTCGGTTCTTTTCTTTCTTGGTAGAAGCGGGCTTTGTATTATCGGGCGATTTCTCCTGAGATTGCTCCTGCTGGGCCACCGCAAATGAAATCATCAAGCTTGCGAGTAAAAGCACTACGAAAATTCTCATCTAGTTTCTCCAAAAGAAAAGAAGTGGGCAAGAATTATATCGGGTCTGTCTCGTAACCTTACAACATTACACGGGGCGAAATAGGGGAGGCTGGACGTGTTAAAATTTGTTGCGCTTAGAACAGCCCCTGCTCAGCGACAGTG
>JANYKL010000133.1 GCA_025361625.1 Acidobacteriaceae bacterium
CCACCACCCCTTCCATGAGAGGTCCGGCCAGGGGCCGCGCACCGGACCGAACATATTGCGGCCGAGGATGAAGGCGCCAAAGTTCGACATGGCTTGCCGGGCAAACTCGTCGTCGACATCGACAGATCCACCTTCCTGCCCATGCATGGCGCAAAATGTTTTTGTGTGAAAGAACCACTGGAAGATCTCGGGGCCGCGTTTGCCCAGAGGATCATTCAGGCTTTGCTCCGTTCCCGCGCTGAAACCATCCAATGAAACACCGAATCCCGCTGCTCGAACTTTCGACATATGTCCGCGCTTTTCTCCTCTGAGATTTATTCTAACCGCGCCCCAGTGATGCCGCGTACAAGGACGGTACAACATGATGGTGCTCTTCCGCGTCTGGGTTGAGCGATCTAAGCACTCATTCATCCGCCGCCAATCCAGATAGAGTTCTACGGCACTTTAAGTAATCCTCGACGTTATCAGCACGGCTAGGGTAGTCCACCAGCGATAAAAGTTTATTTAATGGACGAACTACACTTGATTCCCCAGCATGCGATCCAAATTAAAAGCAGCGCTGATCAAGCCAAGGTGAGTAAATGCCTGGGGAAAATTTCCCAAGGCTTCGCCTTGGGGGCCGGTCTGCTCGGCGTAGAGGCCAAGATGATTGGCATAGCCCAGCACGCGTTCGAAAAGAAGCCGTGCCGTGTTCAGCTTCTCCGGAACAGACATGCTGGCGCGCGTTAACGCTTCTACCAGCCAGAAGGAGCACATGTTGAAAGTGCCTTCTTCGCCGGGAAGGCCATCGATGCGAGGCTGCGGGGGGTACCGGTAGACGAGGCTGTCGCTCAACAACCCGCCCTCGCGCGGATTTTTCATAATCGCGTCGATGGTGCCGAGCATTCTCGGATCACTTGGCGCCATGAAAAATACGAGCGGCATGATGAGCAGAGAAGCGTCGAGATCTTCGCTACCGTAGAACTGCGTAAACGCGTTTCGTTTCGGGTTCCATCCTTTCGTCATCACTTCTTCGTAGATATTGTCGCGCTCGAGCATCCACTTCTCGCGGGGCGCGGGCAGGGCACGCTTTTCCGCCAACCTGAGCCCGCGATCAAGGGCGACCCAGTTCATTACTTTTGAAAAGACAAAGTGCTCCTGCCGGTTACGCATTTCCCAGATGCCGGCGTCCGGGCGGTGCCAGTTCTCGCAAATCCAGTTGAGGCGGCGGCGGATTTTAACCCAAACATCGTAGGAGGTAGGGCTGACATATTTATTCGAGAGATAGAAGGAGTCCATTAACTCGCCATAGATATCTCCCTGGTATTGAGTAACTGCGTCGTTCCCGACGCGCACCGGCCCCGACGCCCGATAGCCTTCCCAGTGATCAAGCGTGTATTCGGGAAGCTTCGGCTCTCCAGCGATCGTAAATACGGTAGTACCATCGGTGTCCGGCTGAACATGTTTAGCGGCGTAGTTTTCGATCCATCCCGTGAATGCGGCAGCTTCATCTTTGAACCCTATGCGCAGAAACGCATATACGGTGAAAGCCGCGTCGCGAATCCATGTGTAGCGGTAATCCCAGTTGCGCGATCCACCAATCACCTCGGGCAGGCTCGTTGTCGGCGCCGCAATAATTGCGCCCGTCGGTTCGAAGGTCAGAAGTTTTAGCGCAAGGGCGGAGCGTTGCACCTGCTCGCGCCACCGGCCATGATAGGTACAGGCACTAAGCCAGCGCTGCCAGAATGTGACCGTGTCTTGCAGAAGTTCTGCGGCTTCGGCTTCAGAGGGAGGAACGGAAAGCGATTCAACGGCGCGCTGATCTTTCTCGACATCTTTGATAATAAAAACCCGGGACTCTCCTTCTTTTAATGTGAACTCTGAAGTAACTCCGCCCTGCCCGTCGCTCTTGAGTGGGACCGCGGTCGACAGCACGAGCGTTAATCCAGCTGATTCGAAAATTACGCCGTTGCTTTGAACTTGCGTCCGGTGTGATTGACGCCCGTAATCAAACGCAGGACGGCAGAGCAGAAAGAGCTGCACCGTTCCACGTACGCATCGTACCCGACGATAAAGATGATGATAGGAGGGCGAATCGGAGGGCAGTCCGGCGGGCATGAAGTCTTCTAGCTCGGCAATTCCACCCTCCTGCAAGAAACGGGTGACCAAAACGTTTGTGGAAGGCAAGTAATACTGCTTGCGACGGGCGCCGTCAGCCTTGGCTGCAATTTGGAAGCGCCCGCCCTTCTTGTCATCAAGCACGGCACCAAAGATGCTCGGCGAATCGAAGTGAGGATAGCAATACCAGTCCATCGAGCCGTTCATTCCGACTAGTGCAACCGTTCGCATGTTGCCAATGATTCCGTAATTCTCAATAGGCTGATAGGCCATTTTGTAGTCTCCGCCACGGCGCTGCGCGTGGTTTATGATCAATTCGAGCTCCGAATTGCACCGAATCGCACCAAATTCGCACCGAATTCGCAGATTTGGATGCCTTGAACCTGAGATAAGTAGCAATCCAGGCTACTTCTCGACTTGTTTGCAAAGCTCTACGATAAAATTACCCTACCCCGTGCGCCCAGCAAACCCTTCACCATGAAGAGTCGCGTTGTAATCGTCACGGACATTATTGCGCCGTATCGCATTCCGGTATTCAACGCCTTGGCGCGCCGCGAGGACGTTGATTTACACGTGATTTTTTTGAGTGAAACGGATGCGTCAATTCGTGAATGGCGCGTTTATTCTGACGAGATCCGGTTCTCCTATGATGTGCTCAGGTCGTGGCGATGGCATGTCGGCAAGGGAAATTTGCTTTTAAATTGCGGGTTATCGCGCGCCATGGCCCGGTTCAAGCCAGACGCAGTGATATGCGGCGGGTACAACCACCCGGCGTTCTGGCAGGCGCTGGTTTGGTGCAAACGCCACCATGTCAAATTTTTGTTATGGACAGAAAGTAACGAACATGACGCCCGCACACGACGGCCTTGGATCGAGGCTTTGAAGGGATATTTTTTGCGGAATTGCGACGGTTTCGTGGTTCCGGGGAAAGCTTCTTTCGACTATCTGCTTTCTCTCGGATCGCCAGCGGCCGGGATCGTAACCGCCCCAAATGCGGTCGATAACGACTTTTATGCCAGGGAAGGCGCGAAGATTCGAGCCGATGGCGCGGCTTTTCGCGAGAAATTTAATCTGCCTGCAAGGTTTATCCTTTTTGTAGGACGTCTGGTGCGCGAGAAGGGCGTCTTCGAACTGCTCGAGGCCTACTCTAGATTATGCAGCAGTCTTCGATCGCAGGTGGGATTGGTCTTCGCGGGCAACGGCGTAGCGAAAGCAGATCTCGAATCCCTTGCAGATGTTATAAGTCCCGGGAAAATAGTTTTTACCGGCTTCCTCCACCGCGAGGATTTGCCCGCCGTGTATGCCTTGGCGGATATATTGGTGTTGCCCACACACAGCGATCCTTGGGGCTTGGTGGTGAATGAGGCGATGGCTAGCGGCCTCCCGGTTTTGGTGAGTGAAGTGGCAGGCTGCGCAGCGGATTTGGTGGAAGATGGAAAAAACGGATTCGTGATTCCGCCAAACGACGCCAACCGGCTCAGCCGGGCCATCGCCTCCATGCTCAATCAACCCCAGTTGTTAAAAGACATGAGTCTCCAAAGTTTAAATAAGATCAAGAATTATTCTCCGGACACGTGCGCAGCCGGTTTCGCGGATGCCGTTCTAACTGCGGTGACGCGATGAGCATGCTGAAGCCCTGGCAGTGGGTCGCCATAGGACTAGGGCTGAGTCTCGGATTGTATTTTCTGTACTTTCATCTCCAATCTTTTGGCGACATGTCGTTTCTGAGTGCCATCGTAGGGCTTGAGATCATCGTCACGTGCTTGTGGAGCTACAACCAACGAGTCTTTGCCCTTATCTTGATCACATTCATCTGGGCGGGTGTCTCCTTACCTTTCCAGAGCGCGGCTGCGCTTGGTCGTTGGGTTGTTCTCGCTGCTGGTGCAGGTGCGGGAATAATGGTGTGGGTGTCCGTGCCTCACAAAAGATTTAAAACCGTCCATCTCGTGGCTGCGTGTTGCTTTCTCACAGCGGTGGTATCCGCCAGCGTTTCACAGTACGTGCAGATGGCAGGGCTCAAGGCGCTAAGCCTGGGGCTTTTGCTGACTTATTGCGCCACGGGAGCGCGCTTGGCCGCCCTTGGGCGCGAAGAGCGTTTTTTCCCGGCACTGCTTTTGGGCGCAGAACTCATAACATATTTCTCGGCGATATCTTATCTTGCCCTTGGCAATCAGTTTTGGGGTAACCCAAACTCGTTGGGCGCGGCTATGAGCATTGGCGTGTTTCCTCTGCTCTTATGGGGATGGATCACCAGCGACGGAGATGTGACAAAACTTCGTCGGCTGGCAGCGTTGCTCGTTTGCACATACCTCGTCCGTTTCAGTCTGTCTCGTGCGGGCATGATCACGGTTTCCGTAGTCACCTTGACGTTCTGCCTGTGCCTGCATCGTTACAAGTTGCTGGTCAAGATTGTCGCCGCCGTCCTCTTCGTCATCGCTATCGGAGGAGTGACGGCTCCGGAGAAGCTAGATCAACAGCTGGCGGATTTCAAAGATGATTTTCTTTACAAGGGTCACAAAGAGGAAGGCATGCTGGGATCGAGGATGGGCCCTTGGCAAAAATCCGTCGATTCCATCAAAGAGCATCCCTGGTTCGGAACGGGTTATGGAACCAGCCCCACCGGGGTAGACCCCGGCCTATCTTTCGGCAGAATCAACTCCAGCGCCGAGACCTCACGCGAGCATGGGAGCAGCTACATCACCATAGCCGAATGGGTCGGTTTAGTCGGAGTCTTCCCATTTATTGCCCTTATGGGGCTAACTCTCTGGAATGTTTGGCGCGTCTGTCGCTTAATGAGGTGGACGTCGGAAGTCAGGTATTATTCCATTCCACTTGCAATGGTAGTGCTGGGAGGCTTCGTTCACGCTTGCTTCGAGGATTGGATGTTTGCAGTGGGATCCTACCTCTCCTTTTTTTTCTGGGCGAGCGCTTTTATCCTTGTTGACCTGGTTCCCGATATCGACGCTTTTCCGAAACAGCGCCCCGCTCTAGCAAGTCCTCGACGCTTGCCCGCCGATTACCAGGTTGCCGTCTCTCATCAATGATTCGACTGTTCATGAATGGCGCTGCGGCGAGCGCCGGAGGCGGTCTCACGTATCTGCGAAATGTGCTTCCACACCTTGCGCGGCGTTCCGACTGCCATACATCGGTTTTGCTCAGTCCACAATTTGCTCGCGAATTTGTTTCGCTCCAAAACCTCGCAATCATTGAAATGGAAGATTCATCCGGAGCTCTGACTCGATTCGTCAGGGAGCAAAGACTGCTGCCGAAGTTGATTGGGCAAAGTGGGGCGCACGTCTTGATCTCGGCCGGAAATTTTGCGCTTTGGAATTCGCCAGTCCCGCAGATTCTGTTATCACGCAATTCGCTTTATACGTCTGCCGACTTCAGGCGTGATTTGCGGGCTCGCGGTCAATACTCCATGCTTGCCGATACTTTATTCAAAGGCTGGATAGCGAAGCATTCCATTCGGCGCGCGGAAGTTGCTGTCGCTCCCAGCCGCGCCTTCGCTGACGATCTGGAGCAGTGGAGTGGTAGGAAAGTGCTGGCCTTACACCACGGTTTCGATCGAGAGGCTTTCGCGCCCGGCACCGGAATTCTGCCAGAAGAGGCCAGTAGAAGACTGGAACAAGCACGGGACTGCCTACGCCTGCTTTTTGTAAGCCACTACAATTACTATCGAAATTTCGAAACGCTTTTTCGCGCCATGCCGATTCTGAACCACCGTCTAAAAGGAAAGGTGAAGCTTTTCTTAACTTGTCATCTAAAGCCCGAGAAGAATCCAGGTTCTTATCGGACCGACTCCGCTTTGGCGGTAGCGGACCGTTCCCACGATGGAGAAAATATTGTCGAACTCGGCGCGATTCCCTATGGTTCGCTTCATCATCTATACCGAGCCTGCAATATTTATGTGTCGCCGGCGTACGCCGAATCATTTGCTCATCCCCTTATCGAGGCAATGTCAGGCGGGTTGCCCCTGGTTGCATCTGATTTACGGGTTCACCGCGAGATTTGTGGCGATGCCGCTCTTTTCTTTCCTCGTTTTTCTCCTGAGCAGCTTGCCGAGCGCATCCTTCAGATTCAAGCATCGCCCAAGCTGGCGGAAACTCTCGCTAGTAATGGATTGCGCCGTGCCCGTGATTTCAGCTGGAGTAGCCACGTCGATCAATTGCTGACATTGGCCACACAGTTGGCGAACTCAAGCGGGCCTAATTAATGTCTCGCGATTCGGCGAATAAAGCGGAAGGGAAGGAGTCAAAGTTACACGTTGTAACCCTGACTCCATTTTTTCCATCCGATAAAAACCCTGTCAATGGCTGCTTCATTGCAGAACCTGCCCGCTCGTTCGGCGAATTTGGGATTGACTCTACGGTAATTGCGGTTTCTCCGCTTTATAAGGCCGCGAACAAAACGATCTCGACCGACGCAGCAGATTGGGTGCGTTATCCGGCGTTCCCGGGTCTCGCCGGATTGGCAAGCGCCGGCAAGTTGTTACACCTGCGGCTCGCATCGCGGTTGCGTAGGTTGCACAGCGAAAAGCCAATCGATGTGATTCACGCGCACACAGCTATGCCGTCCGGCGACGCAGCGCGGTCGCTCGCAAAGCAGTTAGGCATCCCATTCGTCGTGACTGTTCACGGCCTCGACGTACTTAACACGTTCGGTGAAAGCGGGGTTGCATCAGAGAAGCGGCAAAAGAAGGCGATCGAGGTCTACACCACGGCTGAAGCTGTGATCTGTATCAGCGACAAAGTGCAAGAAATTGTTCGGGCCTCGACTCCGCCTGAAACTCGTACTCGCGTTGTACCGAACGGTGTCGATCCTGAATTGTTTTGTCCAAAAGACGGATTCGATTCGCAGGATAACCATGAAATATTGGTGGTCGGGTCACTGTTGCGGAGCAAAGGCCACCCGCTCGTTTTGCATGCAGTCGCCAGACTCGCCGCCATATTTCCTGGTATACGGTGTCGCATCATCGGCGAAGGTACCGACCATTTGGAGTTCAAAGCCCTCAGCCGCGAACTCGGAATAGAGCAGCAAGTACGGTTCGTTGGCCGCCAGGGCCGAACAGAAGTTGCTGCAGCCATGCAGCGTTGTTCAGTTTTCGCCTTGCCCAGTTGGAATGAGGGATTAGGTTGCGTTTATCTGGAGGCCATGTCGTGTGCGAAGCCGGTGATCGGTTGCCGCGGCCAGGGTATCGACGGAATTATCATGCATGGCATAAATGGCTTGCTTGTGCCACCGCAAGGGCTGGAAGAACTGATTACTGAGCTTAAGCAGCTTTTCCTGGCGAAGGCACATTCTCAACAGATCGGTGCGGCGGCGCGCGAGACAATTCTGCGGGACTTCACCCTCCGGCACCAGGCGAAAAAGCTCGCTGCAATCTTTCGCGAGGCGCAACTTTCTTATACGCAAGCTTATGCGCAAGAAAAGTCGTTGCGTAGCAAAACGCGAAGCTTGTAGAACACAAGCTCAGTAACCGGGGAACAATTCTCGGCAAAGTCTATTGTTGTATGCTGCTCTCACCGCTGCTCGGCTTAACCGTAACCTGGTCCGGGCTCGCCAGTTGCGAGCGGTTCCAGCCCCCGCCCAGCGCCTCGATCAGGCTAACCGCCGATGTCATCTCCTGAACCTGAAGCGAATTTAGAGTTTGCGCATTCGATAAGGCTGTATTCTGAGCGACCAGAACGTTGATGTACGGATCAATTCCGGATTCATATCTCCCTCGCTCGAGATCGAGAAAACTCTGAGCCGACTTTAAGGCGGCCTGTTCCTGAACGATCTGCTGCGACAAAATTCGCACTTGTGCCAGCGCGTCTTCAACCTGCTGAAATGCTGTCAGGACGGTCTGCCTGTAGGCGGCAAGGTTGGCATTATAGTTTGCGACATCCTGTTGAACGGTAGCGCGTCTGAGGCCGGCATCAAAAAGCGGCTGAGAAATGGATGCGCCTACAGACCAGAAGCGACTTGGCCAAGAGAACCACTTGCTGATGGCAGCGCTTTGAAAGCCGGCTTGGCCGGTCAGAGTCAAATTTGGATAGAAGGCCGCGTAAGCGATACCGATCTGCGCATTCGCGGCCGCCATCCGGCGCTCCGCGGCGGCAATGTCCGGACGTCGTTGCAATATGTCTGTAGGAACTCCGAGCGGGATCGGTGGCGGAGCCGTAGTCATCGGCTTAACCGCAACGGAAAAGTCGGACGCTGCTTTTCCAATCAGCATGGCGATTGCATGCTCGTACTGAGCGCGCGCAATGCCCACATTGGTAGCGCCCGCTTGTGCGCCTTCAAGCGTGGTCTGCGCCTGCACTACGGCGATTTGGCCGTCAATGCCCAAATCGTAAAGTGTCTTAGTCAATTCCAACGACTTCTGGTCGGCAGCTACTGTTTCGTTGAAGATTTGCTGGAGCATATCTTGACCACGAAGCTCGAAGTAGAATTGCGCAAGACTGGCTTGTTCGGTCAAGCGCTCGTTCTCGAGGTCCGCGGCGCTCATTTGCGCCGAATATTGCGCTTGCCGCACCGTATTGCGAACCTTTCCCCATATATCGGGCGCCCATGAGGCCTCAAGAGGCAGCGTAAAGTTGTTATTTGCCGACGAGGAAGAAGATGTCGTTATGCCTCCGGTGGCTGTCGTGGTCGTATGTACATTCGCAGAGGTTTGAGAACGGCCGGTGGACGGGGCCACCGACAGCGTCGGATAGTACTGAGCCCGCGCCTCACGCACCACAGCGCGTGCCGCCATAAAATTCTCGAAGAATTCTTTTATATTTTGGTTGTTGATATTTAGCTGTTCTTCAAGCGCATTCAGTTCAGGCTCGTTGAAAATCTCCCACCATTTGCCGCGAAGCGTCGCATCTGCCGGCTGGGCTACGTTCCATGATTCTCCGTTATTAGATTGCACGGCTTCTTTGTATGCTGGCGGGGTAGGTATTGTCGGCGCGTGATATTTTGGCCCGACGGTGCATCCCGGCAGCAGCGACACAAATGCTACGGCGCTGGTAAGTAAGTAAGTCCTGCTGCTGCGGTTCGTTCTCGATATCCAACTTCGCATCACAACCTCATCAACTTTAAGTGCGCCGGCCTATCTTTAAATGTCCCCGACTCGTTCTCTAGCGGGCTTCAGCCACATGCCCTGCAAATGGTTCGCGCGGCTTACCTGCGAACAATAGACGCAGGCGATCCATAAAAAGGTAAACGACCGGAGTCGTGTACAGCGTCAGCAACTGGCTGACAATCAGTCCGCCAACAATCGTTATGCCGAGCGGCTTCCGCAACTCTGATCCGGTACCAGTTCCAAACGCCAAGGGAAGCGCCCCGAACAGAGCTGCCATGGTGGTCATAAGAATAGGACGGAAGCGCAGCATGCAGGCCTCAAAGATGGCGTCAGCTGTGCTTTTGCCCTCTTCGCGCTCGGCAACCAGGGCAAAATCGATCATCATGATTGCGTTCTTTTTGACGATACCGATCAGCAATACAATTCCGATGATCGAAATTACGTTGAGATCGAGTTTGAACAAGTTTAAGAACAAAATCGCACCAACGCTTGCGGAAGGAATGGTCGAAATGATCGTGATCGGATGCACGATACTTTCGTAAAGCACGCCGAGGACGATGTATACCGCCAGCAACGCGGTAATGATCAGCCATTTCTCATTGCTTAAAGACTCCTGGTAGGCCTGAAGCGTTCCGGAAAAAAAACCATGAATACTCGACGGCGTGCCAAGCCTCTGTTCCATCTGAAGAATGCGTTGCGTGGCGTCGCTCAACGAGACAGCCGCCGCGAGATTGAAAGAGACTGTCACCGATGGAAAGCTGCTGGTGTGGTTGACTGAAAGCGGCGTGGTGGTTGACTTAAAAGTGGCAATTGAACTTAGCGGCACGTTGCCATTCGTCCCGCTGCGCACGTAAATGTCTTTCAAACCCTCTGGGCTCTGCCAGTATTGCGGAGCTACTTCCAGCACAACGTAGTACTGATTTAGCTGGCGGTAGATAATTGAAATTTCAGACTGGCCAAACGCGCTGTAGAGCGCAGAATCTAGCGTGGATGCAGTTTGGCCGAGCCTTGCAGCGCTTGCCCGATCAAAACTTACATACTCTGCAAGGCCACCATTTTGCTGATCGGAATTAACATCCTGTAAGCCAGGCAGTTTTTTCATCTCCGCCAGCAGAATAGGCCCCCACTTCTGCAAGTCTTCAAGGTTGTCGCATTGAATGGTGTACTGATAGACCGCGTTCCCGCCTCTGCCACCAATTCTTAGGTCTTGCGCAGGCTGCAGGAATGCCGATGCCGCCGGTAAGCGGCCGAGTTTCGGACGCAGCCGACTAATAACGTCTGCCGCGCCAGTCTTTCGTTCGCTCAGCGGCTTGAGTGCGATGTAGATAACGCCGGTGTTCGTTGCGCCTCCACCGCCCGTGAAAGCGATCACGTTTTCAACTGCCGGGTCATTGTTTATGATACCGACGACTCTTTTAATCGACTCGTCCATCAACGGGAACGAGGCGTCCTGCGGGCCCTGCAGGCCACCGATCACGGCCCCCGTATCTTGCAGCGGGAACAATCCCTTTGGGATTTTCATGATCAGCACAACGTTCAAAGCAATGACCAGGACCAGCGCCACCAGGACGAGTGCGGAGTTGTCCAGCACCCAAATCAAACTCCCGCGATAGGTTGAGAGCATCCAGTTGAAAAACTTTTCGCTCCATTGATAAAGTTGGCCGTGCCTCTGCTCCTTCTCAGATTTAAGGAGGTAGGCACACATCATCGGGGTTGTCGTTAACGAGACCACCATCGAAACCAAGATGGCGGTTGAAAGCGTTACCGCAAATTCGCGAAACAATCGGCCGACGATGCCCCCCATCATGAGAATGGGAATGAATACCGCGATCAGCGATACGCTGATGGAAAATACGGTGAAGCCAATTTCTTTTGCCCCCTTCATGGCGGCGTCGAAAGGCCTCATACCTTTTTCCAGGTGACGGGAGATGTTTTCCATGACTACGATCGCGTCATCAACGACAAATCCGGTGGAGATGGTCAGAGCCATCAACGACAGGTTGTCGAGGCTGTATCCGCAGAGATACATCACTGCGAACGTGCCAATGAGCGATACGGGTACGGCGACGCTCGGAATCAGCGTGGCTCGTCCATTGCGCAGAAAAACGAAGACAACGAGGATCACGAGCGCAACCGAAATCATCAGCGTGCGCTCAACGTCGCTGACCGAAGCGCGAATCGTTGTGGTGCGGTCAAGGACGATGGTTGTATCGATTCCCTGGGGAATCGACGCCTTCAACGAAGGAAGTTGAGCTCGAATATTCTCTACGGTCTGAATGATGTTAGCGCCGGGCTGCCTGGTGATGATCATCATCACGGCTGGAATGCCGTTCAAAAATCCGCCCGAGCGAATGTTCTGCACCGAGTCGATGACGTCCGCTACGTCCGTGAGCCGCACCGCCGCGCCATGGCTATAGCCGATCACAATCGACTTATATTCGTCAGCAGTTGAGATCTGGTCGTTTGTGATGATGTCTGCCGAGACGCCTCCGTAGATGAGTTGGCCCTTCGCCAGGTCGGCGTTCTGCGTGCTCAGCACCGATCGAAGCTGAGCCATGGTAAGCCCGTAGTGATTGAGCTGCGTCGGATTGACCTCGATGCGCACCGAGGGCAGGGAACTGCCTCCAACCGACACCAGCCCAACCCCCTGTATTTGCGAAAGTTTTTGAGACATGACGCTCGAGGCGACGTCATATAACTTTCCGCGATCAAACTTGTCGGAGGTCAGCCCGATAATCATGATTGGCGCGTCTGCGGGATTTACCTTGCGATACGTTGGATTGCCGGGAAGATTCGCAGGAAGATAGGTACGAGCCGCGGCGATGGCGGCTTCCACGTCGCGGGCCGCGCCATCGATATTGCGGCTCAGGTCAAACTGAATCCTCACCGACGTCGTACCAAGCGAACTCGCGGAAGTCATCTCTGAAACTCCCGCAATGTGCCCTAACTGGCGCTCGAGAGGCGTCGCTACCGAAGACGCCATAATCTGGGCGCTCGCTCCCGGTAGAGATGCGCCTACGGCGATTGTCGGGAAATCAACTTGAGGGAGCGGCGAAACCGGCAGCACGGTGAAAGCGATCGCTCCCGCAAGCGCGATCGCGATGGTCAGAAGTGTGGTCGCTACTGGACGCCGAATAAAAAGGGCTGATAGGTTCATGCCGGTTCCGGAGGCGGCTCCTCGCCATTCACTGAACGTTCAGCCGCTTCTTTGTCTTCATCTGTATCTGCGCGAGAGCGCGAGCGAAAGAAGGAGAAGCGGTCCCCCAGGCTGTCGAAGAAGATGTAAATCACCGGTGTCGTGTAAAGCGTCAGCGCCTGGCTCAACAAGAGCCCGCCAACCATGGCAATTCCCAGCGGGCGCCGGATCTCAGAGCCAATTCCACGCCCGAGAGCCAGCGGCAAACCTGCGAGCAGCGCTGCCATCGTGGTCATCATGATGGGTCTGAAGCGCAGCAGGCTGGCTTCATAAATGGCGTCCGTCGCGTTCTTGCCATGCTCGCGTTCGGCTTCGAGCGCGAAGTCCACCATCATGATGCCATTTTTCTTGACGATTCCGATCAGCAGAATGATGCCGATAATCGCAACTACGCTCAGGTCTTGTCCAAACAACATGAGCGCAAGAAGCGCGCCCATTCCGGCGGAGGGAAGGGTTGAAAGAATGGTTACCGGATGGATAAAACTCTCGTATAACACGCCAAGGACGATATAGACCGTAACCAGCGCTGCCAAAATCAACAATGCCTCGTTCGAAAGCGAATTTCTGAACGACGCCGCCGTGCCTTCGAAATCCGCCTGGACGCTCGCCGGCATGTTCAAATCTTTTTGCACTTTGGTGATGGCGGTAATGGCGCTGCCTAACGCCGCATTTGGCGCCAGGTTGAAAGACACTGTGACAGCGGGGAATTGGCCCTGATGATTGATTGAAAGTGCTTCTGAAATTCGCTCGAGATGTGTGAAGGCGCTTAACGGAACCGAATTCCTCGTTGTCGAACCCTTATTCGTGTTTGCGGAACTCGAACCCGAAGTCGTCGTGGTGCTCTTGGCAAGGGCGTTTGCTGGAGCAGTGAATACCCCGCTCGAAGGAGTGTAGAGTACCGACGTCGTGGTGGCATTCGAACCCGCCGCGGATGATCCGGACGAGGAGAATGACGCCGCTGCCCCAGGTCCCGACGTTCCAGACGAAGCATTCGATTGGATGTAAAGATTATCCAGTGCGTTCGGGTCGTGCTGAAATTCCGGCTCCGCCTCGAGAATCACATGGTACTGATTCAGCTGCGTGTACATCGTGTTAATTTGCCGCTGTCCGAAAGCGTCGTAGAGCGTATTGTCGATCGTGGCCGGAGCGATTCCTAATCGCGAAGCAGTGGCGCGATCGATCACCAGCGAGACCGCGAGCCCGCCAGTCTGTTGATCGGTGGCTACGTCCTCAAGCTCCTTGAGGTTGTTCAGTCTGGAAACAAATTTGTTGGTCCAATCGTTAAGCTCAGCCGGATCGGGATCTTCCAGCGTGAATTGATATTGAGTGCGGCTTACGCGGTCGTCGACAGTGATGTTCTGCACGGGCTGCATGAAGAGTGTCATGCCTTGAACATCTTGCAATTTCGTCCGCAGGCGGCGAATCACGTCCGACGCAGCCAGATGTCCGCGGTCGGCGACAGGTTTGAGGTTGATGGAGAAGCGGCCGCTGTTTAGCGTCGTGTTAGTGCCGTCAGCTCCAATGAAAGACGAGAGGCTTTGTACGGCAGGATCGGCGAGAATGATTTTCGCCAACTCCTGCTGCTTTTCTGACATCGCGTCGAAAGAAATTGTCTCCGGAGCCTGCGAGATCCCCTGAATCACGCCAGTATCTTGCACGGGGAAAAAGCCCTTCGGAATCATGATGTAGAGAAAGACCGTGAGGACGAGAGTTCCCAGGGCGACGAGCAGGGTGATAGTTTGATATTCGAGAACGAATTTCAGGGTGCGCCCATAAAACGCGATCATGCGCTCAAAGACGCGTTCTGACGCGCGATAGAAGCGGCCCTGCTGTTCCTTGGGCTGGTGACGCAGAATGCGCGCTGCCATCATCGGCGTTAAGGTCAGCGAAACCACGGCGGAAATTACAATCGTTACCGCCAGGGTCACCGCAAATTCACGAAACAGACGTCCGACCACATCGCCCATAAAGAGCAGCGGAATCAGCACTGCAATCAGTGACACGGTCAATGACACGATCGTGAAACCGATCTGCTCAGCGCCCTTGAGGGCTGCCGCCATCGGCTCCTCGCCCTGTTCGATGTATCGCGAAATATTCTCGATCATCACGATGGCGTCGTCGACGACGAATCCGGTCGAAATGGTCAGAGCCATCAGAGACAAATTGTCGAGGCTATATCCGAGCGCATACATCGCTCCAAAGGTGCCAACCAGCGACAGGGGGACGGCGACGCTCGGAATAATCGTTGCGTACAGGCTGCGCAAAAATATAAAAATTACAAGCACGACCAGGCCGATCGTGAGCATCAACTCAAATTCCACGTCATCGACAGAAGCCTGGATTGCCGTGGTCAAATCGGTAAGTGTCGTAACCTGAATTGACGCTGGAAGATTTACCTCGAGTTGGGGTAAAAGCGCCTTGATGCTTTTGACTACCTCGATAGTATTCGCGCCGGGCTGCCGCTGAACGTTCAGAATCACAGCCGGAGTCAAATTCATCCACGCTGCCTGCTTCTCGTTCTCAACGTCATCAACGACCTGCGCAACGTCAGTCAGCTTGACGGGAGCACCGTTGCGGTACGCTACAATCACGCTGCGATAGTCGTCGCTGCTGATCAGTTGGTCATTCGAGTCAATCTGATAATCCTGGCGCGGCCCGTCAAAATTTCCTTTCGCGGCATTCACACTTGCCTGCGTCAGGGCGGTACGCAGATCCTCCATGTTGATGCCGTACGAGGATAGAGCTATGGGATTAGCGCGAATGCGGACTGCTGGCTTTTGTCCGCCGCTGATACTAACCAGGCCCACACCTTTCAACTGCGAAAGCTTAGGTGCCAGCCTCGTGTCAACCAGGTCCTCAACCTGGGATAGCGGCATATCCCCAGAGGTTATCGCCAGCGTGAGTACCGGAGCATCCGCGGGATTCGTCTTGCTGTAAGTCGGAGGTGAAGGAAGATTCGACGGTAACAAACTCTGTGAGGCATTAATTGCCGATTGCACTTCCTCTTCGGCCACGTCGATGTTCACACTTAAACTGAATTGCAGTACCACAACCGAAGTTCCTCCTGAGCTGGTGGAGGTCATCTGGCTCAGGCCCTGAAGTTGACCAAACTGGCGCTCAAGCGGGGCAGTTACAGTCGTCGCCACTACCGTGGGGCTGGCACCGGGGTAAAACGTTAAAACCTGAATGGTGGGGTAGTCGACCTGCGGTAGGGCTGAGACAGGAAGCTGCGTGTAGGAGACGATCCCGACAAGCATGATCGCCGCCATTAGCAGCGAGGTCGCGACCGGCCGCAGGATAAAGGGTCGCGACGGGCTCAAGGAGTCTTGCCTCCAGTACGCGCTGCGCCTCGCTGACCTTTGGAGGGTTGTCCATGATTTCCATGGTCGCGTTGGTTTTGTCCTTGTTCTGGTCCTTCTCCTTGTCCTTGTCCTTCTCCCTGCCCCTGACCTTCCGTTTGTGCCGCGGTTACCTTGGAACCGTTTTGCAGTTTTTCAAAGCTGCTGTTCGCGACCTGATCTCCAGGATTGATGCCTTCTACCGCCGTTTGTCCGGCCTCCGTAACTCCAGTCTTAACGTTTCTGATCTCCGCAACGCCGTTCTGAATCACATAGACGAATGCGGCTTGCCCGTTGTGCTGAATCGTCGACGTTGGAATCAAAGTGACATCGTGCAGCGTCTTAACCAGGAGTCTGATATTGACGAACTGATTTGGAAACAATGAACCGTCTTTGTTATCGAAGGTAGCTCGCATCTTCACGGTTCCGGTGCTCGTATCGATCTGATTGTCGACGCTGGAAAGTTTTCCGCCGGCAATCTTCTTCTGTTGGCTACGATCGAAGGCATCTACCGAAAGCAGCTTCTTTAGTCGTAACTGTCCCTGCACATCGCCAAGACTATCTTCGGCAACATTGAAAATTACGGTGATCGGCTGTTCCTGCGTAACCACCGCCAGAACGGTGCTTCCGTTTGCTTGCACTACGTTGCCCGGATCCACGAGCCGCAAGCCAACTCTTCCCGAGATCGGTGCGGTAATGTGGGAGAAGCCGACTTGAACTTTGTCGAGCTGAACGGTGCCTTGATCGTTCTTCACCGTGCCTTGATCTTGCAGAACAATTTTCTCTTGATCATCGAGCGTTTGTTTAGGGATTCCGTTCTTCGCCCACGCCTGCCGGTATCGCTCCACATCCATCGTGGCTTGCGCGAGAATGTGGGTATCGCGCTCGAGAACTCCTTCCGCCTGCATAAGTTGAGCCTGGTAAGTTCTTGGATCGATACCGAGTAGGGGCTGGCCCTTTTGCACGAGTTGGCCTTCCTTGTAGTAAACCTTCGTGACCATGCCCGTGACCTGGCTTGTAATCGATGCTGTATAGGTAGGAGTGACCGTCCCAATTTCGTCAAGATAAACGCCGATGTCCCCCTTCTGCGCCGTAACGATCGTCGCAACGACCGGACCACCCGCGCCACGCTTCGGGGTTGCCGTGGGCTGCTGCGTATCATCCTGGTGGCGCAGCACCAGCCACAGAACAAGCGCAAAAGCCGCCAGCAACAGCGCCCAAATCAATAAGCGTTTTTTTTTGGGACTGCGGTTTTCACCTGCGGGCGGCAACTGATGGCGCGTGTCAGCGGTTGCGGACGGGAGTTGACGCCTTGTGTCCCCGTAATTCGGGCCATATTCGGGCGGATCAGTGGTTGTGGTGGGCGGTTTAGTAGTCATCCTGTTTTGCGTGCACGCTACCTTAAAACTAGTCGTTCACAGAGGATCTCAATACATTCTGATCCTGTTTCGACATTATATTCAGCACCTTCAGCGCCTGCGATTGGACTATTGTATCGGCGCACCCGCCGGTTTTCGTCTTCCCTAGTCATGGGAACATCCTTTTAAGCCGTTCGCCGTAAAGAGTCGGTAATTGAACGTAAATATTCGTCAGCGAGCGTTTTTTGCCCCCGGTCGACTTTAATCAGCGGTTCTACCGGACTTGATTTTCCCGGCTGGACTCAAAGCGCCAGCACGCGATCGTAACTTTGGTTTGACGCGGTTTCGCGGCTGATGGTTTAGGAGTAAGTAGAATAATAATCGTCGGTGCGAGACAATAATTAGTTTGCATTTAAAAAGGTCATTCATTAGCGGTGCATGGTACAGAGTCAAATCAGGAGCCCTTCATCATGTCCAGCACGACCATAGAAGTTCCCTCCGCACCCGGCAACCATGGAAATGTAAAACTCGAAAGCTGGGTTGCCGAAATGGCGCAAATGTGCAAGCCGGATCGCGTGTACTGGTGCGATGGCTCCGAGGAAGAATACAAGTCGATGCTGCGTTTCCTGATTATGGCTGGCATCGCTATCCCGTTGAATCCCGAAAAACGACCGAATAGCGTGCTGGTGCGTTCCGACCCTGCTGACGTGGCTCGGGTAGAGGACCAGACATTTATTTGCGCCCGCAACAAGGAAGAAGCTGGACCGACTAACAACTGGGAAGACCCCGCCAGGATGAAGCAAAAACTTTCCGGCTTCTTCGCCGGTTCAATGTCTGGACGCACAATGTATGTCGTCCCTTACAGCCTGGGCCCGGCGGGATCGCCTATGGCAAAAGTCGGCGTCGAAATCACGGACTCAACCTATGTTGTTTGCAGTTTGCATATTATGTATCGGGTGGGCACTGCAGCCCTAAAGGCTCTAGGCGAAAATGGCGAGTTTGTGCGCGGATTGCATTCGGTAGGAGCTCCGCTCGGGAATAATCAGGCGGACTCCACGTGGCGATGCAATCCCGAAAACAAATTGATCTGCCATTTTCCCGAAACGCGCGAAATCTGGTCTTACGGCTCCGGCTACGGCGGCAACGCTCTGCTGCCTAAAAAGTGTCATGCTTTGCGAATCGCATCGGTCCAGGCACGTGACGAAGGCTGGATGGCTGAGCACATGTTGATTTTGAAGCTCACCAATCCCGCAGGTCGAAAAAAGTACATCGCGGGCGCGTTTCCTTCTGCTTGCGGAAAGACAAATTTAGCGATGCTCGTTCCGACCATCCCGGGGTGGAAAGTCGAGACGATCGGCGACGACATTGCGTGGATGAAATTTCACAGTGACGGCCGACTGTACGCAATCAATCCTGAGTTTGGATTTTTCGGAGTGGCGCCAGGCACCAGCATGAAGTCGAATGCCAACGCAATGCTCAGCATCACCCAAAATTCCGTATTCACCAATTGCGCTATGACTCTTGACGGCGACGTTTGGTGGGAGGGCATGACCGACGAGAAGCCGGCGCACCTCGTCGACTGGCTGCGTCGCCGGTGGACTCCAGACTCCGGCCGTCCGGCGGCTCATCCGAACTCACGCTTCACTGCGCATGCCAGCCAGTGCCCTTGCATCGCCCCCGAGTGGGAAGATCCGCAGGGCGTGCCCATCGATGCGATCCTATTCGGCGGACGGCGCGCCGGCG
>JANYKL010000155.1 GCA_025361625.1 Acidobacteriaceae bacterium
GTGGCTGTTCTTCCACAGCAGTGCCGACACGATGACCATGGCAATGATTGAAAATCCAATCAGCATGCCAAGCTTTAATTGCGACGGCGAGTCGGCGAAAATTCCAAACGCTGCGCCGGGGTTCTCCGTGTGGATGATCCGGAAAAAGCCTGGAATGATCTGAATGCTGTCATGCATGCTAAGGCGCCGCGAGATTGTCCACTTGGTAATGCGGTCGAGGGCGATGATGCAAAGCGAGATCAAAAAATGATATTTACGCATGAGGAGCGAACTCGCTTATAGATTACGCGTTTTGCGCTTTGCTTCGTGGGGCGGGAACTTCGAGAACGCATGTATTGGGCTCGGACGGTGAGCGAGCGCCGAAAAAAGTTAAGACGCTGACTCATACCCTACATCCAAAGCGCGCCGCTTTAAGCTCACAAAGCTACTTAGCTCCGCCTCGCCTCCGCTGCCGCGGCATCGCGCCGTTTACAGTCACACATTTCTTCAGACACCGCCTTCAATCTCTTTCAAAACGGGGCTGCAGCGCTCGCATACGGTTGGATGATTTTTGTCTTCGCCTACATGGACGGAGAAATTCCAGCAGCGCTCGCACTTCTCTCCAGCTGCTTTACTGACGTGCACCGTGACCGGCGCGTCTCCATTGCCGCCGCCTTTCGTTAGTTCGACGGCGGAGACGATGAAGAAGTAACGCAAGTCGTTTTTGGAGCGCTGGAGGATGGTGAAAACTGGGTCGGCTGCGGTGAGCGAAACCTGGGCTTGCAGGTTTGCTCCGATTAATTTCTGGTTGCGCGCTTCCTCTAATGCTTTAAGAACTGCCTCCCGCACGCCTCTCACTACCTTCCATTCTTCGGTTTGCTTCGGGTCGGAGGCTTCGGCTTCACCGATCAAATCCGATGGTTTGGGGAAAGTGGTGAGGTGCACGCTCTCAAACCTGCCATTCACTTGAGGCAGATATTGCCAGACCTCTTCGCACGTGAAGCTCATAATGGGAGCGAGCAGGCGGACGAGCGCTTCTCCAATGCGCCAGATGGCGGTTTGCGCGGCGCGCCGGGAGACAGACGTACGGGCTGCGGTGTAAAGCCGGTCTTTTAATACATCAAAGTAAAAAGCGCTGAGCTCCACGCCGCAAAAGTTGTTGATGCGGTGGTAGATCTTGTGAAACTCGAACTCTTCGTAGGAACGTTGCACGTCGGCAGAAACTCCTACCGCTTGCCGCAGCATGTACTGGTCGATCCTCTGCATCTCGTCGAACGCCACCGCGTCTTTCGTGGGATCGAACCCATCAAGGTTTCCCAGGATGTAGCGGAAGGTGTTGCGAATGTCGCGATAGATCCCGGCGACGCGCTGCATGATCTGAGGCGAGCAGGCGACATCTTCGCGAAAATCAACGGAGGCGACCCACATGCGCACGATCTCGCCGCCGAGAGTGTCAGCGATTTCGACGGGATCGACGGTGTTGCCTATTGATTTCGACATGGCCCGGCCCTGCTCGTCGAGCGTCCATCCACTGGTTGCGACCATCCGGTAAGGAGCGCTGCCTTCGTAGCCGATGGCGCAGAGAAGCGAAGAGTGGAACCATCCGCGGTGCTGGTCGCCGCCTTCAAGATAAAGATCGGCGGGCCAGGGCAAATTCGGCTCGTGGCCGAGGACGGCGGCGTGGCTTGATCCCGACTCGAACCATACGTCAAGAATGTCCGTTTCTTTTTTGAACGCTGTGTGTCCACAGTGCGTACATTTTCGCCCGCTATCGAGTAGCTTGTCTGCCTCTGGCGTGTACCAGGCGTCTGCCCCATGCTCACCAACGAATTTCGCGACTTTGCGATTGACTTCGGGGTCATGCACGGGCTTGCCGCAATGGTCGCAGAGGAAGACGGCGATCGGAACTCCCCAGATGCGCTGGCGGGAAATGCACCAGTCCGGGCGCGTCGCGATCATGTTTGAGATGCGCTCTTCTCCCCAGGCGGGATCCCATTTCACTTTCGCAATCTCGGCGAGCGCACGGGTGCGCATGGTCTCAACCCCTGAGGGCGTATTCTGCCCTGAAGCTAAGCCGCTCTGCCCGGATACTGAGTTCGCATCAGACTGCGGTTTCATCGGCGTATCCATTCCGATGAACCACTGTTCGGTAGCGCGGAAGATTACCGGGTTGTGACAGCGCCAACAGTGCGGATAGGAGTGCTCCATTTTTTCCGAGTGCATGAGCACGCCGCGGTCTTTCAACAGTTCGAGAATTGGCGCGTTCGCGTCGAAGATGCGTTTGCCTTCGTATTCGGGCAATCCGTTACGCAGAATTCCGGCTTTATCGACGTTGCAGGTAGGGTCGATCTTGTATTTCTGGCCCGTGATGAAATCTTCGGCGCCGTGCGCAGGCGCGGTGTGGACTACGCCCGTGCCCTGGTCCATCGTCACGTAGTCCGCGAGCACGCCGATAATTGTGCGGTCAAGAAATGGATGCTTGAAGTCGGCATATTCCATCCTGCGCCCAGGGAAGCGCGCAATTTCGTGCGCGGATTGCCTCCCGGTTTTTTCTTTTACAACTTCGGCCAGGCGCGCGCCCACGATAAAAACTTCGCCGCCATTTTCGAGTGCGACGTATTCTTCGTCGGGATGAAATGCCACAGCCATCGACGCGGGCAGCGTCCAGGGAGTTGTCGTCCAGATGATGGTGAAAAGTCTCTTGCCCTTCAACGCCGGGTCGATCGAAGCAGGATCGCCTGCGAACGGATACTTTACCCAAACTGTCGGGCTGGTGTGATTTTCGTATTCGACTTCAGCTTCAGCCAGAGCGGTTTCGTCAAAGACGCACCAGTAGACCGACCGCAGGCCTTTGTAGACAAAATTGTTTTCGATAAAACGGTAGAGAATGTCCAAGACTGCCGCCTCATATTGCGGCGTCATCGTCGAGTAGGGGTTATCCCACCGCCCAAATACGCCGATTCGTTTGAATTGCGAGCGCTGCAGTTCCAGAAATTTTTCGGCGTACCTACGGCACTCGGCGCGCACGTCGACCGCGGCCATCTGTAGTTTTTTGCCCCCGAGCATCTGATCGACTTTGATTTCAATTGGCAGGCCGTGGCAATCCCAGCCTGGAACGTAGGGCGAATCGAATCCCGCCATGTTCTTGGACTTCACGATGAAATCTTTGAGGCATTTATTCATTGCCGTGCCGAGATGAATCGGTCCGTTGGCGTACGGAGGGCCATCGTGCAGAACGTAAGTGGGCGAGCCTCGGCGCTCTTCGCGGATGCGGTCGTAAATGCGCCGCTCCTCCCAGCGAGCCAGGATTTTTGGTTCATTTTGAGGCAATCCAGCCTTCATCGGGAAGGCAGTTTTAGGCAAATTGATGGTAGATTTCAGGTCCGTCGGCACTGATAACGTTCTCCCAACTGATTGAATCTTTGATTATATAGGGACGACCGACCGACGCATCTTGAGGTGCAAAGCGGGACGGGCGAAATCAAGAAGTACTGCTTCTAGACTGTAATAAAAGTGTACAATTTTCAGTAGATTTAAAGCTCAGAACGACTGCATTTTGAGAGCAGAAGAGTCCGTTGGTGTTGGCATTGCTGGCGTGAACGGGCAAGGTTAACTGGGTCGAGTTTAAACACTTGAAGTGAACGCTTCAGGTAGGCGTCATTTTTCACAAGCTTGGGCGCTCGTCGCCGCATCTAAATTGAGACGCACTGAGCTCGAACTTCGAGATTGCGTGGGAACGTATGGCTGAACTGGAAACTCAACCGGAGCTGGTGGGGCGAACGCAAGGGCCTGAACCCACGCTGAATCTCCTTCTGCACAATGAGACGCTTGATGAGCCGATCTGGCGATCCCTCGTCCGCAACGTGGATGAGTTCTTTTTTCCGAAGAAGTTACCGCCTCTCGTTCTAACCTCAAAGCCAGTCCCGGTCAAAGAAATTTGGGGTTTTTACGACTACAAGCGCGGCGGCGCCATGGGTTCGACGATTGTCCACATTCTGGCGGTCGTTGCGATCATCCTGGCGACGATTTTAGGTAAGCGAATTGTTGACGTAGCCAAGCCGAAACCGACGGTTACGCTGGTTGCGCCCGATGAGATTCCGGTAATGGAGCCGTCCAAAAAAGTCAGCGGTGGCGGTGGAGGCGGCGGCGATCGAGACAAACTTCAGGCATCGCGGGGTAAGTTGCCCAAGCAGTCCATGGAGCAGATCACCCCCCCCTTGGCAGTCGTTCGCAACCCCAATCCAAAGCTTGCAATCGCGCCGACCGTGGTCGTTCCGCCGCAGGTACATCTTCAGCAGCCGAATATGCCTGATTTGGGTGACCCATTATCCCGTCTACCAACCGTCGCTTCGAACGGAACTGGGTCTGGCGGCGGCATCGGGTCTGGCAGCGGCGGCGGTGTGGGCATGGGCTCGGGTCCAGGAGTTGGTGCCGGGCACGGCGGAGGCACCGGCGGAGGCGCATTTCGCGTCGGCGGCGGAGTATCGGCCCCTAAGCCGATTTATTCGCCCGATCCTGAGTATTCGGAAGAAGCACGCAAAGTTAAACACATGGGTGTGGTTGTCCTCTGGCTCGTTGTTGGTCCGGACGGCAAGCCGCGCGATATTCGTGTGGCCCGTACTTTAGGCTTGGGGCTTGATGAGAAAGCCATTGAAGCCGTCAAGAACTGGCGCTTCGAACCGGCTACAAAAGATGGAAAGCCCGTAGCAGTGCAGATCAATGTCGAAGTGAATTTCCACCTGTATTAAAAATCGCGACTGCACCGTTGTTTGGATTAATGATCCCGTACGCCCAGGGACGGGCGATTAGCCCGTCCCTTTTTCTTTGCCTACTCTTTCAGGCCAACATGGGTCACGTCTTTTACCGGAAGGCCCAGGAATCGTGATCCCATTCGGATGAACTTCTCCGCAGAGTCGGTGGCAAAAAATTTCAAGTGGGGTTCCAACGGCCGTGCCCCGACTTCCTGAGATAATCTGGTACCAGCTTTGCCCACAACGGCGGCCACGGTTTCCGCGGTAGATTCAGCCGAGTCGACAATTTCAATATGTTCGGGGACGATGCGCCTCAGCAAGGGCCTAAGTAGCGGATAGTGAGTGCAACCGAGCAACAGCACGTCGGCATTGTCAGATTGATCCCCAAAAACATCCGACAGATATATTTGGGCAACTTGCTCGGTCACCGGGTGGTCGACCCATCCTTCTTCGACCAGAGGCACAAGTAAGGGGCAAGCTTTTTCGCGTGCCGAAACGCCTCTGGTTTCGAGTGCGACCCGATAAGCGTGACTGCCCACGGTAGCCTCAGTTCCAATGACAACCACATTCCTGGTCGTGCTGGCTGCCGTTGCGGCTTGGGCCCCGGGTTCGACCACTCCGATTACCTGAAATTTCGTGGCCGCTTCAATTTCTTTGAATGCCAAAGCAGTTGCGGTATTGCAGGCGATGACCAGAAGGTCCGCGCCTTGCTCCTCGAGGTAACGAATAGCTCCGACAGCGTAATGCGCTACGGTTTCTGCAGATTTAGACCCATAGGGAAGCCGCGCTGTGTCTCCAAAGTACAGATAGTTGACGTCGGGGATGCGATCGATCAGAGCACGGAGAACTGTGAGGCCGCCAACTCCAGAATCGAAGAGACCGATGGTTGTTTTTTTCGGATAAGACACCGCAGGCGGAATCAGCCTTCCGCTGTGGTCGGCCCGATCACGGACCGGACGGCGGAGATGCTGTTCGCCGGAAATCCGCCCTGGTTGGCGTGTTCGCGGACCATTGCTTCGTTCGGCGCAATATAAATGCAGTAGATCTTGTTGTCGGTGACGAAGCTTTCCAGCCACTGGACCTCTGGGCCGAGCTTGCGCAGGACGCCGCAGGATTTCTGCGAGATCGCCTGCAACTCTTGCGGACTTAATTTTCCGGCATTCGCGATTTCTCGTTCAATCACATACTTCGGCATGCGTTCTCCGTCTGGTTCGCAGATTTCTCTTTTGCAGAAAGATATTTTAGCACTCGATTCTCATGTTAAGGGGGAATTGGACTCCGGGAACACGGTCCCTTCGGGCAAACGGCATCCTTGCCTATTTGAAATCTTCCAGTAATCGTCTCCGCGTCTTTGAACGAACAAGCGATAGAAATATCGGGTCTTCCTGCTGCCCACTTCCACGTAAGGATCGACGAAATAGTTCAACGGTGGTCCACTCTATTTCGGCGTCGGATAAACCTCCGCAAGACCGCCGCCATTTGCGTCACGCATTGCCCGACCGTTATCCTTTCGGCCATGCCCAGCACTCTTGTTGAATGCGTCCCGAATTTTTCAGAAGGGCGCGACAAGGTCAAAGTCGACGCCATCGTCGAAGCGATGAAATTGCCTGAAGTCTATCTTCTTGATCGCGAGATGGATTCCGACCACAATCGCTGTGTGATCACGTTGGTTGGAGAGCGAGAGGCGATCCAGGAAGCTGTGATTCGCGGCGTGGGTAAGGCCTCAGAGCTAATCGATCTCACCAAGCATCAGGGGGCCCACCCTCGTATGGGAGCGGCCGATGTTATTCCGTTTATCCCGATTGAAGGGGTGACGATTGAAGACTGCGTGGCCATGGCGCGACACGTAGCAGGCGAGATTTCGAAGCGATTTCAAATTCCGGTCTATCTCTACGAAGCGGCAGCCTCGACGCCCGAGCGCCAGAACCTCGAAAACATTCGTCGCGGGCAATTTGAAGGTATCCGAGATGAGATTGCGACCCATCCGGCGCGCAAGCCTGATTTTGGTGAGTGCCGCGTCCACCCGACGGCGGGAGCGACTGTGGTAGGAGCGCGCAAGGCTCTCATTGCCTACAACGTCTTCTTGAACACTGCGGATGTCGGCATCGCCAAGAAAATTGCAAAGGCCGTGCGCTTTTCTACTGGCGGTTTGCGGTTCGTAAAGGGCGCTGGCTTTCTCGTTCGGGGCACGGCACAAGTTTCGATGAATCTAACGGACTTCGAGCAAACGCCGATGCACCGCGTATTTGAGTTTGTGAAGCGCGAGGCTGCCAGATACGGAGTGATCCCCGTCTCTAGCGAGATTGTCGGCTTGATTCCCAAGAAGGCGTTGGAACAGGCGTCGGAGTGGTTCTTGCAGATTGAAAATTTTGATTCCTCTTTAATTCTCGAGAATCGGCTGGCCTCCGTAATTAGCGGAAAGATGGCGGTGGGCGGATTGCGCGCCGGAGTCGAGCCATTTATTGAGCAACTCGCCGCACCGACCGCGACTCCAGGCGGAGGGAGCGCCGCAGCCGCAAGTGGCGCCATGGCGGCCGGTCTTGCAAACATGGTGGCATCGATGTCTCGCGGCAAGAAGGCCTACCTGCAGTACGAGAGCCAACTGAGTGAAGCCATCGCACGGCTTGGTCAACTGCGCGAGGAGCTAAAAGCCGCGATCGAGGCCGATGCCGACTCCTACGATCTGGTGATGAAGGCGTATAAGTCTGCCAAAGAATCCAAGGATGGCGAGGCCGCAATCAACGATGCGCTCAAGCAGGCAACCAGCATTCCGCTTGGAGTGGCGGAAAGAGTCGTAGAAGTTTCGCGCATCGCTGAGTCTCTAAGGCCCGTTACCAACCCAAACATGAAATCGGATCTCACCACCTCGATTGCGCTCGCGAGGGCCGCCCTCGAGGGAGCGCTGGCTAATGTCGAAATTAATCTTGAGTCGCTGAAAGATGATCCGTTTGTAGCGGAAACTCGTCGACGCGTGGCTGCCTTAAATGCTTAGTGCAGCACGCAAGTTGCATCCACGCAGTCGTTCCAAGGCGTATGGCTCGATACCCTTTAGTTACAACCCTGAATCACATAAACCGCTAAGATAGATGAAAGACCACCGCGCTCAGAATTGCGCCGACGTGTAAATCGCGTTTGGCATCAAAATAAACAGGCCGTTTTATCTGTTTCTAAGCAGTTCTTTCAACAACGTCTCGAGGATTTTTAATGAAAAAGCTCTGTCTCGCTTTCTTGCTGTTGTGCCTGACCTCCGGATTCGCCATCCCCATCGCCTCTTCGGCGCGGTCAATGGTGCCTTCTGAAATTCAGCAACTCATTGGCGTGGATTATCGGGCGCTTAAGGATTCGCCGACCGCTCAGAAATTGAAGCAGCAGGTGCTGCCCGACAACCTGAAGGAGTTGGAGACGGCGCTGAAAGGAATCGGCATCCATGCCGAGCGCGATCTCGATCAGCTCGACTTCGCGTCATTTCGCACCGAGAAAAAGGGCATCCAGACCATCGGTGTAGCGCAGGGATCGTTTTCAGCGAAAGATGTTATCAAGAAGATGAAGCTCAAGAAAATCACTCCGACGAAATACGGGACCACCGAAATTTATCCCATGGATAACGGGCTGGTGATGACCTTCCCGGATGACAATACGCTGGCTTTTGGAACTCCGGCGTCGCTCAAGAGCGCGCTTGATACCCGCGACGGCAAGCATCCCTCGCTTGATTCGAACCCGCAGATGGCTGACCAGATGGCAGCGGTTGATGGGGCGGCGGTGTGGAGTATTCTCGATCAGCAGGGGACCCAGGCCATGATGTTATCGGCGCTCGGCGATGCGGCAAAGGTTGCTGATTACGAAACCCTCAAGAAGCGCATTCTCGCCTCTCGCTACACCATGAATTTTCAGAACGGCGTGAATTTCGATCTCAGCGTTCTCACTGCGGATTCGATGACGGCCGCGACACTGTCTACGATCGTGAAGGCTGGCATGCTCTACAAGAAGATGAGCGCGAGTCCGATTGAGAAGGTGGCGCTCGATGCGACGACCGTCGATACGGATAGCTCGAACTTGCAGCTCCACTTCAAGACGGACGATCAGAAATTTCAATCGTTAATGCATTCACCGCTCTTTGCCGCGGTCTCTCGCTAGATCAAAAAGTTTCTAAAAACATAGGTAAAAAAACGCCCCGGTTGGGGGCGTTTTTTTGCGTGTGCTTGAGGAAGTGCGCAGTGAATCAATGCCCCGTAAGTCGGTACGTTAAGATGCCAACTATGAGATTGCGACTTGCCGTTTGCACTCTAATTCTCGCTTGCTTTGTTGCTATTCGTACCTCGGCAGAAACTGATCCTCGCTCCGCTGTATTGTCAGAATCTAATGATGCGTCGGGCCGGTTGGATGCGCTTGCAAACGACTTCTGGCAGTGGCGGCGCGTTATCAACCTTTTTCACAGGATGACATTGCGCGTATCGAGCGGCCGAGCGGCAGCGGAGATTGGTCGGCGCAGTCCATCGGCAAGCAAAAATCAGCCCTCGCGGAGTTCGAAAAAAGGTGGACGGCAACCGATGCCAGAAGTTGGACCATCGCGCGGCAGGTGGACTATCGCCTGATCGGGTCGGCGCTTTCTCGGGTCCGTTGGGAGTTGGAGATCAATCCTCGCTGGCAGCATGACCCGTCGTTTTACCTCGACCAGACACTCACGGCGCTTCTCGAAGCTTTAGTTCAGCCCCCGCCATTCAGAGCGGAACGCAGTAGGGCCGTCGTCGAGCGCATGGAAAATATTCCTGCCATTCTGGATGACGGTCGCGCGAACCTTCATCCGATAAGGCCTTTTGCGGAACTGGCGATCCGGCGCTTGCATGAGATTCGTCCGGAGCTCGAGCGCGTCAAAGCGGGAGTTGCGCCGCTGTTGTCGGCAGGCTCGGGCAAATATCCCACGTTTCGAACTGAGAACGTTCGAACCGAGAAAGCTCGAAGCGCCAATTTCATTATGGCAAGTGATCGAGCAATCATCGCGCTGGAATCGTATCGCTCATGGCTTGAATTGCAGCTGAACTCGATGCCCAGGAAGTCAGCGGTTGGGCGAGAGAACTATGAATTCTTTTTGCATCGCGTGGCATTGCTTCCATACACCCCCGAAGAATTGCTCGCACTCAGCCGGCAGGAGTGGAACCGCTCTGTCGCCTTCGAGGAATTCGAAAAAAAGCGGAATCACGATCTACCCGAACTCCATATCGCTGCTAGCTTGAAAGATGAAATCGAGTCGGCGCGGAAGCAGGAGCTTGAAATAAGAAAGTTCCTCGAAGAAAAAAGCGTGCTCACCGTGCCCGAAAATATCAGGCACTATACCTTGCGCCCGATTCCTGATTACTTGAACGCTTTGGCCGATTTTGGGGAACTGGACGATTTTACCGGGCCGTCCAGGCTGAATGAAGACGGCGTGCGCTGGACCCCGCCGCCCTCTCCACAGCTTGGGTATTTCAGCTTGGCTACGGCAAAAGACGCTCGGCCTGACACGGTCCATGAGGGAGTGCCCGGGCATTATTTTCAAATGTGTCTGTCCTGGACGCACCCAGACCCCATTCGCCAGCACTACTACGATTCAGGAGCAAACGAAGGGCTGGACTTTTACTCGGAAGAGATGATGTTGCAGGCAGGACTTTTTGATGACACCTCGCGCACCCGAGAAATCATATATAACTTCATGCGCCTCCGAGCTTTGCGGGTAGAAGTGGATGTAAAACTTGCGCTTGGCGAATTCACGACAGAGGAAGCCGCCGATTATCTGGCGAAGCATGTTCCAATGGACAAAAAAACCGCTGCGGAAGAATCTGCACTCTTCGCCACGACACCCGGGCAAGCGATTAGTTATCAGGTCGGGAAGAGCCAGATCATGGATTTCCTGGCGCAGTCTCGCTTAAAGCAAGGCGATAAGTTCAGCTTGCGCAAGTTCCACGATTTTCTCTGGCTGAATGGGAACGTGCCGATTGCCTTACAGAAATGGGAGTTTCTAGGAGAAGATGACGATGTCCCGGCCTTGAATCGCTCTCCCGTGAGGTCCCAATAGAATCAGGCGAGAATGTTTGTCCCAAGCTGTCTTCGTAGCCCTGCGTGCACGCGTAACGTGAGCCATAGCTTAAGGGAGTTCATGCGGGGAGACCATTGGGCGCTGAAGTTGCGGTTGTCGGGAAGCTTTCCCGCGGGAGCGTTGCTGGATTGTTGTTAACTGGATTGTTGTTAACGACGCACCCTTCCACGATGGGACGCACGAGTAAATTACGGCGCAGAAGGTGCCGGGATATGACCTTCGTCCGGTATAAATCCTGATTACGGGATGTTGCTGTCAGGCAAACGATCGACCCGTAATAGCATTCTTGACAATGATTTAGCAGAACTGTACAACACGATAGCGTTGCCGCATTGATTCGAACATCTGAGCA
Organism: Acidobacteriaceae bacterium; assembly: GCA_025361625.1. Lineage (GTDB taxonomy): Bacteria > Acidobacteriota > Terriglobia > Terriglobales > Acidobacteriaceae > Acidiflorens. Next base: position 11,153 of record JANYKL010000155.1, read on the forward strand.
GCTTGACCCGTGGCATCGTATTGCTGCCTGGCGCCGGTTTGGCCAACATTCCGACGCCTGTCTGTGCGTCTGTAGGAAGAGGCGATAAGCATGCGCCCACATCCCCACTGGATCGACTACTCCGTTATCGCCGTCTACTTCTCATTCGTTCTTGGCATCGGCGTAGTCCTCAAAAAATACATGAAAACGAGCACCGACTTTTTCCTGTCGGGGCGCTCGATACCTGCCTGGATCACCGGCCTCGCCTTTTTATCTGCCAATCTGGGAGCCCAGGAAGTCATTGGCATGGGCGCAAGCGGCGCCAAATACGGAATTGCCACTTCACACTTTTATTGGGTGGGAGCAATTCCGGCGATGGTGTTCGTAGGCCTCTTTATGATGCCTTTTTATTACGGATCGCGGGCCCGGTCCGTTCCCGAATACCTAAAGCTCCGTTTTGACGAAAAGACTCGCGGCCTGAATGCAATTTCGTTCGCCGTGATGACCGTGTTTTCGTCCGGCGTTTCAATGTACGCCATGGGCAAGTTGCTGCAACTACTGCTGGGGTGGAACTTCAACGCCGCGATTATCGTTTCCGCTTTGGTCGTATTGGCTTACACCTTCCTCGGCGGTCTTACCTCGGCGATCTATAACGAAGTGCTGCAATTCTTCCTGATCGTGATCGGGTTCATCCCGCTTGTCTATCTCGGCTTAAAGGATGTCGGCGGCTGGGAGGGGCTCAAGGCTCGCATTGGCAACGATGCCATGGTCCACTCATGGAAATATCTTGGTAGCCCAAGCGCAAACCCAATGGGTGTCGAATGGTTCAGCATGTTGATGGGGCTCGGTTTCGTCCTGTCATTCGGATACTGGTGTACCGACTTCCTGGTGGTGCAGCGCGCCATGGCAGCGGATTCAATGACGTCGGCGAGGCGCACTCCTTTGATCGCCGCGTTTCCTAAGATGCTGTTTCCGTTTCTTGTCATCCTGCCGGGCATGATCGCCGGTGTGGTCTCGGCCGCGACGATGAGCAGCGATGCGCATAAAATTGCTCCCGCGAAAGATGGCTACGCGGTTGTCGCGCAAAGAGGAACCGGAGGAGCGGACGAAATCAGCCTCGAGGGGGGCAAGGGAATTATCCCCGCAAAGGTCGATGAGAACGGCCGGCCTATGATGAAAGAAGGGCAGATCGTTCTCGACTACGACTTAGCGACGCCGATGATGCTGGTCCGATATTTTCCTTCGGGCCTGCTTGGCCTCGGACTATGCGCGCTGATGGCCTCATTCATGTCGGGCATGGCCGGCAACACTACGGCCTTCAATTCTGTCTGGACCTACGACATCTATCAGAGCTATTTGAACAAGGGTGCGTCAGACGAGCATTATCTCTGGATGGGAAGGGCTGCCACCGTCTTTGGCCTGGCAGTTTCGGTTGCAGCCGCGTATATCGCGCGGCAGTTCAATAACATCATGGATGTGTTGCAACTGGTGTTTGCCTTTGTCAACGCGCCGCTGTTTGCCACATTTCTGCTCGGCATGTTCTGGAAACGGGCAACAGGGAATGGCGCTTTCTGCGGCCTTCTCAGCGGAACGGCAGCGGCCGCCGTTCATCATGGACTTACGCTTCCAGTTGGTTCTACACCTGGAGTTAAGGGGGGATTTCTTGGAACTATAGTCCACCGGTATCCGAGTGAGATGGCGCAAAATTTCTGGACTGCGATTTTCGCCTGGACGACTTGCTTCGTGGTGACGATTGTCATTTCAATGATGACCAAGCCGCGTCCCGAAGCAGAGTTGAAAGGCCTGGTTTATTCCCTTACCGATCGTCCTGAGGATCATGGATTGTCCTGGTACCAGAAGCCATCGGTGTTAGCAGTTGTTGTGTTGACCGTTCTACTCGTGTTGAATTGGGCGTTCTGGTAAGAATCACCAAGAAGCAGTTTTCTGGTGCTGTTTAGTTAGATTTGAGCCGAGGGATTATGGGATTTGATATCAGATTGCCGATTGGCATGATGTTTACGGTTTTCGGACTGCTGGTCACAGGATACGGCGCTGCGACTCGCGGGGACGAGATGTATGAAGTCCATTCCCTTGGCATCAACATCAATCTCTATTGGGGAGTCATCATGATCGCCTTCGGTGCAGTCATGTTATTACTCGCACGTCGAGGCGCAGCCGCGCTGCGTTCGGCTATCGTGCATTCCGATGACCATGATGCTGCGAAGCAGGCAACTGGCGACCGGAAAGCTCACTAGCTTTCGTCCCACCCCGAAGTTTCTTTTTGGCCGGCGCAAAGCAGCTTGTACAAGTCCCTCCGCTGGGTTAGGATCGCATCGGCTTCTAAAATCTTGATTCATCTTATCGAAACTATTCATCAAGCTTGTTACCTAAGCCTGTTGACCGGGTCAACCGCCGCATCTATGATTGGCAGCAATATGAAGCAGAATTCTTCCGCGATGAGCATGTGCACTTGTTGTTGTAGTGCATTCGTGTGCTCTGGCGCGGGGAGACTGCCGATCTAAAAATCCTTTTTAAAACCGGCAATTTTTCGAACCCACCGCCAGAGCGATCTGGCGGTGGGTTTTTTATTTTCCGAACTATTGCACTTAGAGATTGGGATCCAGCCATGACAACCGTAGTGAAAGAGACCAAAGCGCAACGCGTAGAGCGACTTAAGCGCGCCATGAATCCGTGGGAGGGTTTGGAAGAGATCAAGCGCTTCGCGCGGGAAGGGTTCGAGTCAATCCCGCCAGAATGGCTCGGAACGTATTTTCGTTGGTGGGGAGTTTACACCCAGGGCGATGGAGCGGGGGTCACAGGTGGCGCAAATGGAGAAGGCAAGGCGCTGCAGTGCTTCATGGTCCGTATCAGAATTCCAAACGGCATGCTGAGTTCAAACCAGCTGCGTACGATTGCCGACCTTACCAAGAAGTTTGCGCATGGCATCGCGGATATTACGGTGCGGCAGAACATTCAGCTGCATTGGGTCACGATCGAAAATCTGCCTGAAGTTTTAGACTCGCTGGCGCGGGTTGGATTGAACACAATCAGCGCCTGCGGAGACACTCCCCGAAATGTCACCGGCTGTCCGGTTGCCGGGGTCGATGCCGATGAAATTTGTGATGCCTCGCCTTTGGCGCTTGAGGCTTCGCGGATGTTGGGAGGAAATGCCGACTTTTATAACCTTCCCAGGAAGTTCAAGGTTTCCATTAGCGGATGCCGCGTCTGGTGCCCCTATCCGGAGATTAACGATATCGGGCTGACCGCGGCCGTTCGCAAATTGCATGGCGAGAGTGAAAGCGGCTTCTCGCTGCGAGTGGCCGGAGGGCTCTCAACCGAGCCCTATCTCGCAGCCCGGCTGAACGCTTTCGTGAAGTGGAATCAAGTTCTGCCGACGATCAAGGGAATCGCCGAATTGTTTCGCGATTCCGAGGTATTGCGCGAACACCGCGAACGCGCACGACTGAAATTCCTCTTCATGCGGCACGGCTGGACGGCGGAACAGTTCCTGGACGAACTACAGGGGCGAGTCGGCATTCGATTTGATCCCGCAGAAGAAGAACTTCCTCCGGCTGACGTTTATCGCGACCACATCGGCATTCATCCCCAGAAACAACGAGGTTACCTCTACGTAGGAGCAGCTGTACTGCGCGGCCGAATCGCCGCCGAGCAGATGCAGTTAGCCGCAGACCTCGCGGATCGCCTTGCCTCGGGCCAACTGCGAGCCACCAACATGCAAAATCTGCTCATCGTGAATGTGCCGAAGGCCAACGCAGAGACTTTAGCGAAAGAACTCGATGCAATTGGATTACGGGTTGGCGGCTCCGCTTTCTATCGCGGCACGATCGCGTGCAGTGGCACAGAGTTCTGCAAGCTCGCAATCACGGAAACCAAGAGCTTCTCCCGCTGGCTCGTAGAAGAACTCGAGGAGCGCCTGCCCGGCTTTGACCAACACCTGAAACTGCACGTTACCGGCTGCCCAAACAGCTGCGGCCAGCATTGGATTGCGGACATTGGCATCGACGGCAAGAAAATGAAGGTCGATGGGCGTCTTGTCGACGCTTACTACTTCTGCGTCGGGGGAGCGCTTGGGCTGCATCAGGCCACTGCGCGGCCTGTGGGATATCGCTGCCTCGCTACTGAGGTCCCGGAGTCGATCGAGAGGCTGCTTCGCCGCTATCTCGAGACGAGAGCGCCATCGGAAAACTTGCGCCAGTTTTTTGCACGTTATAGCGATACGGAGCTGCGTGGCTTTCTAGCGGGAGAAGAAATTGCCGCCGTGACGCGCGATTTGCCACCGTTACGGATCGGGAAAAGCCACTCTGCGGGAGGCGACGGTGACTAGCCTCTTTCCGATGTTTATGAAGCTGGCGGGCAAGCGCTGCCTCGTCGTGGGAGCGGGCAAGGTAGGCGAGCCAAAAATCGGCAGCCTGCTTGAGACGGGGGCCCTGATCCAGGTCGTTTCGATCAGTGCGAGCCAACAAGTCGAGCAGTGGGCAGAGTCAGGCAAGATCGACTTGCAACGGCGAGAGTATCTGCCGTCGGATGTCGACGGCAAATTCTTGGCAATCGTAGCAACTGCTTCCAACCATCTCAACCGAGCGATCTATCGCGATGCGCAGCAGCGCGGCGTCGTGTGCAACGTTGTCGACGTTCCCGAGTACTGCGATTTCTTTTACCCCTCGGTCGTTCGTCGCGGAGACCTGCAGATCGCGATTTCGACCGCTGGGCAGAGCCCGTCGCTGGCGCAGAAACTTCGACAACAATTAGAGAACCAATTCGGGCCGCATTATGCCGGTTGGGTTGCAGAGCTAGGCAAAACCCGGCGGCTGATTCTAGCCAGCGATCTCGACAAGCAACGGAAGTTAAAACTGCTGCATTCGCTCGCCAGCCGAGAAGCGTTCGAAGCAGCGCTGTCGGAGCTGCCGGAGTTGAGCGCGAAGGTATAGGTAGAAATGAGGCGACTATGAGTGGAAAGGTTTATTTGGTAGGCGCGGGCCCGGGCGATCCCGAATTGCTGACATTGAAGGCGCATCGCCTGCTACGCACGGCCGACGCAGTTCTGCATGATGATCTGGTTGCGCCCGAGATTCTCAGTCTGATCTCGCCCGCGGCTCAACTGCACAATGTAGGCAAGCGCTGCGGTATGAAAAAGATCGTGCAGGCGGAGATCAATTTCCTCATGATCGAACTTGCGCTTGCCGGTCTTCAGGTCATCCGTTTGAAGGGTGGCGATCCACTTATCTTCGGCCGCGTTGGAGAAGAAATTGAGGCGCTGCGGCGAAATAATATCGCCTTTGAAATTATTCCCGGAGTGACCTCGGCTCTGGGTGCGGCTGCCGCTGCACAGCTGCCGCTTACGCATCGAAAAGCCTCTGACGCGCTGGTATTCATAACGGCGCATCGTGCTCCACAGGGTCAAGCGATTAAAAAGTCGAGCAGAAAAGGGAGCGCGCTTTCCGAAAACAACGGCGCCGATTGGGGCAAGCTTGCTTCGAGCGGCGCAACCCTTGTGATTTACATGCCGGGGCGTGATTACTCAGCCATCGCCTGCAAGCTTGCAAAGGCTGGGCTGGCTGCCGAAACGCCGTGCGCGATTATCTCGCGCGCCACCACAAAATATCAGCATACCCATCTAACCACTCTGATTGATCTTCATCGCGCTCCGCAATTGGCTGCGCCTACGATTCTCGTCGTGGGCGAGGTGGTTCGCCTGGCCGATCCAGCTTCTCTTGTCGAACCCTTTGAAACTTCCGACTGGCAAGCAAATGTCTTCCCTCAACTGTATGACGACGTTCCGCGGGTGAATGCCAGCGATAAGGGGCTTTCATGAAAGATCAAATTGTGCGTCTTCAATCGCTAGCCGAGAGCTGGAGCCCGCAGCAGGTGCTGGCCTTGGCCTTCGAAACATTTAAAAGCAAGGTCGCAATCTCGTCGGCATTTGGGGCCGAAGGCATGGTGTTAATTGATATGGCTTCGCGCATAAAAAAGAACTTCCGGCTTTTCACTATCGACACCGAATTTCTCTTTCCTGAAACGTACAGCCTTATGGATACGATCGAGCGGAAGTACGACGTCAAGATTGAAAGAGTATTTTCGTTATTGTCACCAGAACAACAGGAAGGGGCTTACGGATCTGCTCTTTGGAGTCGTGATGCTGATCAGTGCTGCAACCTGCGCAAGGTTGAGCCTCTCCGTCGAAAGCTAGCTGAACTGGATTCCTGGATCACGAGCATTCGCCGCGACCAGACGTCATTTCGCAAAGCCGCCGGGAAAGTTGAGTGGGACGAAAAGTTCGGATTAGTGAAGATCAATCCCATAGCGGACTGGACTTCAAAACAAGTTTGGACTTACCTCCACCATCATGACGTGCCCTACAACACGCTGCATGACCAGAATTATCCGAGCATCGGCTGCACCCACTGCACGCGGTCGGTACGTCCGGGCGAAGACCCGCGTGCCGGCAGGTGGCCGGGGCTTATAAAGACCGAATGCGGACTTCATGTAATCGAAAATGCGAAGCCCGCCGAATTTCGGGAAGCCAAAGTTTAAGCCCGCCTCCAAATCGAAGTTGCAGCCTCTGCTAAGATTTACCTCGATTCCTGAAGGTGAAAGGCTGCCACCGTGAGCAATGTGGTGACGAGCGACGCTCGGGACAAGGCTGGATACAACCGTTTTCTTCTGTTAGTAGCTGGGCTCGGCGGATTGCTCTATGGAGTGGATGTTGGCATCATTGCCGGCGCATTACCTTATCTCGAGGCGACCTCGGGGCTAAACTCCGGACAACTATCGATCATTGTCGCTGCGGTGCTTCTGGGCAGCGTAATTTCAACTCTGTTTGCGGGAGCCCTCGCTGACTTTGTCGGGCGCAAGCCGCTGATGATCTTGAGCGGGTTGCTGTTTGTCTGCAGTATTCCTGTTATTGCGCTCTCCCAGGGTTACAACTCTCTCGTTCTTGGCCGCCTGCTTCAAGGCGTCAGTGCAGGCTTGATTGGTGTTGTGGTGCCTCTTTATCTTGCGGAATGTTTGTCCGCCACGAATCGCGGCAAAGGTACAGGCATCTTCCAGTGGTTATTGACGCTCGGCATTGTTGTCGCCGCCGTGGTCGGAATGTATTTCAGCTTTCGTGTGGAAGAGGTAGCGAAGCTCGGCGACTCCGCAAAATTGTTTGCCTTCAAAGACACGGCTTGGCGCAGCATCTTCTGGGTGTCGTTGCCTCCTGGCATTTTATTTGTGATTGGCAGTTTTATGGTGTCGGAGTCGCCACGCTGGCTCTTCAGGCGTGGGCGGCGCGACGCGGCCGAGGCTGCGCTCTTACGATCTCGGTCAACCGTGCAAGCTTCGCTCGAACTCGCGGAGATGGATCAAGTCCTTTCCGCCGAAAAAACTGCGTCGAACTCTGCGACCGGAAAGCAAGGGTCGCTACTTCGGCGTAAGTACGTGATCCCATTCCTGCTTGCCTGTGTCATTCTTGCCTGCAATCAGGCAACCGGAGTCAATTCCATCATCGGCTATAACACAAATATTTTGCTGCAGAGCGGGCTCTCCGATGTCCAGGCCCATTGGGGATACGTTCTGTTTACGATTGTGAACTTCCTGATGACGATAGGCAGCGTGTTGTTAGTCGATCGTAAGGGGCGAAAGTTCCTGCTTTCAGTTGGCAGCGCGGGCATCATCGTTTCTCTCGTGTGCACCGCGCTTCTATTTCGCAAGACCGAGAGTTTGCGAATTGACGCCCGCGATGCGGTACAGGCTCTTGTAGGCGGCGATCAAAGCTCGTTGACTTACGACAGTAAGACCGCGGAACGCCTTATTGGAACAGGGAATAGTGGAGACTTACCCTCAAGCCGTCCGACGTCTCTGGTCGTGATTTATTCCTATGGAGATTTTCGTGCAGCAAGCCGGGTGGCGCGTTCGGATGACGTTGCCGCCAAGCCGATAGAGCTGACGCGCGAAAGTTGTGTCCCTGCCAACAAAGTAGTGGCGTTTTTCACGAATCCTTTTTCCGATCTCGACGCTGCGCGCACCGCCCCGCTCAAAGTGGAGAATGCACTGATTACTCCGGTACCGACGTCGCGGAATGGTTGGATGGTGGCCGTCACGCTGTTCGTGTTCATGGCATTTTTTGCCATCGGGCCGGGAGTGTGCGTCTGGCTTGCCTTGTCGGAGTTGATGCCAACCAGAATAAGATCCAATGGCATGAGCATCGCGCTGTTGATTAACCAGGCCGTGTCGACAACGATTGCGGCAGTATTTCTTCCGACGGTTGGCAAGTACGGATATTCGACTATGTTTTTCGCCTTTGCCGCATGCACGGTCGTCTACTTCATCACCGCCGCGATCTTCTTGCCCGAGACGAAAGGCAAAACGTTGGAGGAGATTGAAGCTCACTTCGAGGGCGCGCCGTCGTAACAATTTCGCTCGTCCTTAACAATTACTGCTACAGGATTGCCAGAGCAGACGGCGCCAGTCTAAAGTCAACTCTAGGCCGCCCCTTCCAATGCCTCGCTTGAGCTCAGACTTAAGCAACTTTCCTATACGAATCGGAACCGCTGGCTGGAACGTGCACCGCGACTCGGTCGCACAGTTCGGTACCGAAGGCTCCCACTTGCACCGCTATTCTTCGGTTCTTGGGTCATGTGAGATCAATTCTTCTTTTCATCGTCCCCACAAGGACCAGACCTGGGCGCGGTGGGCCGATTCGGTGCCGGAGGGGTTCCGCTTTTCGGTCAAGGCTCCGAAGGCGATTACGCACGAGGCGCGGTTGGACTGCGAGCCAGAGATACTCTTAACTTTCCTGGATCAGATCAGCCATCTCCGCGAAAAGCTGGGACCGGTTCTTTTTCAGTTGCCCCCAAGTCTCGTCTTTGATGAGGTCGTGGCGCGCAGGTTTTTAGCCCGGCTCAGAAAAAGGCACACCGCGGCCGTGGTTTGGGAGCCCCGCCATCCAACCTGGTTTGATCCCGCTGCCGACAATCTTATGAAAGAGTTTAAGGTCTCTCGCGTTGCCGCCGACCCCGCTTGCGTTCCCTCAGCCATAGAACCGGCGGGCGATGAAGGGCTCGCATATTTCAGGCTGCATGGATCGCCGCGCATGTACTTCTCGAGCTACGACGAAGGCTATCTCAGCCGCTTAGCTCTGCAGATCGGCAAACTGAGGAAGGAAAGGGAAGTATGGTGCGTTTTCGATAATACCGGAGCCGGAAGTGCGGTTCAGAATGCACTCGACCTGATGAAAAAGCTAGAAAGCAAGTAGAGAAGTAAACAATCGTTAACCAAAAAACTGAGAGCAGTTATTGGACTGGCGCGGGGGTTCCATGGGCTGACACTTGGGGCACCAAAAAGTCGTGCGAGCGTCTTCACCCTGTTTTCGGCTTTCGATCGGAGTTCCGCACTGCCGGCATGGCTGATTGCGACGACCGTAAACCCACAATCGCTCCTCTGAGTTTGCCCGCCCCGTGGTGCGCCTCATTCCGGTGTAGGTAGTGATCCGGTCGCCTGATGCTTCTTTCACATTTGCGAGTAGAAATTTTCGCGAGGTTTCCACCAGGCACCCCAGCTCATCGGCATTCACTGTTTCCATACGGCGAAATGGATTCACCCGGCAGGCGAAACATACCTCTGATTTAAAGACGTTGCCTAACCCTGCCATGAGCGACTGGCTAAGTAAAGCTTCGCCGACGAGCAGGTCTTCGCGGGATCGCAATTGCCCGGTCGCTTTTACTGGATCAAAGTTCGAGGCGAGCACATCTTGTCCAAGCTGCCGGAGTCCCTGACGACGTCGCAGCGTGTCTGGAGTATGAAATTCGGCGATGGGGACATTGAACGCGACCGCCCAGATCTTCTCGGTCTTCACGACAATCCGCATGTCAATTGTGCGCCGCTGCCATGGCTCTTCCGGGCGATAGATGTGCCAACTGCCGTTCATGAGCATGTGGGTGAGCAGCACGAGGCCTCCCGAAAAAGTCATGCTCATCCACTTGCCTTTTGACTCGACGCTGTCGACACTGCGTCCGGTGATCGCGGAATCGAAATCGACGCGCGATAATTTGGGAAGGACGGTTTCAAAGCCGGTGACAAGCTGCCCGGCAAGGGCCTTGTTGAGAGTGCGCGCCGCGCGAAAAATTGTGTCGCCCTCTGGCATCAGGCGGTCTCCTCATTCTTTCGGATAGCGGGTTCGTTAACTCCAGAAGCATCTTCGGCGGTGTCATCTTCGTCGTCCTCCAGCGGGTCGGCGGAAGCTTCGCCTTGCGTTGCTAAGGCGATTGGAGCCACTCGCCGCATCTGGAATCCGGCCGCAGTGTTGACGAAGCCCGCATCTTCGAGGAAGCGGGCTATAAAGTGCTCGCGGGCTGGCTCGCCGCTAACGGTGCCGACGAGCAATCCAGATTTTCGCCCTTGGCGGCGGATTGCAAGTTCCGCAAGTTTCTTCGCCAGTTCGCGCGCAAAGCGTGAACGCAGCGGCTCGGCTTCTGGCAAAAAGACCTGAACTTCGTGGCTTCCGCGGCGCAGGAATGCAGCTAGATTTCCGTTGATCAAAATCACTCCCGCGCCACTCGTGCGCGACATGGTTCGCGACGGCGACGCCGCTTGCGTATCGGCACTCTCAAGAAAGGGGGCGACTAGCTCTCTCGCCTTGCCCGCTGCCGGTTCGCCAACTGGCGACTCAATCGCCGGCGGATAATCGCTGGTCGCCGCATCGTCGTCGCGACGCGGCCATGGAAGAACGGTGCCGTAAAGATTTGCCGGGTCGGTCGCCGCTAGAAACAAAACTTCGGGCGTCTCCGGATCAGAACGAAGGCTGCGCAGCAGGTCGACCGCCGCAGGCATGGCGAACTGCGCCGCTCCAAGCCCGGCGACGAACATTCCTCGCCGCACCCATCCGCTGTCCTCCATCGTTTTCAAAGCCGGATAGATGGTCGGATAACCACGCGGAATATTTTCTGCGATCGCCGTCTCTCGAAGCACAATTCCGTAGCGCACCAGGAGTTGTTGAGCAATATTGGCGATCCATTGCGTCGGCGTGGCAGGCGTTTCCAGGTACTGGCGGATGAGCGACCAGCGACCTTGCGCGGGCGCGCCGGTGCGCGAACGCATCCGCCGCACGAAGTCGGCAGAGCCGGGCCGCGCGCTCATCCCATCATGATTGCGATCGCGAGATTTATCGTTGGGACGCAAGAGATCGCGCAACGGATGGAAAGTGTCGTTCGTGATCAGGCCCGGCCAGGCAAGCTCCCACAACGCATCGCGGGTTTCGCCCTGGAACCCGCCTCCCACTGCGTTGTGAATGGCCGCAAAAAAGGAAGCGCCGCTGCGAGTTAAGAATTCAATGATCTTCTCCGCCCGTTCGGAAACAGCAACTGGCTCGCCGCGCACTTCCTGCGGAGGCAGCAGCATCGGCAACGACTCGGCTAAATAAAGAGCAACGCGCCCATCGCGATTTCCGACTGGCTCAACCCCGACCCATACGACTTGCCCGGAAGCCATGATCGTGTCCAGGTCCCCGGGACGGTAATCGATGATGCGGGTGGGCAGAATCTCGCGTTCCAATTCCGAAGCAAGCAGCGCGGCGCCCTGAAGATTTTCTATCGTATCAAGCAGAGACTCCGAGCCGCGTCGGCGCACCGTTACGCCTTGCCAGCGCGCCGTGAGCCGGGCGAAAATGCTTTGCTCAGCCGGCTCAATTTCGCGGCGCAGGCGAGCCAGACTCTTGCGTCGAATTTGCTGCAACACATCTGGAGCGCACCATTCCCGATGTGTTCCGCCCGGGCGGAATTCGCCTTCGAGAAGCTTGCCAAGACCGTGCAGCGTGTGTAATGCAGCATCGACATTTGCAGCCGACAAACCGTACCGCGCCGCGACGTCGGCGGTGGTGAACGGCCCATGTGTGCGCGAATAACTGCGTAACAGCTGTTGCAGTGGATCGTCACTCTCAGCCAAAAAGACTTCCGCGAGTCCCGGCGGTAATGGGGTGCCGAGCGCATCGCGATAACGAGATGCGTATTCGACTGGGATGTAGCGTGATTTGCCCGCAATGCGAACCCGCACCGCTCGCCTCAAACTGGTCAACTCTGCAATGAGTGCGGGGACGTCGCCACTCTGCGTGCGCGCCGCGATCTCTTCATCAGAAAGATCCCCGAGCTTCAGCAGTAAGTCGTGTAGGCCATCGGCATGTTTAACTTGATAGTCGGGCTCGAGCGACTGCAAGCGCGCTTCGACTTCGTTAAGGGCGGCTGCGTCCAGCAGTTCGCGAAGATCAGTGTCCCCCAGCAGTTCCTCAAGTTGGGACTGATCGATCGACAATGCCTGGGCTCGACGTTCGGCCAAGGGAGCATCACCGTCGTAAATATAGTTCGCGACATAAGAAAACAGGAGCGAGGCCGCGAATGGCGAAGGCCGCGCCGATTCGAGCGTGGTGACGCGAATGGATCCGCGTTGAATGCCGCCGAGAATTGCAGCCACTGCCGGCAGGTCGAAAACATCACGAATGCACTCGCGATACGTCTCAAGCAAGATCGGAAACGATGAAAACCTTGACGCAACGGCGAGTAAGTCTGCCGACCGTTTGCGCTGTTGCCACAATGGTGCGCGCACTCCAGGGCGCCGCTTTGGAAGCAGCAAAGCGCGACCCGCGGCTTCGCGGAATTTCGCGGCGAAAAGCGAAGTGCTTCCCAGTTGGCGTAAAACCAGCTCTTTAAATTCCGCCGGAGACGGCAACAAATCTTCCGACTGAATCACGTCATCGCTGTCAGGAACGCGCAGCACAAATCCGTCATTTGACCACATCGATTCGACTTCAAGTCCGCGCTCGGCGCGCAGTTTTGAAGTTACCGCCATGCACCATGGCGCGTGGACGGCGCTGCCGAAGGGACTGAGAACGCAGACGCGGCGATCTCCCATTTCATCGCGACAAGTTTCAATGACGATATCTTCGTCGCTCGGGATGCGGGTAGTGGCTGCGATCTGATCCTCAAGATATTTGAGAAGATTTTCGGCGGCCGTTGCGTCCAGGCTGTGGTCTTCAACCAATTGACTGAAAGCGACGGGTCGCGGCAAGAGAAGAAGCTCGCGGCTCATTTTGCCGATCTGGCGTCCAAACTCCACCGGGCGGCCGCCGGAATCCCCCCGCCAGAATGGCATTTTGCCGGGTTCTCCGGGGGCAGGAGAAACTTCTACCTTGTTATGCGAAATCTCTTCGATGCGCCATGTCGACGCGCCTAACACGATGGTGTCGCCATTGCGGCTCTCGAAAACCATCTCCTCGTCAAGCTCGCCGACTCGCGCCCCCTTGGTCGCTCCGGCAAGAAAAACTCCGTAGAGGCCGCGATCCGGAATTGTCCCGCCATTGATGATGGCGACGCGCTGCGAGCCTTGACGTGGCGTGAGCTTATTGGAGACCCGGTCCCACGTGATCCTGGGACGAAGTTCGGCAAACTCGTCAGAGGGGTAACGTCCCGAGAGCATATCGAGCACGCTCTCAAAAATCGTTCGTGTGAGTGCCGCGTAACTAGCCGCTGAACGAACGAGAGTAAAAAGTTCATCGACGGTCCAATCGTCCATCGCAACCGCCGCCACAATCTGCTGAGCGAGCACGTCGAGCGGATTGCGCGGATAGTGGACTGACTCGACCTGCCCTTGATACATCGCTCGCGTGATGGCTGCGCAGGCCACCAGATCAGCGCGGTATTTCGGAAAGATTATGGCGTTACTTACCGCACCGACGTGGTGGCTGGCGCGGCCGACCCGCTGCATGCCGCTCGCAACCGACGGCGGAGACTCGATCTGAATTACCAGGTCGATGGCGCCCATGTCGATTCCTAGTTCCAGGGAAGAGGTGGCGACAATGCCGCGTAGGGTTCCGAGCTTGAGCTTGTCTTCAATCTCTTTTCGCTGGCCGACCGCCACGCTGCCATGATGTGCGCGAACCAGGGTTTCGCCGGCCAGTTCATTGATCGCCCCTGAGATTCTTTCAGCGAGGCGGCGGCTGTTTACAAAAATCAGAGTCGAGTGGTGCGCTTGAATTTGCTCGAGCAGTTTGGGATGAATCGCACTCCAGATGGAGCGGCGCTTTGGTCCTTGCGATGCCGGTCCGCTTGGAAGATTGTCCAGGTCGTCGAGATTCGCCATGTCTTCGACAGGCACTTCGACGCGAAGGTCGAGCCGCTTCGGCGCGCTGGCGTCGACGATTGTTATCGGACGATAGACGGGCGCGAACGACGTGACTTCAAACTCGGTCAGCGCTTCTTCAGCCGCGTCTTCGTTCTGCTTCACTTCTAGTGATGAACTTTCCGAACCTTCATCAGTCTTCGACGGCTTTGACTTTTTACTCGTCCGCCTCATCCTTTGGTTATTTGTTTCGCTCTTTGGAGCTTCGGCGCCTCCCAGATAGCGCGCCACTTCTTCGAGCGGACGCTGCGTCGCAGAAAGGCCGATGCGTTGGATCGGCCGTCCTACTAAATGTTGCAGCCGCTCCAGCGAGAGCACGAGATGTGACCCGCGCTTTGTGGGAACGAGAGCGTGAATTTCGTCGATGATAACGAGTTCGATAGTGCGTAGGGCATCGCGGGCGTTCGAAGTGAGCAGCAGGTAAAGCGACTCGGGGGTGGTAATCAAAATGTCGCCGGGCTTGCGAGAGAAGCGAGCGCGCTCTGCCTGCGGAGTGTCGCCAGTGCGAATAGAGACGGCGGGCTCATGAAACGCAGCTTTGAGTCGTTGCGCCGTCTGAGCGATGCCCACAAGCGGAGAGCGCAAGTTACGTTCCACATCCACTGCCAGCGCTTTAATCGGAGAGATGTACAGCACTCGGCACTGCTGCGTCTTCGCCGGAGCCGGCGTAAACATAATTTGATTGATGGCCCAAAGGAATGCGGCGAGAGTCTTTCCCGAGCCCGTAGGTGCCAGAATTAGCGTTGATTCGCCGCGGGCAATGGCTGGCCATCCTGCCATCTGCGGGCTCGTCGCGCAGGGAAAGACAGCTTCGAACCATTCGCGCACCGCGGGATGAAATATTTCCAGGGGAGACTGGGCGGAATCCGCGGGCGCTACGGAATTTGAAGGTTTGGCCAAACGACTCGAAATGACTCCTTGGACCGCGTATTTAGATGCGCAAGTCCAAGCACGTGATTCCGCACGCGCCCGCGCCAGCGAACCGTTTGCAATGTTGTGCTTCGTCCATGAATCAAGGATGTAACAATTCATCGCCAACCCTTAAGACCCGATCGCCAATTTCGGCATCTTCATTAGCGTCATCGCGGATTCTCGCTCGAAAAGGCAATCTTTCGGTACCATTGCCTGGCGGCATCCGTGAAGCAAAACAGGCCTAAAATACATCAGGGAGCTCTGATGACCGATGGCAAAAATTTTTGGAGTGGCTGGCAAGAGCGCATAAGCGCACTGGGTAACGTTCCCGCCGTCCTCAAAATTGTCTGGGAGTCAGGTCCACCGGTCGTAATCTTCGGGCTGATCTCGCGATTCTTCTCGTCTTTACTGCCGGTCGTACTTCTCTGGATCACCAAGCTCATTATTGATGGGATCGTGCATGCTGTTTCTCTGCACCAGGCGGTGCAGCCTCGCTTCTGGTGGCTGGTTGCGGCGGAGTTTACTCTCGCGGTTCTTAACAGCTTCCTGGTTAGGACCATCGACTACTCGGATTCGCTCCTGGCCGATAAGTACACCCGCCATGTGAGTATTCGCGTTATGGAGCATGGGTCCAGTCTCGATTTGCTCGCTTATGAAGATCCAATTTTTTATGATCGGTTGGAGCGGGCGCGAGTCCAGGCGACAGATCGTTTGATAATGATCCAAGCGGTAGGCAGGTTGGTGCAGCAAGTAATCACGACGATCACCCTGTCCGTCTCGATTATGTTTTTCTCTCCTTGGCTGATGGTGCTACTGATTCTCGGAGTTTTTCCAGCATTTCTGGGCGAGAGTCATTTTGCATTTCTCGGATATGCCAAGAATTTTCGCCAGACGCCCTTGAAGAGACAACTCGACTATCTGCGCGTGCTCGGCGGAAGCAAGGAAGCGGCGAAGGAACTCAAACTCTTCGGGCTGCGTAAATTTCTGGTCGAGCGCTTTACCCGGCTATCCGACGAAATTTACGTCGAGAATACAAGCCTGTCCCGCCGCAAACTGATCGCAGGCTCGCTTCTATCGATGGTCGGAACCGCCGGATATTACTCGGCCTATGTTTTCGTGATCTGGCGCACCGTCAATGGAGCGCTTACGATCGGCACGCTCACATTTCTGGCCGGGGCAATTCAGCAGGCCAGCAGTAATATCCAGCAGATTTTTTCGACTATCGCGGCAATTGGAGACCAGGCTCTCTTCCTCACTGACCTGCTCGCGTTCTTCAAAATGCAGCCCACGATCCGCTCGAAAGCCAATGCCTTGCCCGCGCCGCGGCCGATCAAGCAGGGTGTGGAATTCCGCAATGTCTGCTTTAGCTATCCCGGCAACTCACGACTCATTCTTGATCACATTAATTTCACCTTACATCCTACGGAACGATTGGCCCTGATTGGGGAGAACGGGCAGGGGAAGACGACCATCGTTAAGCTGATCACACGCCTCTACGACCCTACCGACGGTCAAATTTTGCTCGATGGCGTCGATCTTCGTGAATACGATCTGGAAGACCTGCATCGTGAGATGGGGGTAATCTTTCAGGATTTTATGCGTTATGAAATGACCGCCGCAGAGAATATTGCGGTCGGCAGAGTGGAAGAATTAAACAATCCTGAATTGCTGCGCGCCGCGGCGCAGAAAAGCATGGCAGAAGCGACGATCGAGCGCTTGCCGCGTGGCTACGATCAGATGCTCGGGCGCCGCTTTGAGCAGGGGGTGGATATATCCGGTGGAGAGTGGCAAAAGGTTGCGCTAGCCCGCGCGTACCTTCGTGACGCGCAGCTTTTAATTCTCGACGAACCAACCGCCGCTCTCGATGCACGCAGCGAATTCGAAGTTTTCCAACGCTTCTCAGAATTGACCTCGGGGAAGATGGCACTCTTTATTTCTCACCGATTTTCGACCGTCCGTTCGGCGGACCGCATCATTGTGCTTGAAAACGGCCGCATTGCGGAAGAAGGTAATCACGAAGAACTCTCCCGTTTGGGCGGGCGCTATGCGGAGATGTTTGAAATGCAGGCGTCAAGTTATCGCTAGAGTGATGACCAACCTCCAGGTAAAAACAACAGTGCGCGAATAAGCTGACGGGATAGAGAAACTATTTGATGTCAGAAAGCGGAAATCTTGAACTGGTCAGATCCGATGACCAACGGGGACTTCCTCCGACTGCGGCAGTAAACCCTGTCGATCCGGCCCTGCGCACTAGTGCTGCGAAACTCGCTAAAACTTTAGCCTGGATTCCCGGCCAGCAGGACTCGAGCGATTTAACTCAGCGTTCACGCAAACTCGCCGCGAAACTAGAGCCTCTTTTTGAGTTGCTGGAGTCCCGTCCGCAAAAAGCTGGGGAAGACTTTCATCGGCTCCGGGGAAATCTGCCGTTACTTAAAAACGAGCTTGAGGGTATGATCAAACTCTTTTCCTCCGAACACCAAATTCCGCAAGTACGAACGGATGACGGGAAAATAGTGTCC
>JANYKL010000078.1 GCA_025361625.1 Acidobacteriaceae bacterium
GAAGCGGGCCCCTGCGCCGAGGAGGAAAAGGCGATGGAGAGAACGAACAAAAGGACTAAAGGGACTGGGGCGATAAGTCGCGGCAAACCTGTCATCGAACATTCCTTCTCACACGGGAGAAACAGCTTTGACACTCTGAACAGCACGTGTTTCTAAGCATACGAGGTCTCCTGTAAGCATATGTGATTTGGATTTTATGTAGCCGCTTTATCTCGCTTTGCCGACAGCTTAGAATGCCAACTTTAGTGCAAATTGAATGATTCTCGGCTGCGCGGTTCCGTAGGTATTGGAGGATGATCCTCCTGCTAATCCCAATATTTGCCCGAAGGTGCCATTAGACAGATTGCCATCAGGCCTACCGAAGTTGACGTTATTAAATGCGTTGAAGAACTCGCCTCTGAATTCGAGTGCGAAGCGCTCGCTGATTTTGAAATTTTTGACCGCAGCTATGTCGGCATCAAAGTATCGCGGTCCCCGCAGAGCGTTCTTTCCTGTGTTGCCGAAAGTCCCCAGCGCATTCGCCTGAAATGCGGCTGTATTAAACCACTCTGTCGTTTGGGCAGTATGAGAGCGCCCACTACTTAAGAGAGCTTGCTGAATATTAGTCACGGCCAGATCGGCGCGATCGCCCAACATGCCGCTCAAAGAATTATCCATGCCGCTGAAAACCGTAAACGGTAATCCGCTCTGCCAGTTTACGGTTCCGGAAAGTTCCCAACCGTTCACCAGACTGTCTAACGCTTTAGGAAGGCCGATGCGGGGAACCATATACTCGCCATTGATTTTGAAAGTTTTGGCGATATCATCGTCAGACGGACCATAGTCGAAGTAACGCCCACAACTGCAACTATTCGTCAGGTAAGGAGAGCTGCCCGCGGGAGCGAAATCGTTCAACTCTTTCGACCAGGTAAAGTTCGACAGGAAGGAAAACCCGTGGGTCATACGCTTGGTCAGCGTAATCTGGGCAGCATTATAGTTACTGTTAACACCGGAATTAATGGAGCCTATGGATCCGTAGTTTGGGTAAAGAGGAACTTCCGCTTGTTGTGTCGGATCCCAGTGCGATGGGTTCAATTGCAATAGGCCGCTTTCCTGGTCGCCGGTACCGTTAAGATGGCGTCCGATGTTCCCCACATATGCAACGCGCATCATCCAGTCCTGCTGGAAACCGTGTTCGACGGTGAGGTTGTAAGACAGCACCATCGGCAAACGGAAATGCCGGTCGAAGATTTGGTTAAAAGAGATACCGCCGTTCGGGAAGATGGCGGTGCTCGGGCTAGGATTGACCGGGCCAAACTGCTGGGGAAACACGCTCGTCACTCCGGAACTCCCATAGGGATCGGCCAGAGTTACATATGGCGACCCGAAGCTTGAGCCCACGTTGATAATTGGAGCGAAAGGCGGAACGCCTACCACGTCTTCGAAGGCAACCGTATTTGGAGCTTCGTAATAGTAACCGGCTCCGCCACGAATGCTGGTGTTGCCATCCTGTGTTGCGCGATAAGCAAAGCCTAGCCGCGGCCCAAAATTTTTCGCGTTGTTGTAAATGGAAGACTCGGGGCATCCCGGGTCGTGATTCTTTCCGCCGAAGAGCATGCCCACGGGAGCATTCGGAAAACGCTGTGACTGCGCGCCGGGAACAAAGCAGGCTACTCGTCCGAGTTTATCTGTATATGGGAAGAACGGATCCCAGCGCATTCCGGCAGTCAGCAAAAGGCGGGGGTGAATTTTCCAGCTGTCTTGCACGAAGAGGCTTTCGCGGTATCCCGTAACATTCAAGTAAAGACCGCCGCCTTGAGTAAACGAACTTAGGGCGCCCAATTCGAAGTCAGCCAAAGGACTGTTGGTCAAATTTTCGAAATCGTAGACGCCGCTTTCCTGGTACTGATTTCCCATGGGCAAGCGGATACGAAGAAGTTCGCCGCCGAACTCTACTTCATGGTTTCCGTGCATCCAGCGTGCAACTTCCCGCAGCGATTGATCGCCTCGATTCCAGATTCCATAAGGCGTGCCCTGTAAATTAAACTCGCCGCCTCCTCCCACCGCCACATTAAGGACAGGACCATTTCCACCCCCGTGATTTTGCGGCACCGCAATGGTGGAACCGGCATCGGCCATGCTGAATGGGGCTGAGGAAAGGGTCGTCCCATTTTCGCTGTTATATCCGAAGTAGCTGCTGAGTAAGAAGGTGGGAGAGATGGTGTAGATATCGACCACGCTAATGTTTTTCAGAAGCAAATGTTCAGCGTTGCCTCGCAATTCCAAAAGGTTGTTGGCAGGCGGAACAAAGACCGGATCCGTGTAATTCATCTGAAAATAATGGCCGCTCAGGTGATGCTTGCCGACATTGAAATCGATCTTGGCTAGATATTCATCGGTGTTCTGAATATCAGGACCGCCGTTGAACGTAAGCTGATCGTTGGGTCCGTTTGGTAGCGGGATGTGATTCAGAATGTAGGTCGCGACCGGGCTGACCGGAATTTGATTGTTTAGAAAGTTTTGCCCGGTACTCGGATCGATTAACTGAATGGGAGCCGTTCCGGGTGGCGGATTGAGCAGGCCCGAAAAGTCTCCTGTTCTTTCTGTCGCATTCGGGACGGTGGCGATCTGGCCGTTGTTCGCCGTCCGAAATCGCGTTCCCTGGTAGCTACCAAAATAAAACAGGCGGTTTTTAATAATTGGGCCGCCGATGCTCACCCCGAATTGATTCTGTTTGAGCGGATTGACTTGTCCCGCAGCAAAGTAGTTGCTGGCGTCGAGGGCCGAATTCTGTAGAAATTCAAATACATCGCCATGAATCTTGTCCGTGCCCGATTTGGTAATTACATTCACGACGCCACCGATGGCGTTTCCAAAGCTGGCGCTCATATTGCCGGTCACCAAATTAAATTCTTCGATGGCATCGGGGTTGGGGAAGGGAACGTTAGCGTTGATGTAGGTGTCGTTAGCGTCGACGCCATCCAACAGGTAATTAACTCCGTTGGCTCCGCCGCCGTTCACCTTGGCATACTGCTCTTGCGGAAAGACTCCACCCTCGCAATTGGCGGCGCAATAATTGGCTGTGACGTTGGTAGCGCCTGGCGCGAGAAAGACCAATTGCTGAACATCGCGGCCGTTCAATGGCAATTCACTGATTTCCTTTTGATCGATCAATTGGCCGACTGTGGCCGAATCAGTGGTAACCATGGAGGAGTCAGCGGTCACCACCACCTGCTGCTCCACCCGGCCCATTTTCAGGGCAACATCTTGAGTGATGGCCTGGCCGACTGACAAAACGATGCCTTTCTGCACGTAACTGCCGTATCCAGGCATGGAAACCATGATCTGGTAAGTCCCGACGGGCAGGCTAGGAAAAATGTAACGGCCGCTGACTTCAGCTTTTGTAGTCTGGGTATATCCCGTGCCAAGGTCTTGAACGGCAATGTTCGCTCCAGAAACGACCGCGCCCGACGAATCGCTGACCGTCCCGCTGAGCCGGGCCGTCGTGAATTGGCACCACATCGGCGTTGCCGATCCGACAATCAAAAGGAGTGCTAGGAAACAACAGATCAGCGAATGTGGTGGCAATGGCTTGCGCCAAGTTTTGTTCATGCCCAGATCTCCTAAAACCAATAATGGCCTGCAGTTCGTTGCCGCTTGAAACCTATTGCAATTTACGTTTGCGCGAATTTACCGAGAGCTTGCTCGTTTGTCAACTATTTTGTCGGTTTGTGATCGATTCGTAAAAACACAAAAAAAAGTACAAATCGCTTACGAACTCCGTTTCTGTAATTGATACCGAAATGCATACCTTACTGTGACTGTATCGGTTGGGCCCGCCCTATCGGAACCCGCCGTCATGGGCTCCTTTGTTTATGTTGCCAACAACATGTCAGCAACATGTCGGTCACTTCCATACTGACTAACAAAGTCGTAGCAACTGTAACCGTAGGCAATAATCTTGCCGCGGATGCCGCCTCTGCCCGACGAAGCGAGTGTGTGTGTGTAACAAACTCCGGTTGGAATAGTACCTTTGCGACCGTTATTGACACCGACAGTCAGTCAATCAGAACCCCAGCGCTTGTGATTCTATTCGATGCGCCTGCGGGGACCGGTGTACATTTGTTTGTCTCTAATGCCGCGTTTCACAACCGCAATCGATTTTGCGGCGCTGATTGACAACGCACGGCTTATTTGGCATAGTCTCAAAGCGGTTAGAATATCCCTCTAAAACAGTGGTCTATCGGGGCTTATCCACGAGGCAATTTTGACAGAACGAAGCTTTCTCATCCATTCTTCAGGCCTCGCTGAGCGGTGTAGTGGAGAGATGTTACGGGTGACCCGAGAACAGGCGGGATGGGACTGGATGAGTTTCATTGTTCATCGGGTACAGCCAGGGGATGCGTTCCGGGCTACGACTGTCGATGAGGAAGCCGTATTTGTTCTACTAGGTGGAACCTGTGTTGCTGATTGGGGAGCAGGCATAAGACGAATAGGAAAACGTAAGAATATTTTTGACGGCTTTCCGTATGCCTTATATCTCCCTTGTGGAAACAAGGCCGAATTCACAGCAGAAACTGTTTGCGAAATTGCAGAATGCCGGGTCCCCTCCACAGCCCAGCTTGAGCCGCAGTTAGTATGCCCGAGTGATGTTGTCAGCAGCCTCCGAGGGGGTGGGAATGCATCGCGTCAAATCGTCGACATCATCGGACCTGCCTTTACTGCGGACAAACTGATGGTAATTGAGGTTTACACTCCGGGGGGAAATTGGTCGAGTTATCCTCCGCACAAGCATGATGTGCACAACCCTCCGCGTGAAGTTGATCTGGATGAAATTTATTACTATCGCATTTGTCAGCCCGAAGGCTTCGCTCTTCAGCATCTCTACGCCGGCGAGCATGCGGGGGAACGAACGTTGAAGGCGATGGATGGAGATACCATTCTCGTCCACAGCGGCTATCATCCCGTAGTGGCGGGGCCCGGATACGACGTGTATTATCTTAATTTTCTTGCGGGATCTTCTCGCACTTTGGCGGTTACAGAAGACCCCAATCATGTCTGGATACGTTCGACTTGGAATCACACCGATCCTCGCTTGCCGCTTATAAAAGCGTGATTTTGGATGCACGATTCTTGGTACGGGAATAATGGCTAGGCTATGCGGATCATCTGCTGCGGGGCAATCCTTGTCTATCCAGCAGTTCGGCGAGAGCGCGATACGTCAGCATTTGGACGGAGCCGGCTTGCGCAAATCGATCTTATGTCTAATCGGTTAGAGGAATATTCGAACGGATTGGGAGTTGCCTTTGCACACCGAGGCTTGGACAAAGCGAGGCCCGACAAATGACCGTACGGAAGATGACTGCGGCGCAGGCCACGATTTCGTTTCTCAAGAATCAGTTTTCTGTTCGGGACGGCAAGCAGCATCAATTTTTCGGTGGGTGTCTGGGGATTTTTGGACACGGGAACGTTGCCGGACTTGGACAGGCTCTGGAGCAAGACCCCGCCCTGCGTTACTACTTATTTCGCAATGAACAGGCGATGGTTCATGCGGCGGCAGGATTTGCGAAGAGCAGTTTCCGTATGAGGACCCTGATTTGTACGAGCTCTATCGGCCCCGGGGCCACAAATATGTTGACCGGCGCGGCAGCGGCGACTGTCAACCGTCTGCCGGTGCTTCTGCTGCCGGGAGATATTTTCGCACGCCGCAATGTGGCTCCCGTGCTGCAGCAATTGGAATCTTCATCCAAGCAGGATATTTCGGTGAACGATTGCTTCCAGCCCGTATCGCGCTACTGGGATCGGATTTATCGTCCGGAGCAACTACTTACTTCTCTACCAGAGGCCATGCGTGTGCTGACTTCTCCGTCCGAGACTGGGGCCGTTACAATCTGCTTTCCGCAAGATGTTCAAACCGAAGCTTTCGATTTTCCCGAAGAATTTTTTAGAAAAAGATTATGGGTAATTCCACGCCCTCGCTGCGATAAGAATCTGCTTAGCGAAGCTGCCAACTGGGTTCGCAATTCGAAACGGGCATTGATTATTGCTGGTGGAGGCGTGCTCTACTCCGAAGCATCGGAAGCGTTAAAAAGATTCGCGGAGGCAACGGGAATTCCAATTTGTGAAACCCAGGCAGGAAAAGGTTCGCTGCCCTTCGATCACCCGCAGCAACTCGGTGCCGTCGGCGTAACCGGCACGCCGGGCGCAAACACGGCAGCGCGCGAAGCGGATTTGATTATTGGAATTGGCACCCGTTACAGCGACTTCACTAGCGCTTCAAAGACCGCGTTTCAAAATCCATTCGTTCGTTTCATAAATATTAATGTGGCCGAGTTTGACGCGTATAAACACGCGGCGATACCCCTCACCGGCGACGCGCTGGCGACGATCGATGAGCTCCAACTTGCTAGCGGCAATTATCAGATTGATGAAAGCTATCGCGATACGATTCAGAGACTGCGTTCAGAGTGGGAGATCGAAGTCAATCGGATTCATCGCTCTGCGATACCCCCGCCCATCGCCCAGGGAGAAGTCATCGGGATCGTCAACAATTTCATGCAGCCATCCGACATCGTAGTGTGTGCGGCCGGAAGTTTACCGGGGGATTTGCACAAACTGTGGCGAACCCGAGAGCCTGGCGGATATCACATGGAGTACGGTTATTCCTGCATGGGATACGAAATTGCCGGTGGATTGGGCGTCAAAATGGCGAAGCCCACGAGCGAAGTCTACATTCTGCTGGGCGATGGGTCCTATCTGATGATGGCGCAAGAGATCGTGACTTCTTTGCAGGAAGGGTACAAACTTAACATCGTGCTGCTGGATAATCACGGATTTTCAAGCATTGGGTCTCTAAGCCGATCATGCGGAAACGACGGAATGGGGACAAATTATCGCTATCGCTCTGGCGAGAAGTATGACGGCCAGGTCATACAAGTGGATTTTGCCGCCAACGCGGCGAGTTTGGGGGCGTGGACAATGCGCGCCAGGACAGCTGAGGAATTTAAAGCGGCCTTAGTCCTGGGCAGGAAACAAACAAAAACCTCAGTTGTGGTAATCGAAACTTCGTATGAGGAGAAGGTGCCCGGCTATGAATCCTGGTGGGACGTTCCGATTGCGGAAGTTGCCGAACACGATGCCGTCAAAGAGGCGCGGCAGCGGTATGAGGAAGCGCGGAAGAAGGAAAGATTTTTCTTTTGAGCTGTAAATTTGTTGGGAAAGTTTTAATCAGTGACGTAATTCGCGGGACGTAATTCGATCATCTATTGGTGTAAAAAAGGAAAGAGTTACGACTTTCGCTAGTGCAGTTCAAACGGCTACCCCCGCGCAACCGCACCTGAAGCGGGTTCTCAGCCTCTGGGATCTTATCTACTACGGAGTCATCCTGACTTCGCCGATCGCCGCCGTGCCCCTTTTTGGCGAGGCCCAGGTTTTATCTCACGGCCACACCGTCGCCACGCTTCTATTGGCTATGGTGGCGATGTCGGTGACCGCAATCAGCTTTGGGAGGATGGCGAGCGTGTATCCATCGTCTGGTTCGGTGTACACCTATATAAGTCGAGAACTGAACTCGCATGTTGGATTCGTAGTGGGATGGGCGATGTTTCTGGAGTATTTATTCCAGCCTGTTCAGAACGCACTGTATGCCGTACTCGCGATACAACGCATGGCTCCGCGAATTCCGTTTGCAATTTTGGCGGCCGCAATTGTTGGGTTAATCACGGTCATGACCGTACAAGGTATCCGTTTTACCGCGCGAACCAACGAAGTGCTGCTGGGATTCATGTTTCTGGTCACTAGCGTGTTCCTGGTCGAAGCGTTCCGTTATATCGTTCTGCACCATCGACTTGCCGGGCTGATATCCATGCAGCCGATCTACAATCCCGCGACCTTTAATGTGCGAGCATTGGCGGCGGGCACATCGCTGGCTGCGTTAGTGTTCATAGGATTCGACGGTGTCTCAGTGCTGGCAGAGGAGGTGAAGAACCCACGAAGAAATGTTCTTTTGGCGTCAGTATTGGTCGTCTTATTTACAGGACTCTTCAGCGGGCTGCAAGTTTATCTGGCTCAGCGCGTGTGGCCGGATTACACCACCTTGCAAAATCCGGAAACCGCATTCATGGATGTGGCCAGAGTGGCTAGCGGCCCTTGG
This sequence comes from Acidobacteriaceae bacterium, assembly GCA_025361625.1. GTDB lineage: Bacteria > Acidobacteriota > Terriglobia > Terriglobales > Acidobacteriaceae > Acidiflorens. The sequence continues at coordinate 8,132 of JANYKL010000078.1, forward strand.
CTGTTCACAGCCTACGGAATTATGCTCCTGATTTCGAGTATCGCATGTGGACTGGCGGGGCATGTAGGAGCATCTCGGATCCTTTACAGCATGGGACGAGACGATGTATTGCCTAAAAAGATATTCGGCTATCTGAGTCCGAGGAAGAGCAATCCCACCTATGCTATTTGGTTCGTCGGGATTCTTGCTTATATAGCGGTCATCACAATTCCCTGGGAACACGCGGCCGAAGTGGTGACCTTTGGAGCATTATTGGCTTTCATGGGGGTTAACTTCGCCGCGTTAAGCCACTTCTGGATTTCGGCGGAGAGCCCAGCAAAAAGGCATTTTTTTGTGGATGCGTTCCTGCCAGGATTCGGTATTGCCTTCTGTTTTGTTTTGCTGATCAGTCTGCAGACTTGGACCAAGTATGCGGGCGTGGCGTGGCTCATCATTGGAATTCTTTACGGAGCGTACAAAACGCGCGGTTTCACGCTCCGTCCGAAGTTGATTGATTTTACCGAATCATAAAGCTTGTTTACTTTACTTGTACAACTGCGGAATCGTCAGCAGCCCGGTTTTTTCTCTTACGCGATTGCCCCTGCGACATGCTTCGGGCAAACCCGCAAGACTCGCGAATGCGAAGTTCTGGTTGCAGCTTCTTAACTACCGCGGAGCTAGGATCTCCGGCAATACGCCGGATAAGTAGTTCGGCCGCCTCAGTTCCTAGTTGGTGCTTAGGCAATTCAACCGTCGTCAAGCGGGGGCGGAAAACTCCGAGCCATGGGTAGTCGTCAAAGCTGACCAAGCCGAAATCTTCCGGACATTGCAATCCCATTTCCTCGGCAGCTTTCAACAGACCGATTGTCATTAAGTGATTCGCGACGTATATTCCATCCGGCCGGTGGGATAGGAGGGCATGCCCGCCGCGAAATCCGGATTCGATTCGGTAATCGCCTTCTATTATCAACTCTTTGTTGTACGGAAGATGTTCAGCTTTCAATGCATCGCGGAATCCTTCCCAGCGGGCAATCGCGGTGCTAACTTTGAGCGGGCCACCGATTAATCCGATACGCCGTCTTCCTGCACGGGCAAGGTGAGAGACCGCGTCATACGCGCCTTGATAATCGTCAGTGATGACGGCATCTTTCGTAAGCTTGGGGTAAGTGCGCATGACCAGAACGAAAGGAGTATTAACTTCCTTGATCATCTGCATCAACGAAGGCCGGAAATCTTCGGCCGCTTTAGTAAGTAGAATTCCGTCCACTCGTTTCGAAAGCAGAAGTTCGACCGCAACCTCCTCTTTAGCAAGAATATCGTCGCTGTTGCATAGCAGCAGGTTATATCCGTGCTTTTGCGCTGCATCCTCGGCACCGCGAACAACCATTGGAAAAAAAGGGTTGGCGATGTCTGGCACAATCATTCCTATAGTATGAGTGCGCTGTTTCGCCAAGCTTCTAGCTATAAGATTAGGCCGGTAATTCAGCTTGCGAATCGCCGCCTCCACCCGTTCTCGCAGGTTCTTGCCTACGTGCTTTTTGTTATTGATAACTGCGGAAACGGTGAAAACCGATACCTCTGACTCACGGGCTACGTCGTAGATACTTGCAGACTTAAGAGCTTTTTTAGGTTTGAGTTGTTTCAAAGAAGCCATACCTACCCTTAGTTAGCACAACTATCTTTCACTATCATAGATTATGGTGACAGATTGCTTCTTTTTTGCTGATTGGTAAATGGCGTCTATGATGGTCATATCGCGGTGGCCTTGCACTCCATCAGGCTTGACGCCGCTTCCCCCCTGTATTGCGGATGCAAATGCATCGATTTCCGGTGCGAATTCGTCGATTAATTTGAAGGTTCGAACCGTCTGCCTTGTGCCAATCTTCGCGACCAGTTGCCGCTCTTCTTCAAATGGAAAAGCCGGCGACAACGAGGCCCAACCTTTGCTTCCTTGAACGTAGATGAATGATGACGGGGCCGCGCCGTACGACGAACTACCTTGCACAATCAGCCCGCTTGCAAAGCGTAGGCGAAATGAGATACCTTCCTCTACTTCTTTAAAACGGTCTGAATCATTTACCCAAGACTGGGCAATCACCTCGACAGGATCCTCTTCAACCAGCCAGCGGGTCGTATTGACGCAATACACGCCCAGGTCCATGAGCGGGCCTCCTCCAGCCGCTTTTGCGTTCAGAAGCCAAAGCAGAGACTTGCCAGGCGTATGCAGTTCACTGAACGCTGTATGAATTACATCAATGCGACCGAGCTTTCCGCTTTGGATGAGTTGCTTTAGATAAAGCGCGCTCGGTTCGTAGTATTTTCGGTAAGCTGTCATCAGCAATACGCCATTCGCACGGCACGCGTCTAGCATGGCTGCGGATTGCTTGACGGTAGCCGCTAACGGTTTTTCGCAGAGGACATGCTTGCCAGCCTTTGCCGCCTGAATCGTCAAGTGCTCGTGCTCGCCTTGCGGAGTTGCGATGTAGACGGCGGCCACCTCGGAGTTATTGAGACAGGCTGCGTACTCAGCACTACTGTAGTGGGAACGGACCTTCAACTTCTTTGCCAGCTTGGCGGTTTCCTTTGAATCGCGGCCGACAAGAGCGACCAGCTTTGCTCTTTTGCAATGTTCGAAAGCGGGAAGAACGGAACTTTGTGCGATGCTGCCAAGACCAACGACGGCAAAGCCAATCTTGTTGGTCTTCTGTGCCCTGTTATACGTACTTGCTTTCTTCATCATCATGGCTGGAGTATTGTCCGTATGTTGATGCAACTAACTTTCACGATCCGCGCGTCCCAGCTTCTGGTTGCGAATGGCCTTGTGATCCAACTCGCGGAGCTCTTCACTGTTGGCTAAAACTTTGTGGATGCCATCGGCAATCGCGTCCACATCTGCGCTCGTACCCAGAAAGTGCTGATGAGGGAACCAGATTGCCTCCTCATAGGCGGCCTTATCTGCCTCTGGACAGAAATACATGTTTCGCAGGTCAAGCGCCTTATCTCGCCCCCAACTCAGTGCGGGGAAATCGGCGGAATCCAACGGAAATAGTGAACTCTTATAGACGGGCTCATAGAACAAGCCGTCGCAAGGGATGCCCTCCAATTGAAGAGCGGCCACGAACGCCGCACGCGGCGTACCTTTTGCTTGATCCGCGAAGTACTTGACCACATAGCCGTAGGGCGCCAGACGAGTAATGCGCGGATCGGGCTTCAGAAGTCCAATCCCCGGTGTATCTTTGAGACGTGACTCGAAGTGCTGCATATTGTTCTCGCGCAGCGCGGACTGCTGTGGAAGCCGATCCAGTTGCGGTCCCAGGACCGCTGCCTGAAATTCTCCCATGCGATAGTTGAATCCTATGATGCGGTGATGAAACTGGTCGGTGAGGCTGGCACGCCCGGCATTGATATAGCTCTGGACTAACTCCATGTACTCGAGGTTATTGGTGATGACCGCTCCACCCTCTCCCGAAGTAATTAGTTTGCTGGATTGAAAACTGAATGCTCCAAGATCGCCCATCGAACCTGCGCCTTTGCCTTTCCACATCCCGCCGTGAGCGTGGGCGCAATCTTCCACAACCTTTAAATTGTGTTTTTTTGCGAGGCGCAGAATTTCATCCATGTCAGCGAAGCGCATTCCCAAGTGGACCGGAAGGATAGCCTTGGTTTTTGGAGTGATGGCTTGCTCGATCAACTTCGCGTCGAGACAATAGGTGTCCGGGTCTATATCAACGAATACGGGAACCGCGTTCATCAGCAACACTGGCCCCACCGTGCCTTCCCACGTATACGCAGGAACAATGACCTCGTCACCCGGACGAATTCCAATTGCCTTTAATGAAGCCTGAATCGCGACAGTACCGGTATTCACACATTGCGCATACTTAGCGGTATGGACTTCGGCGAATTTCTTGGCGAACGATGTTGCATGTTTACCTGGAAAGGGCTGGCCTCCCCACTTGCCGCTGTTGAGCACGTCCTCGAGGGCGGCAGCTTCTTCTTTTGTCGATAACGGCCAAGCTGTAAATGCCTCATTGCGCAGACGGCTACCGCCTGTAATCGCTAGTTTTCCCACTTAAGCCTCCCTTATCAAAGCGAAATCTTGCGGCTCGGCAACCACTAAGCAGCGTCTGGGTCAGGAATTAAAATATCGCGTACCACGCCGCTTAATTCGTAACATGCGGAAATAAACTGGCGGAGCGTGCGACGGGTCGGTGCGAAAGAATCAAATTCCTCGATCGACAGGCCGTGCTCAGTGCTCGCCCGTCGATAATCGGGGAATTGTCTCGACAGTTCGTTTTCAATTTCATCACGCACTGGTTCATCGATCCGAGAGCGGACCTCGATGTCGCTGGCGTTGAATCGCACCTGCCAGGAGTAAGGAGGTGAAATAATCAAATCTCCTCCGATGAATTCGCTCCACTGCATGTGATTGCGAAAGGCTGCAGAAAGCAAACGAGTGCGATAGCCGCGCTCCTTGAACAGGCGATACGCCTTTTTCAATACTGCCACCCCGGCCCACTCCAGGTAGCCGGGATCAATTGAGATGTTGTTTTTGTCGACCAGAACCTTTAGCCAATCATCCAACCGACCCACCATGATGGTGCAGACCGGACCCATGCTGGCAATGTCCTTGCCCTCTGCTTGACGACGGTCAAGACCGCGCTCGATAGCCTCGGCAACAGCAACCGCTTGCGACAAGGTGAAACTTACGGTGGCATTAATGGTCACTCCGCGGTACGTGGCTTCTTCGATGGCAACGATTCCGGCGGATGTCGCTGGAATTTTCACAATCATGTTTGCAGCTAGTGTGTTGAAGTCGACAGATTGCTCTACGATGGCACGCGCGTCTCGAAACAGTCGCGGATCGGTCTGAATCGAAAGCCTGCCGTTTCTTCCGCCCTGGTCATGAAAAATCGATTCCAGAATCTTAGCCGCTTGGATGGAAATGTCGCGCACCAGTTGCCACGCGATCTGATCTTCGGTTGCAGTCGGACGGTCTTTTATTAAGCTGCTGATGCGCGCTTTCCACGTGGGCAATTCCTTCTTGAGCACACCGAGGACGATGACGGGATTACAGGTCGCACCAACCGCGCCGTGTTCGATGGAGTATTGCAACTCCTGGATCGAGGCAGAGTCATTCCACAAGCAGGTACGTGTAGTCTGCGTCATTTTGTGAAGAGGACTTTTGTGCGTTGGTGCTCCTGCGGTCGTCATTTATTTTCTTCTACTCTCTCCAATTACCGGACGCCCGATTACGTTCGGAAGCGTCCTGCTCATACGAATACCTTCTTACGAAATTGCCCCCGCCATTCCGAGCTTGACCGCTACAGGCATCGATTTCTTATGTGACTCTTCGGCGGCAACGGCGACAGCCAACGCTTTCAGGCCGTCATCCCCGGAGACCATGGGTTCGCGGTCGAGCAAGATCGTTTGCACAAAATCCCTCACCTCAGCCAGGTAGGCATCGGCAAAACGCGAGAGAAAGTGGTCGGCTAGAATGTGTTCGCCGCCTCTTGCGGCCAAAAAAACGACCGGAGTCCCGGCAAGGCTTCCGATCAAAATCGAGCCCTTCGACCCTACGACCTCGGTGCGCACGTCGTATCCGTAGACCGCTTGTGCATAGGATTCAATATTCCCGATCGCTCCGTGCTTATATTGAAGATTGACGACGCTGGCCACGACGTCTCCGTATTTCGCGACTTCTGGTCGGATGGTGCTGGTGGTGTAAGCCTGCACTTGGGAGATTTCATCGCGCATAAGCCATCGTGCCAGATCGAAATCGTGGATGGTATTGGTGTAAAAAATCATTCCATTGACGCCAGATTCGTAAGCTGCGATGGGCGGTTGTTCCTTATCGCGGCCCACTGATTTGAAAATCAACGGCGTGCCTATCTCGCCGGCTTCAATTCGTTTCATCGCAACGGCATAGCCAGGGTCGTAACGCCGCATGAATCCAACCTGAAGGCGCGTGCCGGCTTTCGAGACTGCATCTAGCGCGGCGTATGCGTCGGCCAAATTCAGTGCCAACGGTTTTTCGCACAGGACATCTTTTCCCGCTGCTGCTGCCTGAATGACCGCTCGCGCGTGAAACTTGTCCGGAGTCGCGATTAGAATTGCATCGATTTCTTTGTTCTCCAGCATCGCTTCGAGACTGTTGTAGAAGAGGTCAATTTCCAGGTCGATCGCAGTTTGGCGCGCACGCTCCTCCGAGACGTCGGCAACGGCAACCAGTCGCGCCTCGGGTACATTGCGGCGAAGATTTTCCGCGTGGCGCCTCCCCATTTCTCCAATGCCTACCACGCCGATGCCGAGCTTTGCCATTATTGATCCTTATCCTTACGCTCTCGAATATTTGATAAACGTCAATCCTCGTGATCAACGCACGTCAGCGGTCACTCCCAAATCTTTCACAACTTGACGCAGATATTTCAAGCTGGCAGCGATGCTTTGCGCCGGTGGGATGGCAGTAGCGCCAAACTTGACGTCCTGCTCGACCACAGACCAACCGGAATATCCGTTTTTCACCAGCGTGCGAAAAAATGCCGGGAAATCGATGTTGCCTTCTCCAATCACGGTGAAAACTTTATGTTCGATAGCTTCTTCAAAAGTCCATTTATTGTGACGTGCCTGCTCCAACACACCTACGTTGCAGTCCTTGATGTGAACGAAGCGCAATTTGTCTTTGTACTTCTCCGCTTCCGTCACCGAATCGCCATAGCCATAAACGCAATGCCCCGTGTCTAAACACAGGCCGACGTTAGTATGAGAGGTCGCGTCGAAAAACAGCTCGCACTCTTCCGGCGTCTCTACGTAAGTGGCAACGTGCGGATGGAATACTAGATCGAGACCGAAATCGTTCGCTACTTTCTCCGCGTCGGCGACAATTCTTCCCATATGCTTCCACTGGTCAGCGGTCAGTATCGGGCAGTCCTTGTCATAGGCGCGGCCGGAAAACTCATTGCGCTCGGTCGATTGATCGTCGGCAATCACCAAAAACGGAGCTTTTAGAGCGGCCAGTAGATTGCCCACTTTACGTATGCGTTCGATGACGGCTTTGCTTGCACCCGGATCGGTCATCTTTACCGGCACAAAAGACGCCAGCAATTTAAGCTTTCGGTTTTCTAATTGAGTCTGAAGAATGTTTGGGTCGGTGGGAAAGAATCCATAGGGTCCCAACTCGGTGCCTGTATAGCCAGCTTGCACCATCTCGTCGAGCATCGTTTCGTAGGATTGCTCCCAAGAAGGTCCGGGATAATCCAGAACCCCCCAACTGTCGGGGGCGGAAGCAAACAAGAATCGTGCGTTCTCATTCATTTTAAGAGTCCTTTGTCGCGTTTTGTTGTTTATCACATTGGCCGAGTGCGAGGAGAGCTGAATTCATCGCCATGGCTGCATGACCACCTTCATTGAATCTGATTCGATTGATTTCTGCATCGCCGCGTCCACATCTCGCAGACCGAACCGATGAGTTACCATCTCTTGCAGCGGATAATGCTTCATGTATCTCGCCATTTGCCTCATTCCAGGGCCATAGGCAGCGGGTTCTTCTCCTCCCACCCCGAGAATGCGCACATTCTTTGAGCAGAGATGACGATGTGGACTAATTGCAATCTCGCCTAAATCAGAAAAGTTTCCCGCCTCCACAAGCAACCCGCCGATTCGCAGCATTTCTAGTGCTTCGGGTACCGCTTGCGGCACACCGGCACATTCGATAACCATATCCGCACCGCGGCCCTTCGTCAGATCTCTTACGATCTGTAATCGGTCGGCAGCGGAAGTTATTGTGGCGTTCACTGTGTAATCTGCACCCACTCGTTTTGCAAAACTCAGTCGATAATCCGATAAGTCAATCGCGATGATGTTACCCGCTCCGAGCATGCGCGCTTTCATAAGGAAGCACATTCCCAGCGGTCCGACGCCTAGTACCACAACCGTATCGTCGAAGCGGAACGACTCATTCGGAAATGCTGACATCTGCTTCGCTCGATCGAGCCCGACCGATACCGCAAAGATTTCGGTAAGCACTGCCACCTCGGACGGTAGATCGTCCGGCACTTTAACCAGAAAGCTTCCGGGAATGATATACATGTATTGCGACCAGCCACCGAAGAGATGTGGCGGATTTCTGGCGCTCAAATTGTTGCCGTAATCGGTCGTGTTGTCGCAGCAATAGTAGGGAAAATCGTGGCGGCAGTAATAGCACTGTCCGCAGCAAACGTTAGCTCCCACAACAACGCGATCTCCCTCACACAACGGCACTCCTTCAAAATCGGTGTAAGTTCCGTCTCCGCCTATTGCAGCCACCGTGCCGACATTTTCATGTCCCTGGATTATCGGGAACTCCAGTTTTCGACTGCCGTACTGAGTCGTGAAACCCTGAAAGGTGTGCTTGTCCGTACCACAGATACCAGACAGTTCCATCTTGATCAGAACACAGCCGGGGGCCGGATCTGGTAGCGGATATTCCCGAATCTCGTATTGAAGCGGTTTTACAAGGGTTGCCGCGAGCACGGTTTGATTCGACATAGGACTATGCTCGCACTTGTCGTGGTTAAGTCAAAAGCCATTCGTGCTATCAGCAGACTGAAGGTTGTAGTTAAGCCTCGGGTTAGTTAGTCAACTAGTCTCAAAAATTCAACTTGAGCGACAGTTGTCCTATTCGCGGCGATGCGGCTCCCGTGACTTGACCAAAGGATGCCGAAGTTGGAGCGCCCCCGCTAAAGCCGGTAATGCCGATCGGGTTCAGAAACTGAGTATGGTTAAACACATTGAAGAACTCTGCGCGGAATTGCAGGTTCGAGCTTTCGGTAATCATCGTGTTTTTAATCAACGCGAGATCCCAATCATTGGTTCCAGGACCGTGGAAGAAGCGCCGCGGTGAATTGCCTTCTTGTCCTAAAGGGGACGGCCCGAAAGATGAAGTAGTGAAATACTGCCCGTTCGTTTTACGTGGATTCAGAATATGAACCGGAGCGATGAGGTTAGGCGTATCCACGGGGAGAGTAATGGGACCGCCAAAGGCAGTCCCCAGCAATGACCGGTCGTCTGTTTCGACCAGCGTCACCGGCAGGCCGGTCGCGAAACGCGTGATGCCACTGATCGACCAACCATTTGTCAGGCGTTTCGGACCCATTAATTTATCAATTGGTAACACGTAGGTGTAACTCGCGACAAAATTGTGAGTACTGTCAAAGGCAGAGAGTCCCCGGCTTAAACGCGGATTAATAGGGTTAATCTGCTCGCCATAGCCAGAAGCGTTGTCAAAAGATTTGCTAAATGTGTAACCGATTAGCGTCTGTAGACGTCCGCTGGTGTGTCGATAATTAATTTGCGCGGAGTTGTAATTGGAAGATCCGGCGGTAATGAAGTAAGAATCATTGCCAAAAGGTACAATGGGCGTGCCATTTGGGAGAATGACTCCAGGGAAATTGGTGCGCGTACCTATAACCAGCGACGAACCACTTCCGTAGATTGTATTTTCCCCGCCCGGACCACAACCCGGAGTCGCCTGACACAACGCGGGATTGCCTGGGTTCGCGGATTTCGAAGAAAGCAGCCGGTGCCCCTGCGTTCCCACATAACTTAGTGTCAACAAATCCGATTTGGTTAGCTGGTGCTCGATCGAGAGCTCATATTCTTCGGCATAGGGAAGACGATTTCCACGATAGAAGGCGGGTGAACTGCTGATCGTTCCGAAGGCGCCGTAGAAATCCGTCAGATTGTCATAGGGAAAACCACTGGCGGGATGTTTGGCGGAGAAATTAAGGGGGGGCAGGGGCGCAGGGAAAAAATTCTTAGTCGATGTTCCGTTTGCTCGATTGGTGAAGGGTGCTGCAAAAGTCGGCGCAGATTGCCCCGTATAGTTTCCAAATGGAGCGTCTCCAATTTCGTTAAAGTCGGTAGCTCCTTCAAAAGTGCTGTAGAAAATACCAAAGCCCGCGCGGAGACTCGTTGATCCGGGGGCGCCCAGTATCTTACCCAGCATTCCATCGTGCTCACCAAATGAATAAGCCACTCCGAGGCGCGGTGCAAAATTATTCCAACGAGTCGGCGCTAAAGTGCTTGGGATCCCAGGATCTCCTGGAAACACCCATCCCTTGGGCGAACCTGGAAACACAACCGACTGCAATCCCGGCACCAAGGTCTGAATCTGATTGTTCTTTTCTCTGAATGGCGAGCTGACGTCATATCGCAGTCCATAATTAAAAGTCAGGTTCGGTTTCACGCGCCAACTATCCTGCGCGTACAAACCGAAGTAGAAGTTGCGGCCATAAGAGGGGAACGACTGCCCCTGCACATAGGAACTAGGTGCGCCCAAGAGGAAGTCTACAAAGTCACTCCCGGTTTCGCTGTTTCCACCATTAAAGTTTGTGCCAAAGAAAAAGTTTCCATTGGACACGTTATCAATCAGATCTTCTTCGAGTTGGTCGAAGTGGTATTGCGCGCCGAATTTTAAAGTGTGCGTGCCCACAACTCTGCTGTAGTTGTCGAGGACCTGGTAGATGTTTTCAATCAAGCCGTTGGGGCGACTGGGAACACCAATCACAAAACTATTGAAATCGATTTCAGGAACGCCTTCGAGTCCGGGGGCCACCGGGAAAATACCCGGAGCGCCTCCTACGCCAGGATCAAACCCCAAATTGGCCAGAGACACTCCCAATCCGCCAGAGGGCTGGTTGAACAAGGTATTCAGGCGGAAATATCCAAGGCGGAATTCATTTACCGAACCGGCCCTCGACGTCTTCGTGGCGCCGAGTGTGATGTCGTGAGTCTGACCTTTGCTGTCGACCGCGAATCCAGGATAGATCGGTGCATTTCCGGGCCAATAAGGGTCGAGACGATTAAACCGGTCAAAATAATAGTAGGCACTCAAAAATCCGAAGCCGGTGTTGGCATCCAGTCGTCCGCTGAATTTATTGTCATGAAGATTCGTCGATCCCGCGCTATTGACGTATTGTCCGGTGCCGGAGGAATTAATACCACTATTGGCAGGGAGTACGTATTTCAAAAGATTTGCAGAAATTGGATTGAAAGCGCTGGACGATAATTGTGCGTTGGGAAACACGCATTGAGAAGAGGTGGTGCAATCAACGCCGTAAGGCGAATTGGTGTTGGGATTGATTAATGTTTTTGTGAAGTAATATGGCATACCGCTGGATATAGAGCTGTTACTCAGTTGGGTCTGAAGTGTGCTAGCCCAGGCTGCTCCATTTACGAGTGTCGGCTCCAGCACGTTCGCGTTGTTCACGCTGACCGTTTGGACAAAGCTGCTTGCGATCGCGGAAAAGTCTCCAGATTCAGTCGCCGCCGTGGGCGCTCCGTGAATAAGGTCAGTCTGGCCTTGAATAACGCGATTGCCCTGGTAGTCGCCAAAAAAGAAAATTTTGTCGCGCTTGATCGGCCCGCCAAAAGTTCCGCCGAATTGGTTTTGATGATAAGAGCCGCGCTGACCGGCGTTGAAGTAGTTCGCGGCGTCGAAATCGGTATTGCGCAGGAATTCAAATACGTTTCCATGAAAGCGATTCCCGCCCGACTTGGTTACAACGTTTATTTGTCCACCTGAATAATTGCCATACTCGGCATCAAAGTTGTTCGTCAGAATGCGGAATTCTGCAATCGAATCTAAATTGGGAATTGCACCGGCTCCGGAGAATCCCGTTTCTTGCACCAGCATTCCGTTGAGAATGAATCCATTTTCGGACTCACGCATACCATTCACCGATAGCGCTCCCGAATTCAGATCGCCGGAAACCGGCGGGGCGGCAAAGCCCGCGGAGATAAATGGTCCAGCGTATGCGCCCGTCATTCCAGATGGCGATGGCACGACACCGGGCTGAAGCGCGAGCAGATCGGTGTAGCTTCGGGTGACCAGGGGAACGTCTGTCATCTCCTTGGCGGTAATGACCTCACCCATCTGGGTGGTTTCGGTATCCACATGTAACGCGTCGCTCGAAACCACGACCTGCTCCGAGCTTCGACCGATTTGCAATTTCGCATCCACCACCAGGGCCGAGTTCACATCAAGGACAATGCCCGTTTCTTCATAAGCCTTGAATCCCGTCTGCTGGATTCTTATCGAATACGTTCCCAGGGCCAGGGACTGGAACGAATAGAAACCTTGAGCATTGGTTGTCAGCGTAGTGCTGACTCCGGTTTCCACGTTTGTCGCGGTAACCGTGGCTCCGGCGACGGTTGCGCCGCTCGGGTCGGTGGCGGTTCCGGAAATACTAGCGGTAACGCTAGCCATCAGCCTTCCGCATGGAACGAGCGCGAACGCAAAAACTAACAAACCTAGGCACTTGTTCAGCCTTGAAAGTTGCATTATTCCCCCTGTTGACGAGCGATCCAGCGCTTTATTGATGCCGATGTTTTGTTCAGCCCACGGTTTTGCGGAAGCGAAAAATGCGCCTGCTAACCGCTTATTACGTTGCAGAGGATTTAAATGTAGACCTCTTATTTTGTCAAGATCATTATTCGCTTCGAATGTGTTCTTGGTTGGGCCTTCGCGCTGCTGGAGATGATCCAATCTCAAAGCCGCAGATTCACGCGTCCTCAACCCACACGCGAGTATCAATTCAAGCAATGCCGGTCGCGTTTTCCTTTTAATCGCTGACGATCGGGGGCTTGCCAAACTGCTTAACCCTTCTCCGCAGTCACCCAATTGCGGAGGCGCACTCCAACTTCTTCACGCCTTTAACGCGGCGATCCCAGCCGCCAAGTCGGCGCTGAAGAGACCACAGTCGGCGACGTCTTATGGGAGCTGGCGCACGGGTCACAGAGAAGCATTATTCGCCCTGGCTCGCAGCAAGGCAGGAGCAATTTGAAGGGGATGTTCGGCGTACTTGGGGCGCAGATTTGGTGGCGCTCACTCGACGAAGGGTACGTCTGAGGTACACGGGAGAAGGGAGTCTGGCAACTACTGACAAAAGGTTGGTGGAGGCGGCGGGAGTCGAACCCGCGTCCGAAAATGTTACTGGTCAAGAGACTACATGCTTATTCACGTTCATGCCCTGGGCATTACCCCAGGACGTTCGCGACCTCCGCTCAGAACGGACAAGAAACGGATGCCGCTAGCCTGTGATCTTAACCTCCCGCCCCAGACGTAGACAGGAAGAGCAGCCCGCTGTGTGACGTCCGCTCGCAGCCCACGGGCGAAGCTGCGGAAGACGGCAACTTAATTAATTAAGCTGCGTATGCCATCTGTTGATTGGCAATTATCATTTTGCACGCGATTACAGGTGTATGCACCCTGGCATGCCTCTTGGCCGCAAGCATCTCCGTCGAAGCCGTGACGCCCCCACTGGTGGGAATTGGCCTTTAAAGAACTACTTCTATTGTAGGGCCTCAAGTCAAGAAGTCAAATGACGCCGGTGACGTCCCCCTCGCCCCCGGCCCCCGTGCAATAAGAAGCCAGCCCTACCTCAACCAACCCTAAATCGTTTAAAGTTGTCGGCAGCACACGCGCTGAATTTATGAAGATTGAGAAGCTTTTGAAGCGCTATCGAATTGAAAGCGGAAAAGACTTCCGGCTCAAGGATTATGATCCGGGCGATACCCACGGGTTAAAGTCCGAATTCAAGTCGCAGGCAAAGCTTTTGCTCGCCGATGGAGTGCAAAAACTAAGCACACTGCAAGACATGTTTGCCGCCCAGGACCGCCGGGCGCTCCTCATTATCTTTCAGGCGCTTGACGCAGCCGGCAAAGATGGCACCATTAAGCACGTCATGTCTGGCGTAAATCCGGAGGGCGTGGATGTGTATTCCTTCAAAACGCCCTCGAGCGAAGAACTGAATCACGATTTTCTTTGGAGGAGCGCTCGCCTCTTGCCGGCAAGAGGAAAGATCGGCATCTTTAATCGCTCTTATTACGAAGAGATGCTTATCGTGCGTGTCCATCCGCAGATACTAGAGAACGAGAAGCTCCCAAAAGAATTGATTACCAAACATATCTGGCAAGAGCGCTTTGAAGATGTCAATTCTTTTGAACGCTATCTTGCGCGCAATGGAATCGTGGTGCTCAAGTTTTTTCTGCATCTCTCGAAAAAAGAACAGAAGAAACGATTCATGGAGCGCCTTGATAATCCAAAAAAGAACTGGAAATTTTCTTCCGCCGACGTGAGGGAGCGCGAGTGTTGGGGCGACTATCAGACTGCTTATGAAGATGTCATCCAGAACACGGCAACCAAACACGCGCCCTGGTATGTAGTTCCGGCAGACAATAAGTGGTTTGCACGGCTCATCGTCTCGCAGGCCATTGTGGACACGCTCGAAAGTTTCAACCTAGCCTATCCCAAGGTAAGCGGAGCCGCTAAGGCAGACCTCGTCAAGGCACGCCAGACACTGGAGAACGAATAACGTGTAACGAGCGGATTAAAAAATAAAAAGTAACGTAGTGCAGTAAAGAATAACGACGGACGCAGTAACGAATAACGCAGTACCAATTAGCGACTAACGAATTAATGCAGTAACGGGCGAGTCCGCCTACTTCAGAACTATCGGCAAAGGCTGATCGTACGGCTGGATCGAAACCGTGAGAGACTTTCTCCGGTCAAATTCCTCTTTCGTCATCTTGAAACTGACAATGATCGTAGCTTTTTGTTCCGCTCCCGGCAGCATTTTACTCTCTGGAGCGAGCGCCGGTTCGGCACTCTCCTTAAGCGCCGGAAAAGCCTGGAAGTAACGATCAAGATCGACCACCGACGCCGCTTCATCTTCGTTGATCTTTCCCTGGGAGGTCGTAAGCTGGGCTTTCAACGTATGAACCCACAACGGCTTTTCCCCCGTATTTCGCAGCGTGAAAGTCACGGCCGCCAAAACGATGTTCTGTCCGGGCACATCCACCGCCTGAACAAAGTGAATCGCTCCCGCGCCCTGCGGTTTTGCCCGCTCCTTGAAAGACACAATACCGACTATGACTAAAATTCCGATAATGCAGGCCAAGACAATTCGGGCCGGCGGAAGTGTCCGCTTGGCCGTGCCAAATTCTTCTCCAATGCGGAATTCGGTCGCAGGCTCGGCAGTTGGCGTTCTGGCGACATCAGACGCCAGATCACACGGCGGCGACGGCACCGTCGAGTCGGCTTCGTCGTTGCTATGCTCTTCGGGCATTCGGCAATTGTAGTTGACGCCCAAGCCTCAAGAGGCTCGATACTCCATTTTGCCCTCGCAGAAGCGAGCGCCGATCGCAAGCTCTTTTGGAACTTTCCGAGAGCAGAATCCCGGCGATACTTTAATAGCTTTCCTGCAGGCTTTATAATTCCATCGTCTGCTGCCCGACGCACAATCTATGGCCCTCATCTTTATTACTGCCGTCGTGACCTTTTGAAGCTTCGCCCAGGAGTTGAAGTTTCCAGCCAATCCGACATCGGCTGTGCGCGCCTCAATAATGAGGATTCTTTTGGCTACTGGGAATCCGATGACGATAAAGATTTCGCGCGCAAGGGGCGATTGGCGGTTGTGGCCGATGGCATGGGCGGCTACGAAGGCGGGCAAGAAGCGAGCCGGCTGGCGGTAGATAATGTTGTCGAGGTCTATAAAGAGTTCGACGGCGGACCTCAAGAAGCCCTCGTCTCCGGACTTCAAACTGCCCACGAAGCCATCCGTAAACATAGCTTTGAACACCCAGAACTGCACGGAATGGGAACCACTTGCACCGCGGCGGCGATCGTGAACTTGCAACTTTTTTTTGTTCACGTCGGTGACACGCGCCTATACCTCATCCGCGACGGCGAAATGATTCGTGTCACTCGTGACCACTCCTACGTCGGGCGTTTGGTCGAGGCCGGAATGATCACTCCCGAGCAGGCGGAAGTCCATCCGCAACGCAATGTTCTGACGTCTGCCGTCGGCACGAATCCTGACTTGGTGATGGACGCATCCGAGGCCCCCACCCCGCTGCAATCTGGCGACGTGGTCATGCTTTGCAGCGATGGACTTTGGGGGCTCGTGCGGGATGGCGAAATGCTGAATGCTTTAAAAAATAAGGACGTTGAGAAAGCTGGGCGCGCCTTGATCGATCTCGCGCGTCAACGCGGTGGCCCCGATAATATTACGGTGCAGATTCTCCGCCTGCACTGAAGTCATTCCTGGTCTAACAAAGCTGGTCCAACAATGCTGATCCAGCGATTCTGATCCAGAATCGTGTTCTTGAAATGCCGCCGCGAGCGCTTTCGCGCGCTCCCATGACCGACTTTTCGTCTTTCGCTTTGACGGAAATTCATTTCTAATGCTCCGCTATGAAAGCTATGTTCTCGTGGAAACTCTGCAGCCTCGTCGCCCTGGCAACTCTCTCTTCGCTGCTATTCGCGGCTGAAGCAGCCACACCCGCCGAGGCCCCAGACAATCAGCAGGCGCTACGCCTTATCACCGAGGCTTTGAAGTCTTCTTCGCTCGAAACCAATCTCCGCAGCCTGACCGATGAGGTGGGAGGGAGAATTCCGGGCACCCCCGCATTTCAGCGCGCAACCGAATGGGCGACATCGGCTTTCAAAGAAGCTGGCGGAGAGCGAGTCCATACCGAAGAGTTTTCCATGCCGCATTCCTGGAGCGAAGGCACGACCTCGATGACAGCGTCGCTCTATTCCGGAACTACGTTTCCGGTTCGTGCCGTGTCCGTGGCGTGGGCACCCGCATTGGAACACGCCACGCACGTTCCGATCGTAGATGTCGGGGAAGGATCTGAGGAAGATTTCGCCCGTGTTGGAGATATTTCGGGCAAAGTCTTGCTGGTGCACACCAAAGTGCTCGTTACATGGGACGACCTTTTCCTCGAGTACGAGCGCGCGCCACAGATTATCGGACGGGCAGTAAAAGGCCGCGCAAAGGCCCTCGCATTCATGGCCACGCGTGATCGCGGCATTCTCTATCGCCATACGAACTCCGTATCGGGCGAGATTGATGCTCTGCCGCAACTCGTCGTCGCGCGTCAGGACGGAGAACGCATCGCCCGCCTTCTCGCAACCGCGCATCCCATTTGGGCCGACATTTCTATTCCCAATAAAATAGGAGGACCGTTCAAGACTTGGAATGTCGTAGCTGAAATTCCTGGCACTGAGAGGCCGCAGGAATTTGTTATTCTCGGCGCCCATCTCGATTCCTGGGATCTCGGTACTGGAGCGCTCGACAATGGATGTAACTCAGCTCTCGTGATTGACGCCCTCCGTGCCATCAAAAACTCCGGACTGAAGCCGAAGCGTACGATCCGTTTCGTTCTTTTTTCAGCCGAGGAAGAGGGCCTGCTCGGCTCTCGAGCATACGCTACCTCGCACCGCAAGGAACTCGACAATGCTGCTGGTGTCGTCATCTTCGACTCCGGTATCGGCAAGACCACGACCTTCTCGAGCGGCGGACGCAAAGACGTAGTTGCCGCGGCTACCGCAATGCTCGCTCCCTTAGAAAAATTTGGCGTTACCAAGGCAGAGCCAACCGCCGAGGCCGGAACCGATCACTTCGATTTCATGCTCGAAGGTGTGCCAACCTTCGTAGCCGATCAGGATGAAGCAAACTACATGGAGAACTACCACGCGACTACCGACACCTACGACAAAGTCGATTTCACCCAGCTCAAAAAGAACGTCGCTGAAGCCGCTTATTTCACCTTCGCCCTGGCAAATGCCGAAACCCGCGTCGGCCCCCGGATAAGCCGCCAGCAAATAGAAGAAACTCTCCATGAGTCGAAGCTCGATCAAGAGTTGAAGAACATGGGAATGTGGGACGACTGGGAGAAGGGAAAACGCGGTAGAGAGCAGTAGTACCTGTGTAAGATTCAGACTGTGCTTCTTTTTTGGATACTCTTCAACTTATTTGTAGTCGCGATGCTGGTGCTCGACCTGGCGGTAATGAACCGGCGTCCAGAGGCACCAAAGTTCCGGCAGGCGCTCGCCTTGTCGGCGGTTTGGATCGCATTAGCCGCCAGTTTCGGCGTATTGGAATTCTTCTGGCACGGTCGCGCCCAGGCGCTGCAGTTCGTCACCGGATACGTGATCGAACTTTCGCTCAGCGTCGATAACCTTTTTGTCTTCTTGCTCATCTTTCGCTACTTCAAAGTACCCAGCGAGCATGAGCGAAAAATTTTATTCTGGGGAATTCTAGGCGCTCTTGTCATGCGCGGCGTTTTTATTGCCGCCGGAGTCGGGCTGATTCAACGCTTTGAGTGGATCACCTACATTTTCGGGGCCGTCCTCGTCTTTTCGGGTGCAAAGTTGTTTTTCCAGGGCGAAGCCCAGGTGGACCCCGACAACAACCTTATTTTGAAAGTTTTCCGCAAGTTTGTTCCGGTAACGAATGAATATGCCGGAAGCAAATTTTTTATCCGCCGCGAAACTCTCTACGCAACCCCGCTCTTTGTCGTACTTTTGATCGTCGAGACCACCGACATTCTTTTTGCCGTAGACTCCATTCCAGCAGTTTTAGCCGTCACGTTGAATGCCTTCATCGTCTATACCTCGAACGTCTTTGCCATTCTTGGCCTACGCTCCATGTACTTTGCCATGGCCGGAATGCTCGACCGCTTCCACTATCTGCATTACGGACTTTCAATCATATTAATCATCGTGGGCTTGAAGATGCTTGCATCGCACTTTCTCACCATCCCTACCGAGTGGACTCTCGGGGCTGTACTCCTGGTGCTCGCAGCGTCCGTAGTAGCTTCAATTCGCAGGCCGCGCCAGGCACAACCATCTTCATGATCAAAATTCCAGTTTCAACTCCCTCGCGATCTTACGAAGTCCTCATCGGTAGCGGATTGATCAGCCGCGCGGGGGAGTGTCTTCAAGGCGAGCTTCAAGGCCGGAAGGCAGTCATCGTCACCGCGGCCCCGGTGCGAAAGCGATGGGGCAAACTGCTTGCAAAATCACTGCAATCTGCCGCGATAACCGTTGATCTGCTCGAAATGCCAGACGGAGAGACCGCCAAGCGTCTCTCCACGCTAGAGACGTTGGCAGAAAAATTACTCAAACTTGGCGCCGACCGTGACAGCGTGCTGATCGCTCTTGGTGGAGGCGTAATCGGCGATGTCACCGGATTTCTTGCGTCCATCTACATGCGCGGCATCGATGTGGTTCAGGTTCCAACCACCGTCGTTGCCCAGGTCGATGCCGCCATCGGTGGCAAGACCGGAGTCGATCTCGTAACCGGCAAAAATTTGCTGGGGACATTTCATCAACCCAATGCGGTATTAGTCGACCCCGATGTGCTCGAAACGCTTCCGCCCCGCGAGTATCGGGCCGGCCTTTACGAGTCGCTTAAATGTGGGGTGATCGGCGATCCCTTACTTTTCGGCTTGTTTGAAGAGCGTTCTCGCGAGATTCTCGATCGCGACCCGGAAGTGGTCGAGAAAATAATCGCCGATTCCGTAAAGTTGAAAGCTTCTGTCGTCAGTGCCGATGAACGGGAGGGCGGGTTGCGGCAAGTCTTGAACTTTGGCCATACCATCGGCCACGCGCTCGAAGCCGAGACGAAATACACGCAGTTACTTCATGGCGAGGCCGTAGCGTGGGGCATGGTTGCAGCCACGCGCATCGCGCTCGCCTCCGGGACACTCGACACCGTAACCGCTGTACGAATCACGAACGCTGTCATGAATCTTCACAAGCTTCCGAGAATGAAATTCAATGCCGCAAACATAGTAAAGAGATTGCGCTCAGACAAGAAGACCCGGCACGGCATCGTCCATTTTGTTTTGCCAAGAGAGATCGGCAAAGTTGAGATTGCGAGCGATGTGCCTGAGCCGATTGTCCGCTCCGCCGTAGATGAAATCCAAAAGCTCTCGCGCTGAGGCACGACCTCGCTGGACACACTACATAAGAACGAAGTACAAAATCGAAGTTAACTACAAACGAAATCCGGTAACGGCACCATGGGCTTAGACGAGAATCAGCGAGTAGTCGGGGCGACTCCGGTGGGCACGGAAGATCGCGCCTCGGCCTCAAAAGCGGTGCGCGACATGTTTACCTCGATTGCTCCGCGCTATGACCTGCTGAATCACATTTTATCGCTGAACATCGATCGGTTGTGGTGGTGGCGCACCGCGCGACAATTCGATGAAATCCTGAAGCGTCCCGGAATGAAAGTGCTTGACCTGTGCTGTGGGACGGGCGATATGACCTTCGCGCTCAACCGCCGCGCCGGCCCTTCTACCACGATCTTTGGAGCCGATTTTTCCCACGCCATGATCGAGCGAGCATCCCAGAAGGGAAGCGCCACAAACCTGCGCTGGATCGAAGCGGACGCTCTATCCCTGCCATTTTCCGATGCTCGCTTCGATCTTCTGACTTCTGCTTTTGGGTTTAGAAATCTCGCCGATTACGATGCAGGATTGCGCGAAATCGTGCGCGTTCTCACCCCCGGCGGCCAGTGCGCCATTCTCGATTTCGGAGAGCCCGGCGGATGGATCGGGCACGCATATCGAATTTACTTCAAGAAAATTCTTCCCACGATCGGAACGCTACTTTCCGGAGTTCGCGGACCGTATGCGTATCTCCCCGCTTCGGTCGAGCGTTTTCCTGCGCCTGCGGAAATGTTAGAGCGTATGCGCCAGGCAGGTTTTCGCGAAGCCACTTGGACGCCTTATACCTTTGGCGTTGCCGGACTTTACCGGGGATTCAAATAGCCGCCGCAGTCGAAAGCTGCGTTGGCGAACTAGCGAAAGAGTCCGCAAACGCCTCGGCGTTCGTCTTCTTGATCACCATCTCGTAGTCGTCACCGAGAAATCGCTTCAGCCGCTCCGTGTTCATGATGTATTGACCGGTCATGTAGGGTGTCGCATCTGGCGGGATGGCCGAAAGTTTTAAACTCCACAGAAGTTCCAGCACGCGGCGCATCCCCCATCTGCCGGGAACGCGTATAAGCTTCGCCTTCGCCATCTCGATGCACTGCCCAAAGGTTAAAGACTCTCCCCGCCCCGCAACATTCAAGATCGTCAAGCGCTGAGCCTCGGGATCGCGAGTGAGAATCCACGCGATCAGGCGCGCCATGTCGTCGACATGCACAAACTGAATTTTGTGATCCAGATATTGCCGCCCGTACGGAAGCATGCAGGGCAGGCGTTTTGACGACGCTCGCATGCGCGCCGCATATCGGCCCTTTCCGTTAGGAGTACCACGAAACGCCCCCATCAGGTAATTCTCAACCGAGGCTCCCGCAAAAATGTGAGGCCGCAGAATAAAGACGCCACACCCACGAAGCGCGGGGGCGCGCTGCTGCACCACCAGGTCGCTTTCCTTCTTGTGAAGCGCATACGGAAGAGTATGTGCCGAGAGCGGCGCGTCTTCTTCGACCGCAGCCGGAAGGTCTGATCCGTAGGCGGAAACGCTGCTCGGGAAAATAAATTGTCGAACGATGCTGCCCGCCGTTCGATTCGCTTCGGTGATGGCTTCAATCACCCGGGCGGTTCCGCCCACGTTGATCCTCCACATCCGATCGACGTCTAAAACGCCAGAGCGTTGCGGATCAATTACGAATGCAAGGTGAACTACCGATATCGGCTGAATCTCGCGGAGCAGAAGCAGCAACTCGCGCGTGGATTCTTCATTGCCCAGGTCGAGCGATACGAATTGTGAAACGGTGCATTGTGTCGGCGGCGTGACATCGACGCCAACCACCTGATAATCGGAAAGCATCGGGACCAACCTCTGCCCGAGGTTGCCGGAAACACCCGTAATCAGAATTGCTGGTTTTGAGCTATTCATTCAAACGCTTGGCATTATTCATGCAGAAGTTTTCGCTTGTCATGCCGAAGCTCGGCCCTATTCATCCAGACCAGGTCCCCTCCGTGGAGTCTGCTACTTTCATCGACCCAGGGTGTCGAGAGCATCAGTCCGGATCTTCGGCCTGCTCCGGCGGAGGTGTAGGTCCGCGGCGCGGCGCCGGTATCTGCGATTGAGTTGCGCCAAAATACGCGTCGTTCATCTCCACATTATTCTGGTAGCTGCTCATACTATCGCGGTAGCGCTTGCTTGAAAGGGTGCTGCGAATCTCCGCTTTCACATCCTCGAGCGGCAAAACGCTTTTCGTGACAATCTTGTAAATGTAATATCCGCTTGCATCAGGAAGCACGTCTGAAACTTCGCCGGCTTTCAAATCCATGATGCTTTTATGAGAAGCCGGAAGCGTGTTGCGTCGCACTTTTTCCGACGCAGTTGGCGGAGGATTTCCCGGCAACCCCGCCGCGACATAAGCCTCTTTCTGCAACTTGTCCGGATCTTCGCCCTTCACAAGGCGAGCGTGCAGATCGACGCTCAATTTCTGCATTGCTGCTTCATCCGCTTTTCGCTGCGCCTCGGTGGGAGCAGTCGTCGCTGTCACTGCGGGTTTCATTCCTGCCTTAGTCGCTGTCGTTGCAGGACTTTTGGCAGAAATTTGTTTCGAGATCTGTTTCGTATGAGGAACAAAAATCTTGGCGATCGTCGCCTTCTCATAAGCAGGTTGATTCTGCTGGTAATACTCGTTCAGGTCGGCATCAGAGATCTTGCCTGCGTCCTCTTGCAGTGCGTGGCTCAGCGCGAGCGAAAGAATCTGCAAGCGGGCGAAGCGCATGGTTTCAGCAAACTTCGCGTCTTTGTCAAGGCCGCGTTTTTCCGCCTCCGTCGCCATTCTTAGCATCGTCGTGTATTTGTTGGCCAGATTTCGTCGTACCGCCGGAGGCATGTTCGGTTGCAGCGCATCCACCAACTTGTCGAACTCCGCGCGCGTGATCACTGTCTTGCAGGCATCGTTTTGTTTACCGTCGCTGCAGAACCCCTTGAGCGTTATCACGGGATCACTCGCCGCGACCTCAGCCTTGGGAGCTTCAGTCGGAGCTGCAGGGCCGCTCGGAGCCGTCGCCCCTGGTTCCGCCTTTTCCCCAGCCGGAGGGGCAGCCGGGGGTTGCGAAGTCTGGCCGAAAGCCATGCTCGCAAGTAATAAACAAACGCAGCTAAGATTACGCATTACGGAAACTCCTCCACTCGCTGTTCGCGGCCCATTTGCTGTCAAGTTTCATTGCTGTGCAAGTTCCCACTGGGCCAGGTCAAATCTCATTTGCTGTTCAACTCCCAACAATCCGCTTTAAAATTGAACAATCCAAAGACCGATGTCATCGTAGCATGACGCAATGTTGCTCGGGGAACACCGAAGGCGTTGGATTCGAACGAATCCAAAGCTATAAAGGCGGGTATGTCTGAGGCACAAGCGGCGGCCAGAACGGGATTGATGCGCAAGGAGAAGCGAACCGCTGCCGGCAACTCGGTACTGGCCGCCGTGGTCATCACGACTCTCAAGATTGTCGTCGGAATATCGACCGGTTCCCTCGGCATTTTATCCGAGGCTGCGCATTCTGGCCTGGACCTCGCAGCCGCTCTGGTAACGTTCTTTTCTGTGCAGGTTTCTGACAAGCCCGCCGATGCCGACCATCAGTATGGCCACGAGAAGTTTGAAAACTTTTCCGCGTTCATCGAGACCGCCTTGCTTCTACTTACCTGCGTTTGGATCGTCTACGAGGCGGTCAAGCGTCTCTTCTTTCAAAGTGTGGAGATTGAACCGAACATCGCTGCATTCGCCGTGATGTTCCTATCGATCGCGGTGGATGTTTGGCGTTCGCGTGCCCTCGGCCGGGTCGCGGCGAAATACGATAGCCAGGCGCTTGAGGCCGACGCGCTTCATTTTTCGACCGATGTTTGGTCGAGTTCGGTCGTCATCGCCGGCCTTGCCCTCGTGTGGCTTGCGAGAAGTTATCACGTTCATTGGTTGTTTCGCGCTGACCCGGTCGCCGCGCTCTTTGTGGCGGGCGTGGTTATTTCCGTCAGTTGGCGGCTCGCAAGAAAAACCGTCGACGCGCTGCTCGATGCCGCGCCCCCAGGAGTTCGCATCCAGATTCAAGAACGCCTTCGAACCGTCGAGGGCGTGCTCGATGTCGACCGCGTGAGATTCCGCAAGGCTGGCAACCGTTTCTTTGCAGACGTATCCGTTGGATTGGAACGCAATTCCACCTTCCAGCGCTCACAGCAAGTGTCCGATGCGGTGACATCGCGTGTGCAAGAGGTTCTTCCCGGGGCCGATGTTGTCGTGCATTCCGTTCCACGAGCGGGGAGGGCTGAAAATATTTTCGATCGGATCCGTGGAGTAGCCACGCGCCACAACTTCAACGTCCATGACGTGAGCGTGCAGGATCTGAACGGCCAGTTGCATGTCGAACAGCATCTCGAACTGGACGAGCGTCTCAGCATGAAGCACGCCCACGACGAAGTCACTCGCCTGGAAACAGAAATGCGCATCGAGGTGCCCGAAATCTCGACCATCCTCACCCACATCGAAAGCGAGCCTGCAACCATCGAGCGCGGCGAGCAGATTGTTCGCGAACCTAAGCTCGAGCAGCGACTCAAAAAGATTGTGAAACAATTTCCTGAAGTGATCGATGTCCACGATTTTCACTTTAAAAAAGTGAGGGCGCGCCTCTACGTTTCTTGCCACTGCACTTTGCCAGACGACATGCCGCTTTCGCGTGTTCACGATCTGCAGACGTCGCTTGAAACACGCTTCAAGCATGACGCTCCAGAATTATTCAGAGTTCTCATACATCCGGAACCAGTCACCGATAACCGCCGCTGACAGGGCCGCGAGCCGCATCGACGCTTGCGACCGCTGGCAGCGACGGACGAAAGGGAAGTGCATGATCGCAGCATCCGTAAATTGGACTGACAACGAGCGCTACGTTGGAGCCGCGACATCGCGGCATGCCATTGTGCTAGACACAGCGAAAGAAAAAACCGCCAACAGCCCCATGGAATTGGTCTTGATCGGTTTGTGCGGCTGCACTGCGTCTGATGTGGTCGGAATTCTGCGTAAGAAGCGTGAGAAGTTCACTGCGCTCGAAGTCAAGGCAAGCGCCGAGCGAGCTGACGGCTACCCGGCCATCTACACCTCGATTCACTTGACGTACGTCGTGACCGGCGAGGTTTCAAAAAAAGCAATAGAAGATGCCGTGAAACTCTCGAAAGAGAAATATTGCTCCGTCTCAGCCATGCTTGAGAAATCCGCGAAGATCACTTACACGATTGAGCAAATAATGTGAGCGGAAAGCGCGATCCGCTGCGGGGCTACTTGTTTATCGGTGCCGCCACCTTTCTTTGGGGAGTTTCAGCCACCATGGGCCGCGCCGCCTTTACCGGGCATTTGCCCGCCTGGCTCGGAGCGTCCCTGAATTCTTCGCTGCCCAATTCACTCAAAAACATCGATCCCCTGATCCTGTCGCAGAGTCGTGCAACGTTGTCGTTAGCTGTTCTCTTTCCGATCTTGTTACTACGCAGAGGGCCGGCGCAGCTCGCCGTCCCTCTGCGCGACGCCTTAAGATTCTTCCTGCTTGGAGTCTTCGGCATCGCCGCTTCGAACTATCTTTATTACCTGGCGATCCAGCGAACAAACGTGGCGACAGCGATCATTTTGCAGTACACAGCCCCGGTTTGGGTCTTGATCTATACCGCTTTGCGTTCCAGTCAACGGCCGTCGTCCATCAAGATATTGGCCGTTGCATTGTCCGTCGCCGGATGTGCGCTAGCCGTCGGGCTTGTCGGCTCTGGCGGGCTTCGGCTGGATGCCGTCGGAGTGATCGCCGCGCTGTTGGCAGCATTTTCTTTCGCGTTTTATAACATTGGCGGGCACTCCGTTCTCGCGCGCTATGATCGCTGGAAGGTGCTGCTCTGGGTCTTGTTCGCCGCCGCGCTTTTTTGGATTGTTGTCAACCCTCCGCAGAAAATTGTCGCCGCGCATTACGGGTTGGGCCAGTGGGTCTTTCTATTGCTCTTCTCCCTTGTATCCGTGCTCGGACCGTTTTCCTGTTACTTCGCTGGACTCCAGCACCTGGAACCGACGCGCGCTATCGTCACAAGTTGTTTGGAACCCGTCTTCAGCATCGTCATAACGGCCCTGGTGCTCGGTGAACTGGTCCGGCCTGTGCAGACCGCAGGCATTGCGTTGGTACTCGGGGCGATCGTGCTGATTCAGTTGCCGGGACGAGGAGAAGGGCCGGACCAAATGGTGCTCGAGCCCGTGGAGTGAGCCCTCAGGAAGCCAACCGCACCGGCGAAAGTAAAATCTTCGCCCTCAAGAAAACAATTCTCAATTTCAATGCGGGTAATAGCAATCCCGCGTCCATCCACATTCGCCCAAGCGGTGCCCCTAGTTACAACGCGCCCGCACGTTTTTTCAAATGCTTGAAATATCTCTCCGCTTTTCGCACATCGCGTCCAATCTGCTCTTTCAAAGCTTCAACCGACGGAAATTTGATCTCGTCGCGAAGGCGATGCAGAAAGTAAACCTCAACCCCAGTTTCCGCAGTGAGTTCGAGCGGATGAAAGTTCAAAAGGTGCGACTCGATGGCGAAGGAATCGCTGCCGAAGGTTGGGCGGTTGCCAACATTCGTAACCGAGTCAAAGCACTCAGCCGTCGCGCCGGCCCCAACGCGAGTGCGAGTGATATATACCCCATCTTTCGGAACCAGTTCCTCATAGCGCGATAGGTTAATGGTCGGGACGGTGTACTTCGAACCATAGCCGCGGCCTCGTCCCGGAGTCGAAAGAATGCTGAAGGGGCGAGCGAGCAGATGACGTGCTCGGCTCACCCTGCCTTCACGTAACAACTTACGGATCTGGCTGCTGGATACGGCTTCTCCACGCAACCGCATCTCGGGATAATCGCGCACCACAAAATTCATCTGCTCGCCGAACTCTCGCAAGGTGTCAATGTTGCCCTCAGCTCGATGACCGAAGCGAAAGTTGTACCCCTCATGAACTTCAATCGGGCGCAGCCGATTATTCAGGATTTCCTTGACGAATTCGAAGGGCGTCATTATCGAAAGATCCCGCGAGAAGGGGAGCACCACCACCGCGTCAATCCCGGTCTTTTCGAGCAACCGCAATTTCTCTTGCATCGGAGTCAGAAGCTTCAGGTCGTTGCCCGGGCGCAATATGCGGGTTGGGTGAGGATCGAAGGTCACCGCAACCGATTTTGCGGCAGCAACTTTTGCGCGCTCCACAATTTCGGCGAGGACCTTGCCGTGAGCTCGATGAACGCCGTCAAAGTTCCCCACGCTGACCACGGTTCGACCGAGATCTACAGGAATCGCGTCGAGGCTGCGGAAAACTTGCATAGGTTGAATCGATAACCGGGAAATAACCGGACAAAGATTAGATTTCAAATTCCAGCTTCATCCCGTCGAAAGCCAGTTTTACGCCTTCAGGCAGTAGCGCGTTGGTCTCCTCGTGCGGCAGATCGTGACAAATGTGGGTGAAGAATGTCCGCTTGGGTTGAACGGCCTCGACGATCTTCAACGATTGTTCCACGGTGGAGTGTGTCGGATGCGGCTTGTAGCGCAGCGCATCGAGAAAAAGAATGTCGAGGTCGCGCAATTTTGCGATTGTCTCTTCCGGAACTTCGCTGTGATCGGTCAGATATGCGGCTGATCCGAATCGAAATCCGAGAATCGGAGTGACCCCGTGAATCACCGTCAAAGGCTCGAATCTCGCCCCGAAGAGTTCAAGCGTGCCGTCAATCGGATGCATCTCCACCTGAGGCAATCCCCCAAATTTGTAGGTTGGCTCGAAGATGTAGCGAAACATCGTACGCATAAAATCGCACGCCGCAGGGGTCGCGAAAAGCGGCATCTTGCCTGGCTTGTGGAGATAAGTAAGCGGCCGGAGGTCGTCGATCCCTAGAATGTGATCGGCGTGAGTGTGGGTATAAAACACGGCGTCGAGTTGTTGAATGTTTTCACGCAGCGCCTGTTCGCGAAAATCAGGAGTGCTGTCGATCATCACCTGCCGCCGGTTGTAGCCGATTAAGATTGATGGGCGTGTGCGGCGGTCCCGAGGGTCGCGCGAATGGCAGACGGCGCAGTCGCAGCCAATCGTTGGTACACCCATCGATGTGCCACTACCGAGAACCGTCAACGTTGCCTGCATCAGCCCTTTGTGCCCGTGTGCTGCCCCGGCGTTTGCGGAGCCCTGGCGAGAGCATTCGTGACTTCGACGTACGCCATGCGCAATTCATAGAGGCAGTTCTGAAGAAACCCTTTTTCCTTCGGAGTCAGGTTTCCCTTTGTTTTTTCTGAAATCATGTCCAGGGTATCGATCGTCTGTCGAGCGCCAATAAGGTCGACGCCCGGCTGTCCGCCCTGTTCATGCATCATTCCCATCTGCATCATCGCCGTCATATAAAGCGATGCCATAAAACGCTCGAAACTCATCTCGAGTTCTTTCGCGGAGTGCCCTTCGAGTTCCACGCTTTTGTCGAGATCGCGCGCTGACTGCTTGTAGGCATCATGTTGCGCTTGCTGTTCAGAATCGGTTGGAGGTTCCGGACCATCCAATTCGGATTCGGCTTCCGCTTCTGGAGCGCCCGAGGTTACGGGCTGCGCTTCCCCAGTAGGCGCAGCGGTCGGCGCCGGCGGATTCTCAAGTGCTACAGCAGCGGTTACGGGAATGGTAGAAACCTGCTCGTCGGTCGAGTCGCGAAGCTCTCCGTCCGAAGTGAACAGTCGCCGGTCGCTTACCTTAAATTCGCTTTCTTCTTTTCTTTTTTTAGCCATAGGATTGTCCTGACTGTCGTCCTGATATCGATGATTTGAAAACCTGAAATGATTTCAATCTTATTTGCGCCGAAGGCTTAGATTTTTAAGCGCCCCGGTGATGGTTCTGAATGATCGCCCCCGTCGTCGCTCCCGTCACTCGCTCCCGTCACTAGCTCGAATGACGGGGAGGGATGCCACCGTCAATTTCGCCGCTCCAGCAACCAATTCCTTGCCCGCCGCTTCACGCCGAAGGTACCCGAGCGCCACGCTGCGATCTCCGTCAGCAAAAGGCAAGACCGCGCAGCTTGTCACTTCGCCGACTTGCTTCTCTCCGGCCACAATCTTCGTCCCTGCCTCCGGTAACGGTCCAGAGACTTCAAACGCCCCGAACTGACGATGCACCGCTCCTCGAGACCGAATTCGTTCCACAATTTCTTGCCCCAGATAGCAGCCCTTCGTGAAACTCAGCGCGCGATTCTGCCCGGTCTCTTGTGGCAGATCGCGATCGCGAATGTCGACTCCGAATTGAGGGATGCCTCGAGAAATACGAAAAGCGTTAAGAGCTTCCGCACTCACGGGCAGTCCACACTGCCGTCCGAGTTCCTGCCAAAGTTGATCGCGATGTTCATGTTCTATCCAAACTCGCCACGAGTCGCCCAATTCTTCTTCCGAACGAACGACGGTAATTGGAATCTCGCGCCACCGCGTCTCGACAAATTGCAAACCCGTAAACTCAGGAACGACGATGCCGGAGCCCTCTAGAACTTCTCTCGCCTTCGAACCCGTCAAACCAATGGATGAGAGCAACTCAGTAAGGTCGGTAATCTCCACGTCGTCCGCAATGATGTAGCGATCGAACAACTGAAGAACTTTTTCTCGTTGCCCGCTTTCGGTCTCAACCAGCAGAGATTCGCCGCGTTGAAATGCGTAAAGATCGGCCTGAATCCGGCCCTGAGCGTTGAGTACAAAAGAATAGACACCTTGATTCCTGGCGAGATCACGAACGTTGTTCGAGATCATTCCGTTGAGCCAGCGCACCCGGTCCCCGCCGGTAATGGCTAGCTTGGCCTGTCCGCTCAGATCGTAAATCGCGCACCCCGAAAGCAAGGCCGCAAACTCCACGCGCGTCGATTCGCCTAAGCCAGCGGGCGTTGCGCTATCGTTAAAATTGGCGTCCGCGGACGCCGCAACAGAGGTCATAGGCTCACCCATGATTATATCGAAGTGACAATATGGACATGACTATATCGACGTGACCAAAGCGAGGCCGCGCCGACGGGCCGCCAATACCCTTTCGTAGAAACCTAGGATGCACGTGTGCCACGTCTCCTCGGCCAGAAGTCAAAGCACAATCGTCTCGACCAATACCCCATCCGCCGCGGTGGTTTCTGAACTGTTCTGCCCTGTGCTAACGTGCCAACGTGGCCGCTCTTAAAAAGATTGCCGCGATTCCGGGCGATGGCATCGGGCAAGAAGTCATTCCGCAAGCGCTTAAGGTCGTGCAAGCGACCGGAGCGGCAATTGAGTTCACCCAATTCGATTGGGGCGCCGATCGCTTCCTCGCCGACTCGACCACCGTCCCAACGGATGGTTTCACCATGCTGGCGCGCGATTTCGAGGCCATTCTCGTCGGCGCTTTTGGGGACCCCCGCATCGCTTCGAATATTCATGCCAAGGAAATCCTCTTGGGCATGCGCACCAAGATGGACCTTTTTGCCAACGTCCGACCCGTGCGTTTGATGGATGAATCGCTGTGTCCCCTGAAATCCGTGAAGCCGGAAGATCTGGACTTCACCGTCATCCGCGAAAATACCGAGGGTGTGTACGGCGATTCCGGCGGAGTGTTCAAGCTGGGAACTCCAGACGAAGTTGCCATCCAGGAGGACATCAACACCCGAAAAGGAGTGGAGCGAATCATTCGTTATGCCTTCGAATATTGTTCGAACAGCAAGAAAATGAATGGTTCGCCGCGGCGTCGTGTGCTGATGTGTGACAAGTCGAACGCAATGACTCACGCCGGCGGATTGTGGCAGCGAACCTTTAAAGACGTCGCCCGCGATTTTCCGAAGATTGAGACCCAACACATGTACGTCGACGCCTTGTGCATGCAAATGGTGCGAGATCCGCGCAACTTTGACGTAATTGTGACCAATAATATGTTTGGCGACATCATCACCGATCTTGCTGCCGGCCTTCAAGGTGGGCTGGGAGTAGCGGCCAGCGGAAATCTGCGTCCTCGGCACACTTCCATGTTCGAACCCGTTCACGGTTCGGCCCCGCCGATCGCCGGCAAGAACGTGGCGAATCCACTTGGAGCAATCTTGACCGCAGCCATGATGTTGGCGCACCTCGGTCTCGACCAACCCGCCCGCAAAATCGAATCGGCCGTGCTTGCCGCCGTGCGCGAAAAAAAGACTACCGCGGACATCGGCGGCACTCTCGGCACCGAGCAAGCCGGAGAGTGGATCGCAAGCAAAGTTTCGACCAGTAAAGATCTCGACTACTAAGCTCGACCACTAAAGATTAAGTCTGCCAATACGAGGGAGCATGAAAGTCGTGAATGTTTCTGGCCGCGCTCTTTTTTTGTCCTTAACATTAACGTCTTTTGCATTTCTCGCGGTTTTTGCAGCAACTTGCGGCGACGCGTGGAGTCAACTGGATCGTCCAGAAGGTCCGCCGGCCGAAGATCGACCCGCTCCATCCGCGAGAGGCTCGCAACCGAACCCCGAGCCCCCAGCTCTCGAAAAGGTCGCGCCCGAAAAAATCATCTCTCCCAAAGAAGCGAAAGAACTATTCCGCTCTGTCGATGAAATTTTGCAATTTGCGAGCGAAGATACCGGGCTCCCGATCAAGCGAAAGGTTAACCGCAGACTAACCAAGCGAGATGAAGTGCAAGCCTATATCGAAAAAAACCTCCGCGAAGATAAGGACGCACAGCGCCTCGAGCGCTCATCCGCGGTCTTGAAAAAATTCGGCCTACTGCCTCGCAACTTCAATCTTTCTACATTCCTCGTGCAGATGCTGCGCGAGCAGGTCGCGGGATATTACGACCCGAAGACGACCTCAATCAACCTGTTGAACTGGCTCGATCAGGATCAGCAAAAGCCGGTGCTTGCCCATGAATTGACGCACGCGCTGCAAGACCAATCGTTCGGCCTCGAAAAGTTCATGAAATCTCCGGAGGATGACGACTCCGCTAAGAGGTCGAAAACTCCGACCATCGACGACATTCGAACCGATGAGCAAAGTTCAGCGAGACAAGCAGTCGTCGAAGGCCAGGCGATGGTCGTTCTTCTTGATTACACCCTCGCGCCCACCGGCAAAACGCTCCTCGACTCTCCGCAGATCGTTGAAGCTTTAAAGCAGGGCATGCTGGTGGGGTCAGCTGATTCACCCGCCTTTCGCGATGCGCCGATTTTTTTAAAAGAAGAGTTGACCTTCCCCTACCGCTTCGGGCTCGATTTCACCGCCGCTCTGCTCAAGGCCGGCGGCAAGCAACTCGCCTATGCCGGCGCCTTCACGAACCCTCCAAAGACGACCCGCGAAATCATGGAGCCTCAAACATATCTGGAGCGCGAAACGCTCGAACCTTTAAAAATTATCGACATGCAGAAAGATTTCAAAGACTACGACGCTTTCGATATCGGAGCGATGGGAGAATTTGACGTCGACATTCTTGTCGAGCAATTCGGCGGGCGGGACGAGGCGGATGCGATCTATCCGGAATGGCGGGGCGGATACTATTTCGCCGGAAAATCGAAGGCAGACAAGAATGCTCCCATCGTCATCTGTTACGTGTCCCGCTGGTCCGACGCGTCGAAGGCGGCGGAATTCGCGGCGGTCTATGCCAAATCACTCGCGAAACGCTATGACAAACGGCAAGGTCTTGGCGCGGATGGCAAGATCGAGGAGGCCGCCCCTCCGCCCGAGTCATGGCGCACGCTGCGAGGTCGCCACGCCTGGCTTACCGAAGAAGGAGTTGTAACCATCGAGGTTCGCGATGACACCGTGATGGTAAGCGAAGGCTTCGATGCCGCAACGACCGAGCGTGCCACCGATGACCTTTGGCCGTCAGAGGATAGGAACCAGCATGAAAGCGACAAGAAAGATCGCGACAAGCATGATGGCGACAAGAATGACAACAAAGTCCAGCAGCCTTCGCCCGTTAACCCATAAAAACCGTCTTGTATAATCACAAGTTCTCAGAACTTCGGCGAGATCCCCGGTTCAATCAGGAGCGCAATTGCAGCAAGCGGAGATAGGAATTATTGGCGGCAGTGGTCTGTATCACATGCCGGGATTCAAGGATCCATACGAGCAACGGCAGCAAACGCCCTTCGGCGATCCATCTGACTCGTATATTCTGGGAAGCCTCGCCGGACGCAAAGTTGCCTTCCTCGCCCGCCACGCGCGTGGGCACAAGCTCCTGCCAAGTGAATTAAATTTCCGCGCCAACATTTACGGATTTAAGCAGCTTGGAGTGGAGAGGATCATTTCCGTTTCAGCCGTCGGCTCTCTAAAAGAGGAGCACAAGCCTCTCGACTTCGTGATCCCCGATCAATTCTTTGACCGCACGCGCCATCGCATTGACACTTTTTTCGGAGACGGGATCGTTGCCCATGTTGGCTTTGGCGATCCCGTGTGCGGAGAGATGACAAACATTATCAACCAGGCCTGCGCCTCCGCGAACGTCACCGGAAAACTCGGCGGCACCTACGTTTGCATGGAGGGCCCGCAGTTCTCGACCAAGGCAGAATCCAACGTCTATCGCAGCTGGGGAGCTGATGTCGTTGGCATGACCAACCTGCAGGAAGCGAAATTGGCGCGCGAAGCGGAGATCTGCTACGCGACCGTTGCCATGGTGACGGACTACGACTGCTGGCATCCGCACCACGACTCCGTAACCGTAGACCAGATAGTCGCGGTGCTTACCAAAAATGCCGAAAACGCTGCAATGGTTGTGCAGCACTCGGTCGCGGCAATGCCAACTGCCCGATCCTGCAAGTGTGGATCAGCTCTCGCTCACGCCATTCTTACCGATCCCGCGAAAATTCCATTGGCCACAAAGAATAAGCTCAAGCTGATCTTAGAGAAATATTTGACCTAATCATCGCTGCCCGGCAGGGCGCTGTCTGATTTCGCTATTCGCGATAACGAGTATTGTTAATCAGTATTTTCAATCAGAGTTTTTTCAGTAGTCGGTACTTTGAATCTAGTCTTACTCTTACTGCCGACTTACTGCGCCTTACAGCTTTTTATTGCGGAGAATCATGAGCATTCTGGTCGTAGGTTCCGTCGCATTCGACACCATCGCCACGCCTTCCGGACGAGTGACAGATATCCTCGGAGGAGCCGCCACGTACTTCTCTTTGGCAGCCAGCTATTTCACCGAGGTGCGAGTTGTTGCTGTCGTTGGAGACGATTTCACCGCCGAGAACGAAGCCGTCTTCACCAAACGCGGGATCGACACTCGCGGAATCGAGCGAACGAAGGGAAAAAGTTTTCGCTGGGGAGGCCGGTACCTCGATAATCTCAATGAAGCCAAAACTGACTTTACCGAACTGAACGTGTTCGAGAAATTTCAGCCGCGAATTCCCAAAGAATACGCCGATACCCAGTTCCTCTTTCTCGCAAACATTCATCCATCGCTTCAACTGGCGGTCAGGCAAGAAATGAACAAAGTGAGCTTGACCGGCGGCGACACCATGAATTTCTGGATTCAAGGAACGCCTGACGAATTAAAACAAACTTTGAAGTCGGTTGACGTTTTGCTCATCAATGACACCGAGACGAAAATGCTGGCCGCAGAAAAGAATCTTTTGCGCGCCGCCAATAAGGTTATCGCTCTGGGGCCAAAGGCGCTGGTCGTGAAGCACGGCGAATACGGCGCCACGATATTTTTCCGCGAAAACGCTTTCGGAGTCGGGTCCCATCCTTTTCGCGCTCCTGCCTTGCCTATCGACGAGGTCAAAGACCCCACCGGCGCGGGCGATTCCTTTGCCGGAGGCTTCTTGGGTTACATCGCCTCTCAAGGCGAGATCAATCGCGAAGTGTTGAAGCGGGCCTTATTTTACGGTGGCGTGATGGGATCATTCGCCGTGGAGCGCTTTGGAACAGAGCGCCTGCAACAGTTATCCCGCGAAGAAATCGATGCCCGCTTTGAAATCTTTCGCGAACTCACTCACCTGGATTAGCTTGGCGTGCTGGATAACGTTCGATAAAGTGAAAAAGCAAAAGCGCGACGCTATCGTGACAAAACAAGCCGGCACCCCGCCCGACATTAGTGTTGCGCAGCTCGGCGGCTTGGCCTTGCTAACTTCTCTCTTCTCTTTTTTTTATTACTACCAGCATCACGACCTTCTTCTTTATGGAGACGCCGTTGCTCATATCAACATTGCTCGCCGCGTGTTCGACTCTCAAACCCCCGGATTACTCCAGTTGGGCACCGTGTGGCTCCCACTGCCTCATCTGCTTATGATCCCGTTTGTTTTCGCCGATAAGTTATGGCAAAACGGCGCCGGAGGATCTTTTCCCTCAATGGTCGCCTATGTGTTCGGCGTAGTCGGGATCTTTCAACTGGTGCGAGGCTTTCTCGCCTCTAATCTGGTCGAGAAGCCAGAAGAAAAGATGGCGGCGTCGGTTGGGGCGTGGATTGCCGCGTTCGTCTACGCCGCGAATCCGAACCTGATCTACCTCCAGACGACTGCGATGACCGAATCGCTTTATCTTTGTCTGTTCATCTGGGCAGTTGTTTTTTTTGCCAGGTTTCTCGAATTATCGAGCCGTGAAAACTCGCTAAGCCATTCCAAAGCGCACACCAAGACAACAGCGATGAATGATCTCATGCGTTGTGGATTATGTCTCGCGGCAGCTGAACTGACTCGATACGACGGATGGTTTCTGGCTGGTGGGCTCGCAATTTGCGTCCTCGCTTCCGTGGCGGCCAGAAATATCAGCAGCGATCGAAACGACATCCGCACAGCTCGAAAATTCGCCAGTATGTTTCTTGGGATTATCGCTTGCCCCCCGCTGCTATGGCTCGCCTACAACCGTGCCATCTACGGCAATGCTCTTGAATTCGCCACCGGATCGTTCTCAGCCAAAGCCATCCAGTCGAGGGTCAATGCGCCCAACCCCGCCCTGCACAACCTGCTCACCGCCGGCACATACTTTTTGAAATCGGCGCAATTGAATATGGCCGCAGCGAACTGGGGCCGCCTCTGGCTCGCCGCTGCGATCTGCGCGCTTCTCCTCATCACATTCAAAATGCGCCGACGCGCATTGCCGTTCTCTTGCCTGTTGCTTCCAATACCTTTTTACGCATATTCCATTGCCTATGGATCGGTGCCGATTCACGTTTCTACCTGGTGGCCGTTCGCCACTTTTAACCAGCGCTATGGTCTTCAACTGCTTCCGCTCTTCGCAGTCTCCGCCGGATTGCTGGCCGCTTTTCTGTTCCGGTTGAGCGCCGGTCAAAGACACAGATGGAAAATTGCGACAGCTCTTCTCGCCTTAGTGGTGGTCAGTTACGCGTCCGTATGGCGAGCCGAGCCGCAATGTTTTACTGAAGCGCGCAGAAATTGGGCGCTGCGACACCCGCTGAACGCTTCTGTGCAGCGCTTGATTGCCACCTTCCCGCATCAATCTATCTACCTGATGGATCTGAGCGAACACGTGGGCGTAATGGAGCAGGCTGGCATTCCGCTACGCCAGGTGATCAACAGCGAAAACCGGCGCTTATGGATGAGGCCGGACGACCCAAATGGGGTGTGGGAGAGGGCTTTGGCTGATCCCGTCAGGCATGTGGACTTCGTGATTGCCTTCGATGGTGACCTGGTAGACAGGTTGGTCGACAAGTCAAATCTTTTCGAATATGCGGAACTGGATGCAAGCGGACAAGGGTCGGCAAAGATTTATGCCACTAACCGCCTGCCGGCGCACGCGCAGTAATTCGGCACATGTCTCGCAAATTCGGGGCTGGTGATAAAATCCGCAGCTAATCGGCGTAAAATCGTGAACCCACATCACATTTACGAAATGCTCCACAATCAAGCGGGAGGCGCTCTCAGTTCGACTCTGGCGCGTCTGGTCTTAGCAACGATCTTGGGCGGACTCATCGGCCTGGAGCGGCAATTGCGGCATAAGCCTGCGGGATTGCGCACGAATATGTTTATCTGTTTCGGCGCCGCAATGTTTACGATTCTGTCCAAACAATTGGCCGGCACGGAGTCTGACAGTGCGCGTATTGCTGCTCAAATCATTCCAGGTATCGGTTTCATCGGCGCCGGCTCTATCTTGCACGCCCGCGCATCGGTGACCGGACTTACCACCGCCGCAACCCTTTTTGTGGTCGCCTCCATCGGCATGGCTGCTGGCGGCGGCCTTTACCTGATCGCCTGCTGGGCTGCCGCGATGATTTTGGTGTCGCTCGAAGTTCTCGGCCGCATCGAATCACGCTTTGCTTTAAAAATGTTTGTCGCGACCTTTCAGGTTACGGGACGAAGCATCGATGGCATGTTGCGCGAAGTCAATCGCGTCCTTGACGGCGAACAGGTGAAGATGCAAAGCATCCACATTGCTGAAGCGCCGCCAGACTTTCGACTAGTATTTTCGGTGAACTGTGAGCACGAGGAGGGAAGAGTCCTGTCGATCCGTCTGCGCGAATCGGATGCCTTCGCCAGTGTAACCGCGCTCGGCGCCATTGAACACGAATGAGCGTCATCTCTTTCACTAAGGCCACAGCATGCGGTAACACTTTTATCCTGATTGACCGCATCGACAGCGATC
The DNA here is from genome assembly GCA_025361625.1 of Acidobacteriaceae bacterium. GTDB lineage: Bacteria > Acidobacteriota > Terriglobia > Terriglobales > Acidobacteriaceae > Acidiflorens. The sequence continues at coordinate 45,434 of JANYKL010000078.1, forward strand.
CCAACAACCCTCCTCAGTCTGACGCGGACCTCTCCTTTTTGAGCCACTGCTTATGCGATCCGCACTTCGGAGTGGGAGCGGACGGCGTGGAATGGCTTTTCCCGGATACTGAAGCCGACGTGCTCGCTCGACTTTTCAACGCCGACGGCTCAGAGGCGGAAATCTCGGGCAACGGTACCCGTTGCGTCGCTGCCGAGATTTGTTCTCGCGCGCATTCCGATCGTAGCGAGCGCGAAGTCGTCATCCGGACGGGCGCAGGTATCAAGACTTGTCGGCTCACCGCCCGCCGCGGCAATACGTTTGAATTTGAAACCGATATGGGAGTGCCGCAGATCGCGGGCGACCTGCTACTCGAGACAATGTGGGTGAAAGCCACGGGTATGCAAGTCTCGATGGGGAATCCGCACTACGTAATTTTTGTCGGGAATTTTCGCGACGGTTGGCAAAAAGAGGCGTCGCTCATCGGCAGCCAGCCCCAGTTTGAGCAGGGAACTAACGTCGAATACGCCACGGTTCGCGGCCCGAATGAAATTGAAATTCGTCTGTTCGAGCGCGGAGTCGGTGAAACCCCATCTTCCGGCACCGGGTCCTGCGCAGCGGCCGTCGCAGCCATTGCAACGAATCGCGTCGTGTCTCCCGTAACTGTCATAGCTCCGGGCGGGTCGCAGACCGTACGTTGGGAGGATCGCGTATATCTAAAAGGTGCCGCCACGATCATCTGCAAGGGCGAATTCTTCATTTAAAATGAAACACTTCCGAAAGCGATGGCCTCTATCCCAACTCGCATAAAACCCCCGTCGTTGCGTCGCGGAGACAAAGTCGCCGTCGTTGCCCCAGCGTCGAACATCAAGCGAGACGCCCTGGAGAAAGGCTGTTACGGCTTACGGAATCTAGGTTACGAACCGGTTTTCTCTGAATCCATCTTTGATCGCGACCTTTATTTTGCGGGCTCCATTCAACGGCGCGTACGTGAATTGGAAGAAATGTTCCTGCGCGAAGACGTGCGAGCAATCATCTGCGCCCGCGGAGGATACGGATCAAACTACCTTTTGCCGGGACTGAGCCCCGCCGCCCTCAATCTTAAAAAAATCCTTAACCACCCGAAAATCTTTGCCGGGCACAGCGATCTCACCTCCTTGCTCACCACCTTCACCGACGCGCTGAACCTGGTTACATTTCACACTCCGATGGTGAACAAAGATTTCGCGGCTGAAGATGGAGTCGACCTAGCCTCCTGGCGCAGCGCCGTCGAAGGTTCGAATGAATGGGAAATTGGCGCGGGTTCGGGTGCGAGGCCGCTGATTCCGGGACAAGCCGAGGGAACTCTCTACGGCGGCTGTCTCTCTATCCTGGTGGCGGGCATGGGCACGCACTACGACATTCAAACCGCCGGCACAATTTTGTTCCTCGAAGACGTCGCTGCCAAGCCTTTTCAAATCGATCGCATGCTCATGCAAATGAAATTAGCGGGTAAATTCAAGGGCGTGCGCGGCATCGTCTTCGGCGAGATGCTCGATTGCGTGCAACATTCCACACAAGACTACACGCTAGAGGAAGTAGTGATGCGAGTCGTCGGCGACCTCGGCATACCCGTGGCATTTGGACTGCGTTCCGGACACGTTACGCGCGCCAACATCACTTTGCCCTTCGGCGTCAGAGCGCAGCTTGAGGTCTCCGGCGACGTAAAATTGACAATTCTAGAGGCCGCAACCGCCGGGTAACTCAATCTGTATATCCAAACTCGACCAACCAATTAAAATGAACACACTTACATGACAAAGCAGAAGCACGTTCACCTCATCGGCATTTGCGGCACCGCCATGGCATCGCTCGCCGGAATGCTGCAGGAGCGAGGCTATCGCGTTACCGGCTCAGATGCAGCTTCGTATCCTCCGATGTCAACATTTCTTGACGCGCTCGGCATCACCGTGGCGCAGCCGTTCTCTGACGCGAACCTCGATCCCCGGCCAGACTTGGTTGTGATTGGTAACGCACTCTCCCGCGGTAACGTGGAGTTGGAGCGAGTTCTCGACGAGCGGATTCCGTTCTGCTCTATGCCACAGATTTTGCATGACGAATTCCTGGTCGGGAAAGAAGTGCTTGTAGTCGCCGGAACCCACGGTAAGACGACAACAACCTCCATGCTCGCTTGGATTTTCGAGTCAGCAGGCATGCGCCCATCCTTCTTGATTGGCGGCATTGCAGAAAACTTCGGACGCAGTTTCGGCTTGGGCGACGGCAAGCATTTTATTTTGGAGGGGGACGAGTACGACACCGCCTTCTTCGACAAAGGACCAAAGTTTCTCCACTACTTTCCCGACAAATTGGTTCTCACCTCGGTCGAATTCGATCACGCCGATATTTATAAAGATCTCGACGCCGTAGAGACTGCGTTCAAGCGACTGGTGAATCTCGTGCCTCGGCGCGGACGCATCATCGCCTTCGATTCCTCCCAGCCTGCAAACCAAAATATCGATCGTTGCCTAGCCAAGGCATTCTGCCCGGTCGAGCGCTATGGTCCGGCAGATCAAGCGAAGAACGGCTCCGGTTGGAGAATCACGAACCTAAAGTTAGAGGAGAGCAAGACGTCGTGGTCAGTGCTACGTGACGGCAGGCCTTGGGCAGACTTTGAGTTTCCGTTGGGGGGCGAGTACAACGTTTGGAACGCAACTGCCGCCGCCGCGATGGCGAGTCATTGCGGAATTCCTGAAGAGGCGATTGCACAGGCACTCAAGTCATTTCGCAGCGTCAAGCGCCGCCTCGAAGTGAAGGCCGAGGTCAATGGCATCACCATCATCGACGACTTTGCCCATCATCCCACGGCCATAGAGCAAACCATCAACGCCTTGCGAGCGCGCTATCCGAAATCGCGCCTGTGGGTCATTCTCGAGCCGCGCTCGAATACGCTTCGCCGAAATGTCCTGCAAGATGCGCTTGCGAATAGCCTCTCGCTTGCCGATCAGGTCATCGTCGCTGCGATCTTCAAATCCGAAGCCATCCCTGAAGCTGAACGGCTTGATCTGGAACGGGTTGTGAGCGATATCCAGAAACGCGGCAAGCAGGCCCGCATTCTCGCCGACGCCGATTCCATTGTCGCAACGATCGCGCCGGAATTACGCGACCGCGATGTGGTTGCCATCTTATCCAATGGCGGATTCCGCGGCATTTATGAGAAGCTACCCCAACGATTGCGCTCGCTCGGGAGCAAGGCAAAAGAATCGGCACAGAAGAGTTCCGGATAAGTCAGCGTGGCTTTTTCAAGCGCGCATTCTATCCGCGCTCTATCAATCACGGTTCTATCCGCGTTTTACCAAAACAGGCTTGGGGTGAATTTCTAGGTGTTCCGCACCATACTCATGCTGCTGCTCTGGGCTGCCGCCCTGCCATTCGCGGCCGTCTTCGGCATTCCCTGGACTTATCTCACCAAAGACATCACCTTCCTCTATCGCAGCTGCATGCTCGCCGCCTACGCCGGAGTACGACTCGCAGGGATCAGAATAAAAACCATTGGCCTCGAAAAAATTGATCCGGCGCGAACTTACATTTTCATGTCGAATCACATCTCAAACCTCGATCCTCCCGTCACCCTGCCCCTCATCCCTCGCCGCACCTCGGTGATGGTGAAAAAAGAATTATTTAAAGTTCCAATTCTTGGCCCCATCATGAGAATCGGCTCCCTTGTCCCGGTTGATCGCGGTAACCGCGATGCCGGAGTTTCGGCCGTGCGTGAGGCTGTAAAGACCATCAGCGGGGGATTGAATATGACGATCTACGTGGAGGGCAAGCGATCCTTCGATGGCAAAATGTTGCCCTTCAAAAAAGGCCCCTTTTACCTCGCGGAAGAATGTAAAGTCCCAGTCGTCCCCATCACAATCTCCGGAACTCAGGTCGCCATGCCGAAAGCGCGTTTCTCCATTCGCCCCGGGTTAGTGACGGTACAGTTTCATGATCCGATCGAACCCGTCGACTTTGGCGATCGCGACTGCTTGATGGCGAAGGTGCGTGCGTCGATCAACGCTGGATTGCCCCACGACTTGAGAGACTGATCGGACTTGAGAGACTAATCGGGCTCGAGAGACTAATCGCGACTTGAAGACTAATCAGCCTCCGCTTTCGCGAAAGACCTTCCGCCTTAAGCCATGACCCCTGGCTAAACCTGGTCTGCTTCCTGACTGCGTTCCGTCAATTTTCTTACTGCTTTTGCAATCTCGGGAAGCTTGGCATAGGCCGCGCAACATTTCAGCCATAAGCGATGATCAATCGCGGGAGCCCCGCTGACCATCGCTCCCGGCGCTACATCATGCGGAATGCCGCTCTGGGCGATCGCCACCGCTCCGTCCCCAATCCTGACGTGCCCAGAGACACCGACCTGCCCCAAAAGAATGACGTGATTGCCTACATCCGTCGTGCCCGCGAGGCCGACCTGCGCGCAAAGAAGGGTATCGTGCCCGATAGTGCAGCTGTGCCCGACGTGGACCAGGTTATCGACCTTGGAACCACGACCGATGCTGGTCTCCCCGATGCTGGCGCGGTCAATGCAGGCGTTCGCTTGAATTTCTACGTCGCCATCAATGACGACATTTCCTGATTGCACGATCTTGTGCCAGCGATTTCCACCTTGTTCATCTTTATATTGCGCAAAGCCAAACCCGTCCGAGCCGACGACCGCTCCGTTCTGCAGCCGAACGTTATCGCCTAATTCGCAAAACTCGCGCACTACGCCGTGCGCATGGCAGAAGAAGTTATTTCCGATCCTTGCTCCGCGATAAATGACTGTGTGGGCCAGCATCACAGCGTCGTCCCCAATCACGGCATCCTCGTCGATCACTACATAAGGGCCGAGGTGCGCGTTCTTCCCCAGCTTCGCTGATTTGTGAACGACTGCCGTCGGGTGAATGCCAAACGCATAATCTGGCGGCTGATAAAAAAGTTCAATCGCTTTCGCCCATGCGAGATAAGGATTCTTGCTGCGCAGCATCCCGGCTGAAATCGAAGGAAAATTTTCGGCCACGATCACAGCCGTCGCTTTCGTGGACCTCGCTGCGACGTTGTATTTCGGATTGGACACGAAGGTCAATTGCCCAGAGGCAGCTTGTTCAATACCGGCCACTCCGGTAATTTCCGCGTCAGGGGATGCGTTTTCTAAGCGAGCGTCAAGCGCTTTGGCAATGTCAGATAGTTTCATGGCAGTCTCGTCGAGATTGTAGCGGAAGCTACGAGTGCAAATCCGATGCGCGCGGGTCGCGCTGCAATCAGTCTGACCGAACTCAAGTGCTCGAACTTCTAGTGGCTCGAACTATTGCCCGAACTACTGCTCGAACAATGTGACTTGGCGGGTGTCAGGTTGTCCGCCTCTTCGACGGCGGTTCGCTGCTCCGATCACGGCTATGACCACCAGGGAAGATAACGCGTCGCGGGGAACGAAAACGCGCTGGGCGTTCGAGCGCAGGTCAGGCGGGTTCATCAAAAAACCTTCATCTGGATTTTGTGTGAGATCGTTTGGCAGAATGCCTTCGATCACGTCACTGTCTTTAAATTTCAAACGGACCCATAGGCCTTCCGTTCGAGGCCGGGTGGTAAAAGTCTTCCGCGTCATCAACTCGCCATCTGAAAACTCACGCACAAAATAGACCGCTTTGATCTCATGCAGGTCGATTCCGACTACGTTTCCCGATGTGCTGAGCAACTCAAGTTTGCCTTCGACCACAAAATTAGAAGGAGACACGAAGCCGCTGATCGAGTCGCGGTCGTGTTTCCGTACAATCACTTTTTTGTGCGTAGAAGGCATGATCTCCGCTTGGATTCTCGCACTTTCCGCGCAAATTCAACCGGAATTAGCACCATTTGCGTCGGGACAGTAGCCAAACGGTAAACCTTGTGGTATTTTCTCTTGTTTACTAAAAGTGGGTTTTTACGATATAAGTCTAATGGCTAGAGGGAGTTAGATTCATTAGGCGACCGGCAACTACAGTTCCGGTCCCCTCCCTGTGGAAAATCTGTGGATAACGCCTCGGACCAGCATCCGCAGGCGGCTAGGAAGGCATGGCCGATTACATATATACGCTGGAAACCCGGCTTTCGCCGGATCAGCAAAAAGCGGTAAACCTCGTCCAGGACGCCTCTAAGGCGGCGGGACTGAACCTCTATCTCACCGGCGGCGCCGTCCGCGACATCATTACTGGTTTGCCCATTCGCGACCTCGACTTCACCGTCCAGGGCAATGCACTCAAGTTGCAAAAGGATCTGGAGCGCGCTGGGGCAGAGATTGGCCATATCGACAACGATCTGCGATCGCTGCTCCTCACGCTGCCCGGAGGCGTGCGCGCCGAGATCGCTATGGCCCGCTCCGAGCAGTACGACAAGCCCGGCAAGGCCCCGCAGATTTCTCCCGCAACGATTATTGACGATTTGCGCCGCCGCGATTTCACCATTAATGCCATGGCGCTTTCTCTCAATGAAGGGTCGCGTGGATTGCTCATGGATCCCTTCAACGGTGCCGCCGACATCGAAGCGAAAGTCATCCGCGTATTGCATAATTACGCATTTCTTGAAGAGCCATCGCGCCTGATTCGTGCCACGCGCTTCAGCACCCGCTTTCACTGGCCGCTCGAAGAGAGAACCCAGACGCGCTATCAGTCGGGAAAAGAAAATACCTATATCGAGCACATCCGCAGCGCCGCGATTGGCTACGAAATCGAGCAAATTGCCTACGAGGATGACGCCCTCGGAGTGCTGAAGGCCTACGAAAAAGAGGGCTGGCTTGAAGTTTTAAATCCGCACTGGAGCTCCGCCAAAGTCGATACCGCGTCCCTTGCGGCGCTGGCAAAGGCGCGGCAACAAATGAACGAGCTTGGGTATATGCCCGACCCCGCGCCGGCGGTCTTGCATTTCCTGACCGCGCGCCTGGGCGATAAAGACGTAGCCGATTTGCGGCGTGCGATCCCACGCAAAGATCTCGTTGAATCCTGGAAAGAATTAGAGGCGGATGCGAAAAGCCTGTCGAAGCGATTGATGGGCAAAGAAGCTTCGACCCCCTCGCGTACCTGGCAGCTCTTGTCCGCATCCCGCCCGGAGCTGATTTTATTTCTCTCCATTACGGCGCGGCAGCAGAGCGTGTCGCAGAAAATAAAAAACTTTTTCACCAAGTGGCGGCAGGTGCAGCAGAAAGTTCCACTGCCTGAAATGACGGAGTTGCACATCACCCCGCAATTCCCCGCATACCAGAAAATTGCGAACGACGTGTTCCTGCTGCTCTTGGATGGCAAGTTACGTTCGCGAACCGAAACGCTGAAATATCTGAAGCCTCTCGCGCCGCCACCACCGCCTCCACCGCCGCCGGCGCCGGCGAAACGAGGTCGCGGGGCTAAAGCCGCCGCCGCTGCTGCCGCCGGAGCAGCCCCCGTAAAAGCTGGGAAGGGAAAGAAAAAAGCATTAGAAGCACCCGCCATGGCAGCGCCCGCCGCTACCACGACTGGAAAGCCGGGAAAGAACCTCGCGCCCGCTAAATCGCAGCCGAATGCCGCGTCGAAAGAGCTGCCAGGTAAGCCGCAGCAAAAAGAACCTTCGTCGCAGGCTGGTAAGAAAGTAACCAAGCCTGCGCCTGCCCAACCGAAAGGGGTCGGTAAGGCCAAGAAGCCCTCCAGCCCCGCGAAGCCAAAGGCGAAGCAAAACGCGAAGACGCCCGTCAAGCAAAAGGCCAAGCAAACGATGAAGCCAAACGTGAAGCAAAAAAAGAAAGGCAAATAAGTTCGCCGCCTGCGGCCAGCACATGTCTTTGATCGCGCTGTGGGTTAGGCCGCGAGCAGTGATTAATGGGCCAAGCGTCCTGATTCAGTTTCTCGGGACCCTGTTGTTGGGATCTTCCCTCAGTTCACCCTCGTTGAAGGCGCCCCTTGCTCTCAACTACGCTGTGTCCTGAGTATCGAATGATAGGAAATTAGCTAGATGGTTCTTGGTGACGCGATAGCACTCGCATGCAGCTTTTTCGAGCCGCTCGCGATCCACAATCCTGATTTCTCCCCTGATATAGGTGATCAGCTTTTTCTTTTTCAACTCTCCCGCCGTAAGTGTCACCGTACTCCGCGTCACCCCCAGCATGTGCGCAAGAAACTCCTGCGACATCTTGAAGACGTCTGTACCGGACCGGTCTGCGGTGATCAACAACCATCGTGCCAACCTTTGGTTGAAGTTATGTATTGCATTGCAACCAGCGGATTGCGTTGCCTGCACCAGTTGGGCTTGCACGTATCGCAGCGCAAGCCTCTCGAACGCTTCACCGCGCGCAAACTCCGATAAAGCGTCTTCGAGTGTGATACTGTATCCCCAGCTCTCAACTTGGGTGTATACGCGATTGAGTGCCAGCTTCGTGCCCATCAGCGCAGACACGCCGATCACAGATTCGAACCCGAACATCCCTACCTCGACCTGCCTTCCATTTACAAAGGTAGTGGTCATGGACGCCATGCCCTCTTCTAAGAAGTAAAGCTTCCGTATGGCCTTTCCCGTATCTTCAATTTCCTGCCCCACCTTGAAGCGCACCGTCTCAGGTGCAAACGTCCAATCACTCCGGCATCAAAGGAGCTTAATAACGTGTTCTTGTAGGTGGATTCCTCTTCCATATTTTATTCGCTCCATTCCAGGCCATTGTAGCCCCTGATGTTCGATATCGAACGCACAATGTTGGGTTCCGGGCAGACAGCCGAGCGAATTGCGATTAGGGTCGACCTTAAGAGCAGAAGCTTCAGGGAGTTTTTAAGATGCCCCGAACCCGAGTCCTGGTGGTGGACGATCACGATGTTGTCAGATATGGAATTTGCAAACTTCTATCGGACGATCCCGAGTTGGACGTAATCTGCGAAGCCACCACCGGAGAAGAAGCGGTGGAGAAGGCGAAAGAACATCTACCAGACTTAATCCTCCTCGATATCTCCTTGCCTGGCATAAGCGGTCTCGAAGCTGCGTGGCGCATTCGACATATTTCGCCCTCATCCCTCATTCTCTTCGTGAGCCAGCATGATGCGTCCTATGTTGTTAAAAAAGCCTTGAGCGTAGGCGGGCACGGGTATTTGCTGAAGTCCACGGCGGGTGAAGAACTTATTGAGGCAATACGAACCGTGCTCAGCGGCAAACAGTTTGTGAGCAAGAGGCTGGCAGGGGAGAGCAGTCCAGAGTTCGCCTGACTAGAGTTCGGCCGACCATAGTTTGGCCAATGAGGACGAGGCGTCCTAATAAAAAGACGTTATAGCTCCCTGGCCTGCGCTTGAACAAGGTTACGAACTCGGAGGAAAGAATTTTTGGCTCTGGTCCTGCAATCGCTTCAGGCGATCTTCTTTCTCTTGAAGCATCCGATCGATTTCCGCAACCAGTGCGGATAGCTTTTCGGGGTCCTGTTCTTTTGCAGCCAGCTCGCAAAGCTCTTGCCAACGCTCTTTGGTCTCACCCTGCATGGTTCCTCCAATCAAGAGGAGTTTTTTTCTTTCCTGAATCTTCGGCAGCGCGTTCTGAGGCAGGCTCTTTCTTGATCGATGCCTGACGAAGATCGCCCACCGTCCCGGCCCAACCACAGCTCAAGCAATCTACAAATGATTTGCTATTCCATACCGGAGACGTGCTCGAGTCGATGTCCGTCCCTGCGGAGGTGAGCAGCACCTCGGCATTTGCCGTGACCAGAAGGTCCGTGCCCTTCTCACAATTCGGGCAGAGGTACCCGTACTGATTGCCGACATCCACAGTTCAAATGTGGTATGCAGACTGCCATAATTTTTCAAGCTATAACGCTGAGCGGAATCCTTATGGCGCCGCCCAAGGCCGGTTCGCCTGCGTTTTCCTCTTGCGGTTGCACCAAATCGGGGCATTGCGTGATCTCATCCAGCCAGTAGAATGAGTTTGACCCCTAAAAAGAAAATCATTCATGTCTGAATTCGTACATCTCCATCTTCATAGTGATTACTCCATGCTCGACGGAGCCTGCGACGTCGAGAAGCTGGTCGAACGTGTCCACGAGCTCCGCATGCCGGCCGTGGCCATGACCGATCACGGGAACATTTTTGGCGCGGTGCACTTCGTGAATGCCGCCAACAAAGTAGGCGTGAAGCCGATCGTCGGCTGCGAACTTTACATCTGCAAAAAAGATGACCACGTCATCACCCGCACTCCTCCCGATGGCGATACCTACAATCACCTGCTCGTCCTGGCCGAAAATGAAGAAGGCTATCGCAATCTCGTAAAGATCACCTCTGAAGCGTCGCTACACGGCTTCTACTACAAGCCCCGAGTAAGCAAAAAGTTTTTGGCCGATCATTCCAAGGGATTGATAGGGCTTTCCGGTTGCCTTAAAGGCGAAGTCGCCGAGCGCCTGATGGAAGGGAACTACGACGCGGCCCAATCGGCCGCCGGATTTTATCGCGATCTATTCGGCAAGGATAATTTTTTCCTGGAAATTCAAGATCAGGGCCTGGAGATGGAGCACCGCATCCGAGCCGGCCTTTTCAAGCTGGAGCAAGATATCGGCCTCCCCATGGTCGCCACGAACGATAGCCACTATCTCTGTGAAGACGACGCGCACGCGCAGGATGTAATGCTCTGCATCCAGACCGGCAAGTCGATTCAAGAAACCAATCGGATGAAGTTCGAAGGCACGCAGTTTTTCGTCAAGAATGCAGCCGAAATGTTGCGTGTCTTCAAAGACGCGCCCCAGGTGCTCTCGCGGACAATGGGCATTGCCGAGCGTTGCAACATGAAGCTCGAAAAGCTTCCCACTCCGTTTCCGCACTTCGATGTGCCCGATGGTTTTACCCTCGACAGCTATTTTGAACACGTAACGCGTCAAGGTTTCGCCCGCCGCATGGAAAATCTGCGCGGTGCCGCCGCGAGCGGCAAGCTGAAACATTCCGTGAGCGAGTATGAACAGCGTTTGGCCCGGGAAATCGACATCATCCAGCAGATGAAGTTTTCCGGCTATTTCCTGATTGTGTGGGATTTTATTCGCCATGCACGCGAACTGAAGATTCCGGTCGGCCCCGGGCGTGGATCGGCCGCCGGAGCCGTCGTCGCCTACTCGCTTGGCATCACCGACATCGATCCCCTGCAGCATGAACTTCTGTTTGAGCGCTTCCTTAACCCCGAGCGCATTTCGCTGCCAGACATCGACATCGATTTCTGCATGAATCGCCGCGGTGAGGTCATCGAGTACGTCACGCGCAAGTACGGTCGAGAGAATGTCGCGCAGATCATCACCTTTGGCACCATGGCGGCCAAAGCGGCAATCAAAGACGTAGGCCGCGCCATGGACATGCCGTACAGCGACGTAGACCGCATCGCGAAGATGGTGCCGACCACGCTCAATATAAAACTCAAGGACGCTCTAACCGAGTCGGTCGCGCTGCAAGAGGCTTATCAGAAAGATCCGCAGGTAAAGCAGTTGCTCGATACCGCGCTCAAGCTCGAGGGTCTTGTGCGTAACTCCGGCGTTCATGCGGCCGGAGTAGTGATTTCACCGCGTCCGTTGATTGAGCTCGTCCCCCTGCACAAGACAAAAAACGCCGAAATCGTCACCGCCTTCGACATGGTAGCGATCGAAAAGATGGGCCTGCTGAAAATGGATTTCCTCGGGCTCACGACGCTCACCATTCTCGACGATACCTTGAAGCTGATCGCGCAGAAGGGAACGACTCTCAATCTCGATGATGTTCCGCTCGAAGATCCCGTGACGTACGAGAAGGTCTTTCACAAGGGGCTGACCTCGGGCGTCTTCCAGTTTGAATCATCGGGCATGCGCGATGTCTTGCGTCGCTATCAACCCAACTCGATTGAAGATTTAACCGCGCTCAATGCGCTCTACCGTCCTGGCCCGATTCAGGGAGGAATGATTGACGACTTTATCGAGCGAAAGCACGGGCGCCGCAAGATTGAATACGAACTGCCGCAGCTGAAAGAAATCCTTGCGGAAACGCTCGGCGTTTTTGTCTACCAGGAACAGGTGATGCAGGCCGCCAACAAACTTGCCGGCTATTCGCTCGGTGAAGCCGATCTGTTGCGCCGTGCCATGGGCAAAAAGAATGCCGATGAAATGGCGAAGCAGCGCGAACGTTTTGTGCAAGGCGCGACCAAAAATGGCTTCCCCCCAAAGAAAATTGAGAAGATTTTCGACCTGATGGCGCAATTTGCCGGGTACGGCTTCAATAAGTCTCACTCCGCCGCATACGCGCTACTGGCCTACCATACCGCGTTTTTAAAAACACATCATCCTGTCGACTTCATGGCCGCGCTCCTAACCTCGGTCACCGGAAGCACCGACGACGTCGTGAAGTACATTAACGAATGCCGCGAGATGGGAATTGCTGTCGAGCCTCCCGACATCAACGTGAGCGACGCAAACTTTACACCGCACGGTACCGCGATTCGCTTCGGCTTGGCGGCCGTGAAAAACGTCGGCGGCAACGCCATCGAATCCATAGTGGCGGCCCGCAAAAAGCTGGATCGCAATTTCAAATCGTTCTACGAATTCTGTGAGGTGGTTGACCTGCGCCTCCTCAACAAACGTGTGCTTGAGTCTTTAATCAAAAGCGGCGCGATGGATGGCTTTGGGCGGCGCGCGCAACTGATGCAAGCCCTCGATACGGCAATTGAGCACGCGCAGAAAACACAACGCGACGCCGAGTCTGGCCAACACGGCTTATTTGGCGTGTTCGCCGACGAGACCGCCGAGCAGGCCAACGAATCGCTGCCCAACGTTCCCGATTGGGATGAGCACGTGCGTCTTTCCGCCGAAAAAGAAATACTCGGCTTCTTCATTACCGGCCATCCGATGGAAAAATACAAAGAGAAGCTCACCGACCTGAATGCGATCTCAACGCAGGATATTTGCGCCATGAAACGGTCGACTGCGAAAGATGAGAACATCACGACGGCGGGCTTGATATGCGGCGTGCGCGTAGCGAAGTCAAGAAAGGGCGACCTCTGGGCCCAAGCGGCTCTTGAAGATATGTCGGGCACCGTCGAGTTGCTGGTTTTTCCAGAAGCCTATCGAAAGCTTGCAGAGAAGATGAAGTTAGAAGTTCCGGTTTTGATTCGTGGCGGAGTGCGCATCGAAGAGGGCGCCAATCCAAAACTCACCGCCCATGAAATTATCCCGCTCGATGAGGTCAACGTTCCTCTCCCCCGGGCGCTGCGCATCCGCATTCCTTCTGGAAGCGCAACCGATAGCACCGTCGATGCCCTCCATAACTTGTTCAACGAGCGCAAGGGTGAAGCCAAAGTGCTCTTCGATGTGGAGCGCGAGGGCGATTTCATGGTCGTCATGGAGGCCCAAGGCTATAATGTGATGCCAGACCGTAATTTCCTCGGCCGCGTCGAGGAGCTTTGTGGACGAGGCAGCGTCCGGGTGATCCTGTAACCAAATGATTTCGTAAAGCTAAGGTAAAAGCTAACTTGAGACGATCAAAAGATAAATCTCCCGATCAGGTCAGCGAAGCAATCGAGCAGCCAGAGCATGTCTCGGCCCTTGCCGGAGCGGATCTTATGTTGTCGATGATGGAAGAGCATCACCCCAAAAAAAACGGCAACAAGAGGACGGGGAATTCGGGATTAAAAGCTCAGCAGGAACTTGTCAGAATCGAAGCTCAGATTACACGCCTGCAGTCCATGCAAGGGCAGAGCGGAGACACCCCGCAGCAGATCGAGCGATTGAACCAGCGCGTAAATGATCTGCGCCGCGAAGTCGCCTCCCAACTGAACGCCTGGGAACGAACGGAATTGGCGCGTCACCCGCAGCGCCCTTACACCCTCGACTATGTCGAACGCATCTTCACCGATTGGAGCGAGATTCACGGCGACCGCGGCTTTCGAGACGACCCCGCTATCGTCTGCGGAATGGCCCGCTTCCACGGCGAAGAAGTAATCATCGTAGGGCAACAGAAAGCGCGCGACGCCAAGCAACGTATTTACCGCAACTTTGGTATGCCGCATCCAGAGGGCTATCGCAAAGCTTTACGCGTGATGAAGATTGCCGAAAAGTTCAAGCGGCCGATCTTTACATTCGTGGATACCGATGGCGCCTACCCGGGCCTGCACGCCGAAGAGCGCGGCCAGGGAGAAGCCATCGCGCGTAATTTGCTGGAAATGGCACGGCTCGAAGTTCCGATTGTCACCACCGTAATCGGCGTAGGCGGTAGCGGCGGAGCGCTCGCCATCGCGGTTGCCGATCGCGTGCTCATGATGGAGAACGCCGTCTACTCGGTCATTTCTCCGGAAGGCTGCGCTTCGATTATGTGGCGCGATCCCACCAAAAAAGATCTAGCCGCGGAAGCGATGAAGATCACCGCCAAAGATCTTAGCGCGCTCGGTTGCATCGACGGCATCGTCCCCGAACCTCCCGGAGGAGCACACACCGATCACGCCCAGGCGGCGGAGTTGCTCAATACAGCTTTGCAGCAGAATCTGGCTGCCATCAAGCATCTTCCCGCGCCCGAGTTACTCGAAACGCGCTACCGGAAGTTCCGCGATATGGCGCAGTTCTTCGAAGTTGAAGCGTAAGTCCCCGCCGCTTGACTCTTGCCGCTTGACTCTTAGTGACGCTAACGGGCCTGCGGATGGATCTCAACTGTCGACCAGGTTTTAGCGGCGGCGTGACACAACGGTTCCAGCAAACACTCGGCGCACTTCGGACTGCGCGCCAGGCAGAGCTTCCGTCCATGCCAGATGACCTGGTGCGAGAAATTGGTCCACCGCTCCTGCGGAATCAATCCCATCAAGTCATCTTCAATCTTGGGCGCATCCTCATGCTTCGTCAGCTCAAGCCGTCGCGAGATGCGAGTCACGTGAGTATCAACCACCAGTCCAATATTTTTCCTAAACCATGTCCCAAGAACCACGTTCGCTGTTTTTCGAGCGACACCGGGCAGGCTCAGTAACTCGTCCATGGTTTTAGGAACCTCGCCGCCGAATTCCGCGACCAATTTGCGCGCCGCGCCCACCAGTGATTTTGATTTATTCCGAAAAAATCCAGTGGACCGGATGTCAGGTTGCAACTGTTCGGGATCGAGGGCCGCGAACCGGGCGACCGATGGATACTTCTCAAAGAGAATCGGCGTGACCATGTTCACGCGAACATCTGTACATTGCGCCGAAAGAATTGTCGCGACCAGCAACTCCCACGCATCACGATGGGTCAGGGCGCAGGTCGCTCCCGGGTAGAGCTCGTCGAGCCCGGCTAGAATTTTCTGAACACGCTCGGGCGCGATTGGATTGTACCCCGAGGCCGCCTTTTTCTTCGCCCTTGGCGAAATCGACTTCGCATTAACTCCCTTGCGGGCGAGGCCAGCGCCTCTGCTGTTAGAGCCAGTACTCTTGCGATCGGAACCGGCTGGCACTTTTCTTCCAGCTTCCTTTCCATCCTCGCCCGGCTTGAGCCTTGAGGCCTTCAATCCCGAAACCCGCTTTCGGACCGCCCCCTCCTGTCGGCCGCTGCGGCTAGGCCGGCGCGGAGCATTCCTCTGCATCGTTCATCTCCTGAATTGATCGAGCATTAGTATTAAGAGAACAATGGTAACAAACGCAACGTTCGGCTTGCGTTGTGCCCGACGTAACCGCGTTGCAATTGACGACCCAACGGACGCGTGAGTACTCTGAGAACTAAAGGAAAATACTAGTGGCCGTTAAAAGCATAAAACTCGGACAGGTCTGGCGCCAGGATGAAACCGGACGCGATCACCTCGTCACGAAAGTTTACAGCGAAGTATTTTCGCAATACGTCGTATTGCGACCCGCCGAAGTTACCGCGCCCGACGCGCCAGTCATCAAAGTTAAGGTCGCGAAAGCAACGGATGGCGTCAGCTTGCCCGGCTTTAGCTTCACCCAGGATGGGAGCTTTTGACCGCCGGACAATTTCACCATCGCCCCATCGGCGATCTAAATCACGGCAATCTCAATCATGGGCAATCTCAATCTATGACTGATCTCCATTTCACGATAGCAGCCTGATCAACTTCGCCATTATTTTCGACTTCGACTTCGACTTCGACCGATCACTGATGACCGATGACTGAAAAAATTCTCACCATCCTGTTTGGTTTTATCAGCGCTCTCATCGCCACTACCGGTTACCTCGGCATCACGCTGCTGATGGCGATTGAGTCGGCATGCATTCCGCTTCCCTCGGAACTGATCATGCCCTTCGCCGGATACCTCGTCTACACCGGGAAGATGCACCTGCTCTGGGTGGCGACCGCCGGAGCCATCGGCTGCAACCTTGGTTCACTCCTCGCTTACGAAATCGGCCATTATGGCGGGCGGCCATTGGTCGAACGCTACGGCCGCTGGATTCTCATGGGCCGCCGCGAACTCGATTGGGCCGATCACTTCTTTCAGAGCCGTGGAGAACTCGCCATCGTTATCGCACGAATGTTGCCCGTGATCCGCACATTTATCGCGCTCCCCGCCGGTATCGCGCGCATGCCTCGAGCTAAATTTCACATCTACACTTTTATCGGATCGTGGCCGTGGTGTTTTGGCCTCGCTTATCTCGGCATGAAACTTGGCGAAAACTGGCGCTCTCTCGGCAAGTATTTCCATCAGTTCGACGCCATCATCGGAGCCGTGATTGTCGCCGCCGTTGCCTGGTTTGTCTGGTCGCACTGGCAACATCGGCTAGGCGCCAACGAAGGCTAGCCGCCGCGCTTCGCTTGGCCGTCGTGCACAATTTGGGCGCCCCATCGAGTGAAAATGTAAGGCCCAATTTGATCTTCCGATCTAGAGCTCCACTGGCCGAGCCAGCTGCGATGCGACCAGCTTCCACTGACCATTTTCCCGACGTAACACATCGAGATAAACGTATCGAACGCTTGATCTTTTTCCATTCGATTCCACTTCGTCCGATTCAGACCCGTGCACGACAGCCGTGTCTCCAAAGACGCGAATTACCCTCGACGTCGAAACGATTGAGGGATAGCGGATCGCTCTCGACCGAACACTTTCGAGTACATCCCGTTTGGTAAAAGCCTTCCCGGATTCGTTGTACTGAACATACTCGTCCGCGAATATCCGCTCCAGCACCGTGACGTCTGCACTCATCAACGCTCTATCGCCGGCCTCATGCAGCTCCAAAATCAGCTGCTCATCTTCAACGCACGCAAGGTCCATTCGTTCTCCGTTTCCTTCTCCGTATGAGACCATCTTCTCCCGTCTCGTCTACGAGTAGCCTGAAATCCATCGGCCACTCGCCAGTGACTTCCTCACTCTTCCACAAGTGTGTAATCTTTCGCTAGTGTGACTTTGCCTGTGACCGAATGGGATTTGTAAACTACCTTTTACACCCTTGGGGTTTCTTACTACAGGGAATCGCGATCGTCCATTTCATACGGCGACGCCCCGACACGTATTGGATTTTCATTATTTTATTTCTAGGGCCCCTTGGCGCAATCATCTACCTTCTAGTCGAAGCCGCGCCTGACCTGGGTTTGCTGGGCCAGTCGTTTAAATTTTTACCGCGTCGCAAGCGCATCAACGAGTTGGTGGAAGCGATTCGCGATAACCCCTCGGCAGGGAACTATGAAGAGCTGGGCAACCTCTACATGGACGACGGCAAACTTGCAGCCGCAAGAACTGCATTCGATAAGGCGATTGCTGCCCGCGCCGATACGATCGATCCGTTCTACCGCCGCGGAGTGTGCGCCGTTCTCCTGCATGACGCCGCGGCCGCGATTCCCGACCTCGAACGCGCGGTCAATAAAGAATCTGAGTATGACTTCCAACGCGCGGCCGGATTATTGGCTCACGCCTACTCGCAGACTGGGCAAAAAGAGAAAGCTGAAGCGCTCTTTCGCAAAGTCACAGTGACTTCGACTTTGTCGGAGACGTATCTGAACTTTGCCGAACTGCTGGCTTCTGAAGGCCGCAATGCCGAGGCCCGCGAATGGGCGCAAAAAGTGTTAGACAAAAAGACCAACATGCCTGGATATCTCAAACGACGTGAACGTCCCGCTTTTCGCGCCGCCAAAGCCATGTTGAGACGGTTGCCGCGTTAATACAATTACAGCTTCAGGCAAATGTTTCAACCAATGCCTTCGCTTTGTCCGGTGCTATCCTTCAGTCGAATGAACGTTGCCTACCTTGAATGCACTCGATGCGGAGATCATCTCTCTCCCGACCGTCCTCAGAGTATCTGCCCAAAAGATGGTGGAGTGCTTTTTGCGCGCTACGACCTGGATAGTCTCAAAGAAAAATTTCGTACCGCGGATTTAGCGGGCCGCGTCGCCAGCATGTGGCGTTATGCCGAGGTGCTTCCAAATGTGCAGCCAATCACTCTCGGCGAAGGCTTCACGCCAATGCTGCCGAGCCGCGAATTTCCAAATGTGTTTATCAAGGATGAAGGGCTGAATCCGACCGGGTCATTCAAGGCCCGGGGCATGTCGGCTGCCGTCAGCATGGCGAAACACTATGGGCTGAAGAATTTGGCTGCGCCTTCCGCCGGAAACGCCGGTGGCGCTCTCGCAGCCTATGCCGCGGCCGCCTCCATTCAGGCCCATATCTTCATGCCGAAAGACGTTCCCCTGGCGAACCGCATGGAATGTAACTTCCACGGCGCCCACCTAACCCTCGTCGACGGATTGATCAGCGATTGCGGACGCATGGTTGCCGAACGGAAAGATAAAGAAGGTTGGTTCGATGTCTCGACTCTTAAAGAGCCACATCGCGTCGAGGGCAAAAAGACGATGGGCTATGAGATAGCCGAGCAATTGAATTGGAAGCTGCCGCAAGCAATTATTTATCCTACGGGCGGCGGCGTCGGCATGATCGGCATGTGGAAGGCCTTCGATGAAATGCAGCAGCTTGGCTGGATTGGCTCCGAGCGCCCGAAGATGGTTTCTGTTCAAGCCGCCGGGTGCGCGCCGATCGTCAAGGCCTGGGAAGCAGGGACGTCCTCTTCCGAAATGTGGCCTGATGCTTCCACGTTTGCAGCCGGTTTGCGCGTTCCAAAAGCCTACGGAGACTATCTGATTCTCGACATCATCAAGAAAAGCCGTGGCATTGCCGTTGCCTCCACAGACGAAGAAATTCTGCAAGCGACGCGGCACTGGGCAAGCGTTGAGGGAGTCTTCGCTGCTCCTGAAGGCGCAGCCTCTCTTGTCGCCTATCGAAAGTTGCGCGCCAGCAATTTTCTGAGCGCTGACGACACGGTAGTACTCTTTAACACCGGATCTGCGTACAAGTATCTCGACCTGCTTGAGGCAAAAAAGATCGAGGCACACAATATCGAAGAAAATAAGGCGCAGTCAACGCCTCCCGCGTCGCGAAATATCGGCGGTATCATCGGCCCATACTAGCCCGTCCGTAAAGTCGGCCCATATTAGTATCGTGTTTAGCGAGATCGTGTCTCGCCGCAGATTCTCATGTCCTCAACCTCTCCCAACGATGCTTATGAACGCCAGCGACAGGAAATGGTGCGGCTGCACCTCGCCGGCGGTGGCATTCACGATGTTCTTGTATTGAATGCCATGCGCCTTGTGCCGCGCCATGAATTCGTTCCTGAGAGTGCCCGGCAAGCATCGTACGAAGATCGCTCACTTCCGATCGGTGAAGGGCAGACAATCTCGCAGCCCTACATGGTCGCGTTGATGCTTGAGCATTTGGCTTTGCGGCGCACCGATCGCGTTCTCGAAGTTGGCACCGGATTGGGTTATGTAACAGCGTTGCTTTCCACGCTCTGTGGCGAAATTTATTCCGTGGAACGGATCCCGGAGCTCGCCGCAGCCGCGCAACAGACTCTACAACGCCTGCATTATCTCAACGTGAAAATTAAAACCGGCGACGGGCGCATGGGTTGGAGCGAGCACGCTCCTTTCGAAGCAATTCTAGTTTCCGCCGCCACTCCCGAAATCCCCCCCGATCTCTTTGCGCAACTCCGCGAAGGAGGGCGAATGGTTTTGCCAATCGGCCCTCCATCCGAGCAAACCCTGCAATTGGTTCGCAAAATCGGTGGCCGCCTCGAGGTTAAAGTCTTCGACCACTGCCGCTTCGTGCCTCTGATCGAGGGTCCGGCTGGCTAGCTGTGCTTCCCGTAAACAAAAACTCTCAGTGAAAAGCCGCGCATGTTCGCCCTCCAGCGCCCTGCTACAAAGGCGCCAAGGTCACCACCATGGGCTGGGCCCATGACCGTAGGTCCCCGCGAGTTCGGCGGAATTCTCAATTAATGTAATCAGCCCGGTTACGCCAGTCACCGCGCGACGACCGTCGGCTTGACGCAAAAGGAAATCCGCGCAGACATCGTACAAGAGAGTTAGGCGCCGGAAGAGATAACTACATCTGCATGATAGGTGATGGCGAAGAGCGCGGGAAAACCATTACACCGTTACCGTTTTCGGTGCACATGCGGCTCGAGGGGGCGTGCTCGCGGACGACTGCTGCCGGAAGAACTGATGGAGAAGCGCTGGCAGGCCGAGGCTCAATACGGTGAGTATTGCCACGAAGAGTTGGAGTCGGGGCGAAGAAGTCTTAAGGAGATTAGCTTCGAAACGGGTGACAAGCAGGGAGAAGGCAAACACTTGCAACGAGTGGCCACCCAGCAGGTTCAGGAAACGGAAGAAGCGCAGCTTCATCGCCGCCAAGTCCACCGACCGCGGGATCCACCAGACGAGATATGCGAGGCAGGCCGCGTCGAGAAATCGGACCGGGTTGTGATTCGGATGCCCATCGAATCGAAATATCGGATTTATTCCCCAGAGCGTAAGTAAGTGGCGGTCCACCATAAGCAGCACAGAGCCCACCACGCACGCCACCAGTAGAATCCGTGACTTGGCAACGCTGGCAGCTCGCGCGCCCGCGACGCGATAACCAATATATTGCCCGGCAACGAAGTAGGCCTGCCACGCGCATAGATTGAAACCCTCCCGGTCGAGGCCCGCTGCTATCGACCTTGCGTCTCCAAGTCCGAACTGCGCACCCGCCCACAGGCCCGCGCTGATCCCTCCGATGAGCCAAGCGCGCCCTTCCGTGAATTGCTGCAGGACGATGGGGCTGAATGCCAGAAATACGCAATACATCGGCAGAATTCTGTCGAAGCCGACTTGATTCCACAGTAAAGCCCCGTAGATGAATGTTTGCCAGGGGTGAACCGCCCGATGCCGGCGTAATAGGCACCCAGAATTCCCAGAACAAGCAGGCCCATGTGGGTCAGGTAGATCGTCCGGGTGCGATAGAAGATTTTGGTCACCATGGCGGAACTTCCGCTTCTCTGTCCTAGCGGAAGGTAAACCCAGGCGGAAACCAGTCCCGACAGAAAAATGAAGCCATCCGGAGACGAGGCATACCCGAAGGTGTACTCGGTGAAGCGTGCCAGGGGGTTGGGAAAATGCGCCAATGTCATCGCCACCAGGAAGTACCCGCGCAACGTATCGACGCGCCAATCCCGCCCCATATGCAACTCCATTGCAATCAGCATGCCGCAGAAAGTGGCGAAAATCGGGACAAATCGCTCGTTTATTGGCTTGGGTACGCAAGATATTTCCTGCTCGGCACCCCCATTTCACTAACCACCTCTCAGTGGGCCTCTTGTTTTCCGATTTTCGTTTAATCAGATTGGCGATTTTCGTGGAATCTGGTTTTTAGGTTTTCTGTAATCTGAACCTGCTTTCTGGCGTTTTGAATTTTGTCTAGCCTCGCCTGAGCCAAAATTCGAAGTAGATGCGAAGAATTTCAAATTCGACGCGATAGAGAGGCGAGCTGGCACCCTAGCCTTTCTCCCTGTAAAACGCGGCATCGAACCAGCCTCCTTCGATCTTGATTGGAGTCAGGGTTATCTCATGCAGCTGTTTTACAATCGAGGCGTGTCGTTATTGCGGAATTTAAAAGTCACGCTTGAGATGATCAAGTGGGAGCACTCAATCTTTGCCCTCCCGTTTGCTTTATGCGGAGCGATGCTTGCCGCTGGAGGCTGGCCAGCCTGGCGTCAGATTGCATGGATCGTGCTTGCGATGGTCTCGGCCCGCTCCGCTGCCATGGCTTTTAACCGCCTGGCCGACGCCACCATCGATGCCGCGAATCCACGAACCGCCACGCGAGCCTTGCCTGCCGGGCACCTAACTGCGGCCTTCGTTAGCGCATTCGTGCTTATCTCATGCTCGATTTTTGTTATCGCAGCCTGGCAGTTGAATCGAATGACTTTGATGCTATCGCCGGTCGCGCTCGCCGTAATTCTTCTGTACTCCTACACCAAACGTTTCACCAGGTGGTCGCATCTGGTTCTCGGATTTGCGTTGGGGATTGCTCCTGCCGCCGCTTGGATCGCGGTTCGTGGACATCTCGATCCGCGCATCTTACTGCTGACCGCCGCCGTCATGTTCTGGGTCGCCGGCTTCGACGTCATGTATGCCTGTCAGGATTACGACTACGATCGGACCCACGAACTGCATTCTTTGCCGCGCTATTTGGGAATCAGGAATGCCCTGATCCTCGCGCGATTGTTTCACCTGATCATGCTCGGCTTGCTGATCACACTGGTATTCACCTTTGGCCTGGGGAAACTCGCGTTAATCGGCGTGATGGCGGTCGCCGCGCTTTTGCTGTACGAACACACTCTCGTCCAGCACGATGATCTGACGCGCCTGAATGCAGCCTTTTTCACCATGAACGGCGTGATTTCCATTGTGTTCTTCGCTTTTATCGCCGCAGACCAACTTCTGCATTTGTAACCGCAACCTCTTCTATCGGCGCTGGGACGGGGCCGAAATGCCCCGTTTTGCGGATCAAGGTATCCCAGGATTTCTGGTCGCGAATGTTGTGTTTCCTGACCCAAGCCGACGCCACAGCAAAGGGACAGCAAAGGCAGATAAGCAACAGAGTTGTCCTTCTCATTTTCCTCTCCTGATCAAAAGTTTTAAAACGCGTTGTGTTTCATGGGAAAGCTCTGGGGGAGGGATACAGGTGGCCTCAATACGAGGCCGCCCGATTCGCGGCGAGCAGAACACGATTCCATTTTGGCGAATGCCCCGACTTATAGTTCGAGTCTTGGCTAAAGTCTTGATGCGATCTTGCCCCCCGTTCGCGATGTGTATATCGTGGCGGTGCGGACTGAATCCTCGCTACGTGGCGCGGAGAGTGGCGGGGATGGTTCACTTGAAGTGGCATCGAATAGGTTGTCATGAATTTAAAAATAGTCGGCGTTGGCGAAGTACTTTGGGATTTGCTGCCGACCGGTCCAAAGCTGGGGGGCGCACCTGCAAATTTCGCCTACCATTCTCATGCGCTCGGAGCACACTCCTACGTGATCACTCGCGTGGGCGATGATGATCGAGGACGCGAAATCATCCGGCGCTTTCGCGAAATGGGGATACGGTCGGTCGCGATTCAGGTAGACGAAAAAGCTCCAACCGGAACCGCAACGGTCAAGTTATCCGGCGACGGACTCGCTCATTTCACTATCCAGGAGAATGCGGCCTGGGACTGTATGGAGGCCACGAACGAGGCGATTGGCCTGGCAGCCAGCGCCGACGCCATTTGTTTCGGCAGCCTAACGCAGCGCAGCGAAACTTCGCGACGCGCAGTTGAACAAATTGTATCTGCTGCCGCGCGAAAGTCTCTTCGAGTGTTCGACATCAATCTCCGGCAACACTTTTATTCACGCGAGGTGATCGAGCGCTCGCTGCAATTAGCGAACGTGGTGAAGCTGAACGATGACGAACTTCCTACCGTCGCAGAGATGCTTGCCCTCGAAGGCTCGACGGAAAATCAACTCAAGAGCCTTGCGTCGCAATTTGATTTGCAATTGGTCGCGCTGACCCGTGGCCCGAACGGCAGCCTTCTGTATAGAAGGTTGACTGACGACGAAGGCAATTGGTCTGATTGCGCCTCAACGCCAGTGAAAGTTGTCGATACGGTTGGAGCCGGAGATTCATTTACCGCCGCCATGGTCTTGGGATTACTGCGAAAGATGAGCCTGGACGAAATCAATTCAATTGCTAATCAGGTCGCCTGCTACGTGTGCTCGCAAGCAGGCGCAACCCCTGCATTGCCACCAGAATTTGCACATAAATTTGCCACGTTTTCGCGAAAGATTGATCCCGAATAAGCTAAATAGTTGCCATCCCCCCCATGCTATAATTTCCTTTCGCCTGAACGTTTTACATCGAGGCTAATTCAGTGATTCCTCTGCGGGCGGACGCAAAATTTCGAGAATCTTCTCAACTTCTGTTCTCGTTGTGACAAAGAACGACACGAGGTAATTGCTATGTCCGGGCATTCTAAATGGGCAACCATCAAACATAAAAAAGGCGCACTCGACGCCAAGCGTGGCAAAATCTTTACCCGCCTGATTAAGGAAATCGCGATGGCAGCGAAGTCCGGCGGCGATCCGGATATGAATCCCCGCCTCCGTACCGCCATTCTCGCTGCTAAGGCTGAGAACATGCCGGCCGACAATATCAAGCGCGCCATCCAGCGCGGTACCGGCGAATTACCCGGGCTTACCTACGAAGAATTCACGCTCGAGGGTTACGGCCCGGGCGGAGTTGCGCTGCTTGCCGAGATTTCTACCGACAATCGGAACCGCACCGTTAGTGAGATTCGTCACGCCTTCGGCAAAAACAATGGCAACATGGCTGAGGCCGGAGCTGTGTCATGGATGTTTAAGAAGAAGGGCGACATCGTCATTCCGAAGTCCGCTGCGAAAGAAGATGACTTGATGAATATCATCCTCGAGTCGGGCGGGGACGATTTGAAAGACGAAGGAGAGAACTGGGAAATTCTCACTGCTCCTAGCGCCTACGAAGGCGTGCTGGAAGCAGTGAAGAAAGCCGGCATCACTCCCGTTTCATCAAGCGTGAGCATGGTTCCCGATAATTACATAAAGCTTGAAGGGCACCAGGCTACACAGATGATTCGATTGCTCGAAGCGCTCGAAGATAACGATGACGTGCAAAACGTGCATGCAAATTTCGACATCGATCAGAAACTTCTCGAAGAAGTTGCCGGATAAAATCATCTACAAAATCCGACAAACAGTTTTTCGGATCTACGAGCCGCCCACTGAGGGGCGGCTTTTTTTGAAGTCTTGCAATAAATTTATTGACGGTTTTTCGGGACGGCCAATGTAATGTCTTTTCAACACAGCTGTGGAAAAGTTTGTGGAAAATGCGGACCTCGCTTCCATAAACCCATGCGAATCAGAAGTTTCAGCATTCTGCACTGACTAGGGTGCTTACTGTATTGATTGAGGCAAGGGATATCTCACGGTGAAACTTAGGCTTGATAAATTGCTCGTGGAAAGAGGCCTTGCGCCATCGCGAGAGCGATCGCAGGCACTCATTCTAGCCGGAAAAGTTCTTGTCGACGAGCAAAAAATTGAGAAGGCGGGCGCCTCGGTAGACGCGGAGGCTGTCGTACGTTTGCTCGGAGAAGATCTTCGTTACGTCAGCCGCGGAGGTTTGAAATTGGAACGCGCCTTAGAACACTGGAAAATCGATCTCCACGAAAAAGTGTGTCTTGATGTCGGCGCTTCAACCGGCGGCTTCAGCGATTGCATGCTGCAACACGGCGCTAAGAAAGTCATAGCCGTGGACACAGGGTACGGACAACTCCACCTCAAATTGCGCGACGACTCGAGAGTTCGTCTGCTGGAAAAAACCAATGCAAGATATCTTCAGCTAACCAATGTCAACGAGCCGATCGACTTTATCGCCATGGATGTCTCGTTTATTTCAGCGACCCTTGTCTTGCCGGCGGTGATCGCCGCAGCCTTCCCGGAGTCTCAGTCGCAGACGCAAGGTTGCGCCCGCGAGATCGTTGTCCTGGTTAAGCCGCAGTTTGAAGCGCGCAGGGAACTCGTAGGTAAAGGCGGCATAGTTCGCGACGAGTCGACGCAACGCGCGGCCGTAGCCAGGGTTGAAGCGGCTCTAACTCTGCTCGGCGCCAACGCAATAGAATGCATCGATTCTCCGATTCTTGGTGGTGAAGGCAATCGCGAATTTCTTTTACACGCGGGGTTTGCAACCCGCACCCCAGAATGATTGGGTACAATCGGAAGTCCACGCGCGAGGCGACACTTGTGCGTTGAAGCGACGCTGCCCAAAAAACAATGGCCCCTGCCCTCGAAAGCTCACACGGCAAAAAAATCTTCGCTATCATCTCGAAGCCCGACCGTCCCGATCTGAGTGACGTTCTGCCGCAACTCCAGGAGTGGCTGGAACAGCGGAATTATGCGGTCATAATGGATGAAGAAAGCGCCATTTACTTTCCCGCTGCAAAGCTTGTTCCCCGCAGTCAGTTGGCCCAGCACTCTCCAGACATCGCACTGGTGCTCGGCGGTGATGGAACGTTGCTCTCTGCGACCCGCGCCGTAGCCGAGGTAGGCACCTTAATCCTGGGAGTCAATCTCGGAACGCTAGGATTCATGACTGAGCTCGCCCTACCCGATTTGTATCCGGCTCTCGAAGCCATCGAAAAGAAAAGTTACATTGTCGATGTGCGCTCCATGCTGCGAGGCACGTTGCTTCGCGGGAACGAGACCGTCGCGAGCCACGCCGCGTTGAACGAAGTTGTGATCAGCAAAGGCGCGATCGCGCGATTGAATCACTTCGAATTATTTGTCGACTCAGAATTTATTTCCAGCTATCGCGCCGATGCGTTGATCGTCGCAACCCCCACCGGCTCGACCGCGTATTCGTTGGGGGCTGGCGGACCAATCGTCAGCCCTGACGTTGATGCTCTCGTTCTGACTCCGGTATCTCCCCACGGGTTAACGCATCGTCCCGTGGTCGTGCAAGACACGGTTGAGATTTCGATTCGAGTCAATACCGGCAAAGAAGAAGCATTTCTCAGCTTTGACGGACAGGTAGGAATGCCGGTTCAAGATGGCGACGTTGTGCGATGCGTGAAGGCGGAGCACTCCGCCAGGCTTTTACGTTTCAAGAAAACATTCTTCGAAGTACTGGCCACCAAACTCAAATGGGGCGAGCGTTGAGTCTCATCCTCGAGACAAGGAAAATTCATGAAACGATGTCTAACTCTCTTGTTTTTCGTTGCGATTTCGTTAACAGCGTTTGGCCAACCTAAACCGGCGGCGGACCTCATCATTCAGAATGCGCGTGTGTGGACTGTTGACGCTTCGCAACCCGAGGCCGAAGCCGTAGCGATTCTCGGCGAACGCATCGTTGCAGTGGGCTCGAGCCAGCAAATCCAGAGCTGGAAAGGGACGCATACTTACGTCGTGAATGCGGGCGGCAAGCGGCTGCTGCCTGGCTTTAATGACGCTCACGTCCATTTCCTGGACGGGGGGTTACAACTCGACAGCGTTCAACTCAACGATGCAACCAACGCGCAGGAATTTGCTCGACGCATCCGCGAGCGCGCCGCAAAGACGGCTAAAGGCGAGTGGATGTTGAACGGCGATTGGGACGAGACCAAGTGGACTCCCGCTGAAATGCCGACCAAGGAGCTTATTGATTCATCGACCTCCGATATTCCCGTTGCCGTCAGCAGATATGACGGTCACATGGTGCTGGCGAATTCTGCCGCGTTGAAAATTGCAGGAATCACTGCGCAGACGCCGGACCCGGATGGCGGAGTCATCATGCGCGACAAAAACGGCAACCCTACCGGCGGCCTGAAAGATGCCGCGCAAGACATGTTATTTAAAGCTATCCCTGCTCTAAGTCATGATCCCCGCCGCCACGCGATAGAGCGTGCTCTCGAACACGCCGCTTCAGTGGGCGTGACCAGTGTTCAAAACATGAACCCCGACTATGCGGATATCGCGATTTACAACGAACTGCTCGATGAAGGGAAACTGACGACGCGCATTTATGCAGCTCCGCTGATCACGCAGGTCGACGATCAGGTGAAGATCGGCATCAAGCGCGCTTTTGGAAGCTCCTACCTACGCATCGGCGCGTTAAAAGCCTATGCCGATGGCTCGCTTGGTTCGGCGACAGCTTATTTTTTCGAACCCTTTTCTGACAAGCCGGGCAATCGCGGACTACTTTCGGACGAAATGCATCCTGTCTCGCTCATGCGCGATCGCATGATGCGGGGTGATGATGCGGGACTTCAACTCTGCACGCACGCCATCGGAGACGCTGGAATATCTGCGATCCTTGATATCTATTCGGAGATCGAAAAGCAGCACGGGGTTCGCGAACGTCGCTGGCGTATCGAGCACGCGCAGCACATGGCGGCCAAAGATTTTGATCGTTTTTCTAAGCTGAAGGTTATTGCCAGCGTGCAGCCTTATCACGCTATCGATGACGGCCGCTGGGCCGAGGGTAGAATCGGTCACGACCGCGCGTCTCGTACTTATGCCTTCCGGACTTTTCTCGACCACGGAGTTAGACTGGCGCTGGGTACCGATTGGAGCGTTGCTCCATTAAACCCCATGCTCACGCTTTACGCAGCAACTACACGAGCCACGCTCGATGGCAAGAACCCCGGCGGATGGTTCCCTGAGCAGAAGCTAACCATTCAAGAGGCGATCGAGGCCTACACGATGGGATCGTCATACGCTGAGTTTCAAGAAAAAGAAAAAGGCTCGATTACGCCGGGAAAGCTCGCAGATATGGTCCTGCTGAGCGACGACGTGCTGAAAATCGACCCTGTAAAAATTCGCGACGTCAAAGTTCTCAAGACGTGGGTCGGAGGCAAGTTGATCTTCGACGCCGATGTTTCGCGCCATTCCGCGTCTAACTAGCCGGGCATCTAATTGGCCGAAATCTGACTAGCCGATGAATCATGAAATTGAAGAAACCACAGCATTCAATGAGAGAAATCCCGGCCTCGTTGAGCGCATTTTCGCCGCAGGTGAAGTAAGTCTCAATTATGCCGAGGGGCCGCCGAACGGCCCTCCCCTGGTTCTGTTGCACGGGCTCGGACGGCGCTGGCAAGTCTTTCTGCCGATTGTTCCTGCCCTGAGCTTGCGTTGGCACATCTTCATTCCAGACCTGCGTGGCCATGGCAAGTCTTCTCACGTTGCGCGTGGCTATCACGGCCCTCAATTCTGTGGTGATATAGCCAAGCTCCTGCGCGACCGCATCGGCAAACCCGCGATACTCTTCGGGCACTCTCTTGGTGGAATGCTGGCGATGTCAATCGCATCAGATTACGGCGATCTTGTGAGGGCGTTAATTCTCGGAGACAATATGATTGTCGGCCGTGACTTGCGCCATCCCATGTATACCGCGCTTTTCGCGGGTCTGCGAGATGCGGCTCGAACCGGAGGTTCGGTAGAGCAGATCGCTAAACAGATTGGCAGCATCATTTTGCCTGTGCCGGGGACGAGCGAATCGCTTGCGATTCGAGAGCTACCCGGAAACGACGAGCCCTACCTGCTGGCATGGGCTCGCTGCGTGCAGATGGTTGATCCTGACACTTACGAGATGACTCTCGATGGCTCTTCGCTGGAAGGGTGGAACGGGGAAAATGTTCTGCGAAAAATCAAATGCCCGACTCTACTCTTGCAAGGCGCTCCTCAAATGGGCGGGTTAATGTCAGATTCCGACGCAGCGCTCGCCGCCCGAATCTTGCCCCATCATGCGCACGTAAAGTTCAAGAACCTTGGACACGCGCTTTTCATTCAACAGCCGGAACCCGTGCTGCGAGCGGTAAATAATTTTCTGGAATCGCTCGAAGTGTCGTGATTATTTTTCTATTCGAAGCTGATCCTCGACCGTCTCGCGCCGGCGAATCAGCTTGTACTCTGCTCCATCGACCAAGATTTCTGGCGGTTTTCCTCGGGTGTTGTAATTCGACCCCAGTACAGACCCGTAGGCGCCGGCGTCCATAATTGCGAGCAGATCGTTTTCATTCACGACCGGAAGTTTGCGATTGCGTGCGAAAAAATCCCCCGTTTCGCAAACCGGACCAACGACGTCCGTCGTTTCCTTCTTGCCGGAGGATGAGAGTCTCGCGGGAACTATCTGGTGGTACGCGCCATAGAGTGACGGCCGAATCAAGTCATTCATCGCGGCGTCGACTATAAGGAAGCGCTTCTTGCGGTTCGTCTTGCGATAGAGCGCCCGCGTCACGAGCGCGCCGGCGGGGCCGACGATCGACCGGCCCGGTTCAAGCAACAAATGCACTTTCATTCCCTGGAACGGCTTTGTAATGGCGCGAGCGTACGCTCCAATCTGTTTCGCGAAAGCTGTCTGTACTCCTTCGTAGGCGATCCCCAATCCGCCGCCCGCATCGACGAATTGAATTTCGTGGCCTTGATGAAGAAGCATCCGCACCAGTTCAGCAACACGCTCCATTGCCTCTGCGAACGACTTCAGGTCGGTAATCTGGGATCCAATGTGCACACTCACGCCGGCGACACGCAGGAAGCGCTCTTTGGCTGCCTGCGCGTAGAGGGTTTTGGCTTCTGATACGGGTACTCCAAACTTGTGTTGGCGAAGACCGGTTGAAATGTAGGGATGGGTCTTCGCCGAAACATCGGGATTGACCCTGATCGAAATTGCCGCTCGCTTCTTCAAACGCTTTGCGGTTGCGGCGAGCAAGTGAAGTTCTGACTCGCTCTCAACATTAAACAACATGATTTTCGAGCACAAAGCCAACTCAATTTCAGTTTCCGTTTTGCCAACGCCCGAAAATACCGCGCGCTCTGCGGCATGGCGATCGATGCGCAAGATGCGTTGTAGTTCTCCACCGGAAACGATGTCAAAGCCTGAGCCTTCAGCGGCGACCAACCGCAGGATTCCCAGCGTCGAGTTTGCTTTAACGGAATAACAGACGGTATGACGAAGATCCTTGAACGAGTGGGCAAAGGCTTGTAACCGTTGCCGGATCATCTGCGTCGAATAGACATAGAGCGGGGTACCGTAACGGCCCGCCAACGACGCCAATCTTATTTTTTCGCAATAAAGTTCTTTGTCGAGCCGGCCACGATACTCAAAAGCGGGGGGGCGAAGCCCGTGATGATTGATAGCCGCTGTCACCGCGGCAGGCCAGGATCGGGTTTGACTTTAATCGCCAGCACGGTCTGATCGTCGAAGGTGTCGACGCCCGTCGCGTGGATCTTAACTGCCTTAAAGATGTCGCTCACTACACAGTCAGCCGATTTCTGCGAACAGTTGGCGACAATCTCCGCGACTCGATCCTGTCCAAATGAGTGCCCATGACGATTGCGGGCGTCGAGAATTCCATCGCTGTAGAAGACGAACAAATCTCCGGGATTTGCTTTAAAGCTGAATTCGTCGTATTCGACTACATCAAACAATCCCAGAGGCAGCCCGGTGGCCTCAATAAAATTGACCTTCCCCTCGCGAAGATGGATGGGACGCGGCAATCCAGAATTTGCGATCAGCAACTCCCGTTTTTCGTCATCCCACACGGAATAAATGATTGAAACAAACTGGGCCGCAATACGCCGCTCTGCCAGGGAAAGATTTACCGCCGAAAGCATCTCCGCCGGGCCTGGCTCAATCGGAGCATGCGATCTAAGAATTCCGCTGACCAGGGCGGCATAAATGGCGGCGGGCGCGCCCTTGCCGCTCACATCGCCGATCGCTATACCAAGGCGCCCTTGAGAATAGGGTACAAAATCGTAGAGATCTCCACCAATCGCCCTCGCCGGAACAAACTTGGCGGCCACGTCGAGGTGGTTCATTTGAGGCGGAGAGGCAGGCAGCAGCCGGAACTGAAGTTCGCGGGCTAACGCAAGATCACGCTCAAGGCGCTGCTCTTGCCGCTCAATTTCTTCGTAGAGCCGCGCGTTCTCAATGGCGATAGCGAGTTGCGCCGCCAGCGTGGTCAACACTCGCTTATGGTCCTCGGTGAAATAGTTTTTCTTGACGTGCTCAAGATCCAACACGCCGATCACCTTCTCTTGGTAGATAAGCGGAACTGCCAATTCCGATAAAGTCTCGGGATTGACCTCGATGTAGCGGGAATCGCTTTTAACATCGCGCACCAGGACGCTTTCCTTTTGCTCGGCGGCATAGCCGACAACTCCTTGACCGATTGGAATGTCATGCTTAAGGTGGAGCCGTTCTGCAAAGCGTTGTGAGAATCGGTGTTGTAACTTCTCCCCCGCCGCGTCGAGCAGCAGGATGCTAAACATTTGATAGTCGATAAGCCGGTTAAGCAATTCGGCGATGCGCTTTAGAAGCTGGTCGAGGTTCAGAATCGAGCTGAGCTCGCGGGCAATTTCATTCAGCAGTAAAAGTGTGCGCGCCTGGCGGGTGACGCGCGTATGCAAGCGGGCGTTTTCAATCCCAACTGCCATACGTGAGCCGATCAGCGTCAGCAGCCGCTTATGCTCCTCGGTGAAATAGTTTTTCTCCCGGGCCTCGATATCGATGACGCCAATCACTCTGTTTTTTACGATCAGCGGCAGCGCGAGCTCTGACTGTATGTTGGGAAGCCCTTCGAGGTAAGAAGAGTGTTTTGTCGTATCCGAAACCAAAACTGTTTGCCTCGTCTGAGCGGCTAGGCCAGTCACCCCTTCGCCAACTTTTACGCGCAAGCGTTCCGCAACTCCTTCGGGATAGCCCACGTGGAAACGTACGTAGAGTTCCTGGAGCTGTTCGTTTAACAAAAAAATGGCAAAAATTTCGTAGTCGATGACCTTGCGTACGATCTCCGCAACGCGCTTCAGCGATGTTTCCAGATCGAGCGTGGTATTCACCACGTCGGCAACTTCCAGAAGCAGAGGTTCTACTTCCGATAGACGTTCGGGTGGCAAAGCGGACGTTTTCACAACCTCAATCATAGCAGCCGATTCTCAGGTGTTCCTGCACGGTGATGAGCACTGATAAGTGCCCTGTCCAGATAATCGGGAAGCTCTTACCGCCGCCGATCAGGGATTCTGCACAATGCACACATCGGGCAGATTGCGATATAACTCGGCATAATCCAAGCCATAGCCCACCACGTACTCGTCTGGAATGGTAAACCCGATGTAGTGCGCTTCGATCGGCAGTTTGCGGCGGGAGGGCTTATCGAGCAGCGCCGCGATGTGCAACGACTTCGGCTGATGCGCCCGCAATAATTTCGAAATGTAGTTCAGCGTGAGTCCGGTATCGAGAATATCTTCCACAAGTATGACGTTGCGCCCTGCGAGAGACTGATCTAAATCTTTCGTCAGGCGAACTTCGCCGAGAGAATCCCATGCCGCGTGCCCAGCCGGATCATCCCTCGCGATCGGACGGTTGCCGTAACTCGATACGCCAATAAAATCGAAGGTCGCATTTAAAGAAACATTGCGCGCCAAATCGCTCAAAAAAATCGCGGCGCCCTTCAACACTCCAACGAAAATAATCGCTTGGCCGCGGAAATCTCGGTCGATTTCTGCTCCCATTTCAGCGACCCGTTTCGCGATCGTCTCTCGTGACAGCAATACTTTGAGTTCGGGCATTTAGGAGACTTTTATACACGAGTTTGCGACCGACTGGAATGCTTCTGGTGGCTGCTTCGCGGTCGACCGTGTCTGGCGGGTTTGCGCACTTAGCCAGCACTAACTAGAATGCTTAGTTCGGCCTTATTCTAGGGGTATTTTCGGGAGTATTACCGTGAATTTAAAAGGGATTGAACTGACCTGGCTAGGGCACGCCACGTTTCGCATTAAAACCCCGGAAAATAAAATCTTTTACGTTGATCCTTGGATTGCACACAATCCGATGTGCCCTGAGCCTGAGAAGAAGGTCAAGCAGATGGATGTGATGGTCTGTACCCACGGCCACTTCGATCATATTGGCGACGCGGTGGACCTCGGTAAAAAGCTCAAACCAATTGCGGTTGGCATCTTCGAACTCTGCACTTGGCTGCAGAAAAAAGGCGTCGAGCAGATTGCCCCCATGAACAAGGGGGGCACGCAGACGGTTGCTGACGTAAAAATCACCATGGTGCACGCCGTCCACTCGTGCGGCATTCAGGATGGCGACGAAATCGTCTATGGCGGCGAAGCTTGCGGATATGTAATGGAGTTCTCAAACGGAATCAAGATTTACCACGCAGGCGATACAAACGTGTTCAGCGACATGGCAATGATTCGCGATCTCTATGCGCCAAAGATTGTCATGCTTCCGATCGGCGACCACTTTACAATGTCTCCACGCGAGGCTGCGTACGCCTGCAAGTTGCTGCAGCCGGAGAGGGTGATCCCGATGCACTTCGGAACCTTCCCGCAACTCACTGGCACTCCGGCAGAGTTACAAAAACTTGTTCCGCACGTCAAAGTGCTCGAGTTGAAACCAGGGGAAACTATTTCCGAGGCCTAATATCCGACGCTCAATGAAGGTCTATTTGAGTCGGGCCATGTACAGTTATTCACGTTCGCGTAAGGAGTGTGTATGAGCAGCAACCCGATCCGCCCTGAATGGCGCATGGGAGGAATTACTACCTCCCATGTTGAAGACTACCTTTATGAGATGCTTCCCGTTCGTGATGAGGTTCTCACCGAGATGGAGGAAGACGCGACTAAGAACGACTATGCGATCGTGGGCCCGGTCGTCGCGCGTGTGCTCTATCAGCTTGCGGTTATCAGCAAAGCTAAGAGAATTTTCGAAATGGGGTCCGCGATTGGTTATTCAACAGTTTGGTGGGCGCGGGCGGTTGGCGACGGCGGACAAGTCGTCTATACGGACGGGGATCCCAAGCGGGCGGAGAAGGCGCGCTGCTACTTTGAGCGGGCGGGAGTCACCAATCGCATCCAAGTTCGCGTGGGAGACGCATTGGAATTTCTTTCCGAAGAGAAAAACCAGTACGACATTATCTTTAATGACGTCGACAAGATCGATTACCCCCGAGTTTTCAAATTGGCCATGCCACGTCTTAAGAGCGGAGGCCTTTTCATTTCTGATAACGTTCTTTGGAGCGGCAAGCTTCGCAACCCGAATCCCGATGCTCAGACCAAAGCCATTGCCGAGTTCAATAAGTTAATTTTTTCATCGCCCGATCTCTTTACGACCGTCCTTCCCATTCGCGACGGTGTGGCGGTTTGCATGAAAAAGTAATGGCCTCATGATCCTTTCGGTCGCGTAACGGATGTTAAAATTGTCCTTCCGTCGCGCCAGCTCGAATGAAAACTGTCAGCCAAGCACCAATCGAGCAAGTTCCCGAAATTCTTCCTCGCCCACAGGTAAGCTCCAGGCCAGGTTCCGCATACGATTTGCTTGTCGTAGGTGCAGGGCCGACCGGCATGGCCTGCGCAATTGAGGCTCAGAAGGCTGGATTCAACGTCGTAATTGTCGATAAGGGATGCCTTGTCAATTCCATCTACCACTATCCTAATAGTATGGTTTTCTTCACAACCCCTGAGTTGCTGGAGATTGGCGACATCCCCTTCACCACCGCGTCCCCTAAACCCAACCGTCTTGAGGCGCTCGAATACTACCGGCGGGTTGCCGAACGCTACGAATTGCAGGTGCGCCAGTATGAGTGGGTGAAGACAATCACCGGCAAAGATGGAGATTTTCGAGTGACGACGACCGATCGTCACAGCGCCATCCATGACTATCAGGCCCGGAAGATTGTGCTTGCCACCGGCTACTACGATCTGGCAAACAGGCTCGAAATTCCGGGCGAGGACTCCGAAAAAGTCTTTCACTACTATCGCGATCCGCACCCCTATTACGACGCCGATGTTCTGGTGATCGGCGGCAAGAATTCAGCCGCTGAAGCCGCGCTGGACCTTTGGCGTCATGGAGCTCGCGTAACCATCGTTCATCGCGGCGAGAAGATGCACAACAACGTGAAGTACTGGGTGCGCCCTGACATCGATAACCGCATCAAAGCTGGCGAAATTGCCGCGTACTTCAGCAGCACGGTGCGGGAAATCAACAACGACTGCGTCGTTCTGCGCACGCCAGTAGGCCCGGTACGAATAAAAACCGACTTTGTCTTCGCACTCACCGGATACCATCCAGACTATGATTTCTTGCGCAGTACCGGGATCGAACTTTCGAACGAACAACTACGCCCGGTGTGCGACCCCGAGACGCTGGAATCGAATGTTCCGGGAATCTACGTTGCCGGCGTCATCGTTGCCGGGTCGCGAACCAGCGAGATTTTTATTGAAAACGGCCGCTTCCACGGAAAATTGATTGCCAACCACCTGCGCGAAAAAATGGGAGGCGGCAACCAGAATCTTCCTCTCGACGCCACTTAGTCTTAACCCTCGCCCTCCTCGCATCGGAGCCTCTCACGCTGGTTTATACTGAACCCATGCCGGGAGCGAGCGACAAAACATTTTATTTAGAGACCTTTGGCTGCCAGATGAACGCTCATGACTCCGAGAAAGTCGTGGGAACGCTGTTGCAGCAAGGCTACCAGCAGGTTCCGAGCGTCGAGGAAGCTGGACTTGTTCTCTACAATACGTGCTCTATCCGCGACAAGGCCGAGCAGAAGGTTTTCAACCGGCTCTCGGATTACAAGAAATACCGCGCGCAAGGCAAGCAGTTTGGCGTGCTTGGCTGCGTCGCGCAGCAGGAGGGCGAGAAGATTTTTGAACGAGCCCCATATGTCTCAATGGTCTGTGGCTCCGCCTCTTACCGGTATCTGCCGCAAATGTTGGTACAGCTTGAAACCGGCCAGACGCGTGTCACGGGGCTGGATGATCGCCAGACCGATGAATGCTTCGAAACTGAATTTACAGCGCGCACGAACCCCCACCGCGGCTACATCACTATCATCGAAGGATGCGACAAGTTTTGCGCGTATTGCGTCGTGCCTTACACGCGCGGGAAAGAGCGCAGTCGGACTTCAAGCTCGGTTCTTCACGAGGCGCGGCAAATGGTCGATCTTGGCTACACAGAAATCCAATTGCTGGGGCAAAACGTAAACTCCTACCACGATCCTGATCAAAAGAAAACGTTTGCGGAATTGTTGGCCGCGCTTGCTGAGATCGGTGGAATCCGAAGAGTTCGATTTACGACGTCGCACCCTCGTGATTTCGGCCGCGACATTGTCGAGGTCATGGATGCCACCCCGGTGCTGTGTGACCACGTGCATTTGCCAGTTCAAAGCGGATCGACGCGAGTCCTTAACGCGATGCAGCGCCTCTACACCCGTGAAGATTATCTCGAGCGAGTCGGATGGATTCATTCCGCGCAACGAGATCTGTCGCTCACCAGCGACTTGATCGTCGGATTCCCGGGCGAGACTGAAAAAGAATTTGAAGAGACATTGAGCCTGATGGACATCGTCGGCTACGATAGCGTCTTCACCTTCAAGTACTCGGCGCGACCGAACACCCCAGCTCTCGGGCTGGAAGATGCAATTGCCGACGAAGAGAAAGCACGCCGTTTAGCCGAGGTAAATAGCAGGCAAAAGCAAATCGGCGCGCGCCGCAATCAACGTCACGTCGGGCAGATTCTAGAGGTGATGGTGGAAGGGAAGAATGAGGCCCGTGCCCAGTGGCTGGGCCGCACCTCGCAGATTAAAGTAATGAATTTCACCGCTCCCGCAGGGGCTGATCTAAAGCCGGGAAGTTACGTTCCAGTTCGCGTCACGGCGAGCTTTCCGAAT